>DASZQG010000074.1:0-4390 GCA_035550075.1 Hyphomicrobiaceae bacterium | reverse complement strand
GATGGCCGCGACCGCCTGCGCATCGCTGTAACACGATGTGAACGCCTTGCTGGCCGGCCGGCGCCTTACTTCGCCGCGCGCTTGCGCGCCCTGGCCCGGGTCGCCTCGCCACGCGCGCGCTGCAGTGCCGCGGCGATGTCCGCCCGGGCCTGTGCGGGCAGCGCGCTCTGCGGCGGGATCGGTGCGCCGACCGGATAGTCATCCATCTCCAGCGCGGCCTTGATGCACGCGGCAAGGTTGTACTTGGCGAACACTTCGTTGAAGGACCACAGTCGCTTCTGCAGCGCGACGGCTTCCTCCCATTGCCGCGCCATGCACAGCTCGTAGAGCCACACGCTCTCACGCGCGAGGACGCATGCAGGCCCGGCGAACCAGCCCTTGCCACCCAGCATCATCACGCACACTGCAACGTGCGCGGAGGCGGAGAACACATCGAGGCTGTCGCCGCAGCGGTTGAGGATCGACAGCAGCCGGCCGGTGTTGGTGGACGCATCTTTCAGGCCGACGATGTTGGGATGGCGGCTCAGCTTCTCTATCACGTCGATCGAGAGGTCGGAGCGCTGGAAGTTCGGGTTGGTGTAGAGGATGACCGGCAAGTCGACGGCATCGGCCACGGCCAGGAAATAGCGCTCCACATCCGCGGCGGTCAGCGGGAAATAGGCCTCCAGCACGGCGACGAGGCCGGCCACGCCCTGGCGCTGATAGCGCTTCGCCTCCGCCACCGCATGCTGGATCGAGGTGCTCGCCACGCCCGGCACCACCGGCACCCGGCCTTCGGAGGCGGCGACGACGGTCTCGACGACCTTCTGGCGCTGGGCGTCGCCCAGGTAGGCGAATTCGCCCGTGCTGCCGAGCGGCGTCAGGCCATGCACGCCCTGGTCGATCAGATCAGCGCACAGGCGGCGCAGAACGTCCGCCTTCACCTCGCCCGCATCATCGACGGGCGAAACAAGATAAGGAAAGACGCCTTTGAACTGGCTCATCGGCCGCGGCTCGCTGTCATGGCAAGCCCGAGGACGCGCGCACGCGGCGGCGGCTTTCGGCATGCCGGAAAGGGGCCCGGAACCGTAGGTGCCGGGCCAGACCGCGTCAACGATGCGGCGTCTTGGTGCGCCGGGCTAGCGGTCGGCGCGCTTCAACCGGGGAACCGGCGCCATCGCGCCGGGCTTCACCTCCTGCAGGCGAAGCTGGACACGCCGGCACACGACCGCCCATTCGCGCTTGGTCATATGCGTTCCCGCATCCCACAGCCTGATGCAATCGGCGACGCGCTCTTCCAGCGTGTCGGGCCTGGCATCGCTTGTCCGGGCCGGCGGCAGCGGCGACAGCGGCGGCACGGCAGCGGCCGCATCCGGGGCTTGCGTGGTCTGCGCCACCGCCGCCCCCGCACCCGCCCCGGCAATGAGAGCCAGCGCCAGCACAAGGCCCGCACCGGCACCAGCAACTTTCAAGCGCATCTCCAACAAACCTTCTCGCTAAGGCACGTCCGCCCGGCCATAAAGGCGCACCGGACAGGGCCCCGGCGCCGGGCTTCGCAGGCCTGACGTTTGTGGCCACACCGCCGGGCGGTCAAGTCCTGCATCCAAGCGCAATTTGACCCGCGGCTTTCGCCGGGAATATGGCGGCCCGCGAAGCGTGGCCGCCGGTTGCATCGTGACGTGGGCTGGCGCCTCTGATAATTCAAGCCTCCCGCACGGACAACGGGGCAAAGAGAGTATCGCCATGAAAGCCATGCTGAGCAAACAGGTCGGGGGGCCGGAAACGCTGGTACTGGAGGATGTGTCGGACCCCAAGCCAGGACTCGGCGAGGTGGTGATGGCCATCAAAGCCTGCGGCGTGAACTATCCCGACTTTCTCATCATCGAGGACCGCTACCAGTTCAAGCCCGAACGCCCGTTTGCGCCCGGCGGCGAAGTGGCCGGCGTGGTGGAGTCGGTCGGACCCGGCGTGACCAGCCTCAAGCCCGGCGATCGCGTGATCGGGTCGTGCGGCTGGGGCGGCATGGCGCAGAAGCTGGCGATCGACGTCGAGCGCTGCATCCCGATTCCCGACGCCATGCCCTTCGACGTGGCAAGCGCACTGGTATTGACCTACGGAACCTCGATCCACGCGCTCAAAGACCGCGCACACTTGAAGCCCGGCGAGACGCTGCTGGTGCTCGGCGCTGCGGGCGGCGTCGGCATCGCCGCGGTGGAGCTCGGCAAGGCAATGGGCGCGCGCGTCATCGCCGCTGCCTCGTCGCAGGACAAGATCGACGTCGCGCGCAAGCACGGCGCGGATGCGGGCGTGGTGTATCCGCCGGGACCGTTCGACAAGGCCGGCAGCAGGGCACTGGCCGATCTCTTCAAGCAGGCCTGCGGCGAGAAGGGGGCCGACGTGATCTACGACCCCGTGGGTGGGGACTATTCGGAGGCGGCGCTGCGGGCGATTGCCTGGGAGGGCCGCTTCCTGGTGGTGGGATTCCCCGCCGGCATCGCCAGGCTGCCGCTCAACCTGACGCTGCTCAAGTCCTGCCAGGTGGTGGGCGTGTTCTGGGGCGCCTTCGCCAAACGCGAGCCGAAGGCCAACGCGGCCAACATCGCCGAGCTGATGCAGCTTTATTCGCGCGGCGCCATCAAGCCGCTGGTGTCGGAGCATTTCCCGCTGGCCAAGGCCGGCGAGGCGATTGCGCGGCTCGCCGCGCGCAAGGCCGTCGGCAAGATCGTCGTGACGGTGGACTGAGCGATGTCCACGCATACGCGGTGGTGGTGGGTGCGGCACGCGCCCGTTCCGGATAACGGCCGCATTTACGGGCAGCGCGATCTCGACTGCGACTGCGGCGATGCCAACGTCTTCGCCGCGCTGGCGCACCAGCTTCCCAGGGACGCGATCTGGCTGACCAGCAACCTCGTGCGCACCCAGCAGACGGCGGCGGCGATCCTCGCCGCGGCGCCCGACCGGTTTCGCGGCACCGGGTTTCTCGCCATTCCAGAGTTCGCCGAGCAGCACCTCGGCGAGTGGCAGGGGCTCGAGCGCAAGCCGTTCTATGCCGCGCGCAAGGTCGGCGTGGAGACGCTCTGGTTCGCCCCCGCCGACGAATGTCCGCCGGGCGGGGAAAGCTTTGCGGCGCTGACGGAGCGCGTGGGCACGGCGATCCTGAGGCTGACCGAGGAGCACCGCGGGCGCGACATCGTGGCGGTGACGCACGGCGGCACCATTCGCGCGGCGCTGGGCCTCGCCTTGCAGCTCCCGCCGCAATTGGCGCTATCGTTCGCCGTCGAGAACTGCTCCATCACCCGCCTCGATCACATCGGCGGTGCGCCGCCGCCGGGACTGTGGCGGATCGCGGGGGTCAACCAGCGGCCCTGGCAGACCGCCAGCGCCGCCGGCGGCATCGACAAGGCGTGAGCCAGGTCCGGAGTCCTGAAGGAAATGTGCCGGGCGCGTTCAGGCCGGCGGCGCGAAGACCCGATCAGCCGCGGCGATAGGGAAAGCAGACGGCCGGGTCGAGAGTTAGGCCGTAGTGCTCGCCCAGCTTTCGGATCGCTTCTCCGTGCTCGGGGTATGGATCGGCATTGCCGGGGCCGACGATAATGGGCTTGATGGCGCGTTCGCCCTTGCCCTCCGGCGGCAGCATGGCCGTGGCCAGCGCCCTGCCCTCGTTGTCGCGCAGCGTGAGAAATATGGGCATCACCCGCTGCACATGCGCCTTGAGGCCGATGTTCTGCTCGATGTAGTGCGCCGACTTCGGCGGCACATAGGACTGCACGGCCTGATCGTAAGCCTGGCGGAAATATTTCTCGACCGCGTGATCCATGTCCCGCGATTCGATGGCGGCTTCGGCCGTGGTCTCGATGCGGAACCATGTCTTCGGCGGTGCTTCGCAGATGTACTGCATGGCGTCTGCTCCTGCTCCGCGCATTATTTGGTGATTGACCGTTAGAGATTGAACCCGGACTTTGTGTGGCACAACGGCCAGCGCAGGGGATGCGAGTGATTTCCCTCCAGCGTGCGCAATCGGCACCGCTGCCGGTGCGTCGCGGGCAGGGCAGCGTGTGGCGGCGGTGTGGGGTTGCACCGCGACGGTGCGCGGCCTTGCACCGGGGCGGCGAGCGGTGCGTGCACAGGGTCGATTGTGCGGGGTATGCATCGGGACCGGCGCGTGCGGCACGGGGGCCCCCGGCGAGCGCGCGGCGTGAAATTTCTCAATTGGGACACGGTTGTCGCGCGCTGGCGTGGCGAGCGATGACATCTTCACCCTGATCGGGCTTATCCCCGGGGTGCCGGGGGCGTGCGATACTTCGCGTCGCCTCGGCTCATTGGGGCGGCGCATTCCGGATGTGCCGTTCCCGGCCTGCGAGCGGAGGGCGACAGTCCGGTCACCTCGCCTGGTATCAAGTGCCGCAGACCA
>DASZQG010000073.1:0-1883 GCA_035550075.1 Hyphomicrobiaceae bacterium | reverse complement strand
ACGGGCTCCAGCCAGGGCTCGTGTCGGGTCTTTTTTTGCGCGCCTTGCTCGAAAGCACCGCTCGTATTCCGAGTTTTTTGTTCACTCGCCGAATTCCGGCGTGTAATCCGCCGCTATCCGCTTGCGGCTTGGCAAGGCTTTTCGCATACGCCCTGCCAAGCCCAGGGCGATTGCACGATAAGTCATGACCCGAGCAGGACTTTTTCGAGATAGGTTTCGTTCCAGCCGGCGGAGAGGCGTTTGTTCTTGATGCCGAGCTTGGCGGTTCGTTCGTTTTTGAGCAGGCTGAGGGCGGCCCGGCGGAGGATGCTGAAGTTGGCGTCGGCGTGACCCTGGCGAAGTCGGCACTGATCTTCCTGGAACGTGACGTCGAGTTGCCAGTGCAGACGGTTTTCGATACCCCAGTGCCCGCGCACCGCCTCGGCGAAACGCCGCGCTGCCAGATACTTGCTGAGGATGTAGTAACGCACGTCGCCGCAGTCCTTGCCACCCCGTTGCGTACTGCTGATCACGATGCCGATGGCCTTCAGACCGGACCACCGCGAACGGTCCGGCAGATCCTCCGGCACCGGACAGATAAAGTAATGCCGCGTCTCCTCGCGGCCGTGTCCTTTTTCTTGCGTCTCGTGGCGCCGCACGCTCACCCGCGCGAAGTCGTCTTCCAGATGGTCATCAAAGAACTTTACGATCCCTGCGTGCAGCGTCGGCTGATTGCCTTTCACGGCCAGGCAATAGTCGGCGCCGGCAGCCACAATCTTCTCGGCGATCTCGGTCTGGCAGCCCATGGCGTCAATGGTCACCAAAGCGCCCGAGAGTTCCAGGATTTCCAGCAGTTTAGGAATGGCCGTGATTTCGTTGCTCTTCTCGTCGACCACCACCTGTCCCAGGCTGATGTGGTTGGCCGTGGCCCAGGCGCTGACCATGTGAATGGCCGACTTGCTCGATGCCGCGTCAAAGCTGCGCCGCAACGTCTTGCCGTCGATGGCCACGATCTGACCGCCGGTGATCTCGTGCAGCGCAGTGATCCAACTCAGCAGGCACTTCTCGAACTCGGCGGGCTTGATCGCGCCCAGGATCGCGTTGAATCGGTCGTGCGAGGGAATGCCGCTCGACAAGTCCAGAAGCTTTGCCAGCCAAGCACGCTTCGTGCGGCCCCAATCGGCAATCGACACGAAATCATCCGCCCCACAGATAACCGCGCACAACGCAATGGTCACCACGTTGACGAGCGGATAAGTAACTTTGCGACGTCGCGGATCCGTCAGCTCAGCAAAGTGTTCGTCAATCCGCGCCGACTTGATACTCGACATGACACGCCTCCTTGGCAACGCGCCCTCTTCAACCCCGGCTGCTCCCCAGCCAACGGCAGAAAACGCTTCGCCCCATCATGCCAGATTACCTATCATGGCGCAATCGCCCTGCGTTCGACTGGAAACGCTCTTTGCCATGTCGCTAGCGGTATTGGTTGTGCAACTGGGCTGGCCGGCAATTGTCACGTCCCGCCCTGACTTCTTCTAGTCGAAAGACAGATCAATGAAACGATCACGAGCGGTAGACGGGCTCACGTTGATCGAGGTGATGCTAGTAGTCGCCATCATCGGCCTTCTGGTCAGCCTTTCCATCCCCGCCATTCAGGCTTCGCGCGAGACGGCGCGGCGGACGCAGTGCACCAATAACTTGCGGCAGTATGGGGTCGCGTTCGTTAACTTCGAGGCGCAGAACAAGACGTTTCCTTCCGCCTTTACGTTGCGGCTCAAGGGGCCGCTCACCGTCGACCCCGACGTCGAGATGAACAACTACGTCGTGGACCTGCTGCCGTACTTGGAAGAGCAGTCGGTCGAGGCCTTGTATCATCGCGACAAGCTGTACTGCGCGCCCGAGAA
>DASZQG010000072.1:0-17858 GCA_035550075.1 Hyphomicrobiaceae bacterium | reverse complement strand
GTTCCGCGCCAAGGCGGTGATCGTCGCCGCCGGCGGTGCGTCCCACATCTTCAAGCCGCGCGCTGTCGGCGAGGGCATGGGCCGCACCTGGTACGCGCCATGGAGCAGCGCGTCCGCTTATGCGCTTCCGATCCTGGTCGGTGCCAAGATGACGCAAATGGAGAATCGCATCGTCCTGACGCGCTTCAAGGACGGCTACGGTCCGGTCGGCGCCTACTTCCTGCACCTGAAAACCTACACGCAAAACGCGTACGGCGAGGAGTACGAGTCGAAGTGGTATGACGACACCAAGGCGCTCGTCGGCAACTACATCGACCAGCACCCGGTTCCAACCTGTCTGCGCAATCACGCCATCCTCCGCGAGATCGCGGCCGGGCGCGGCCCTATCCGCATGGTGACCAAGGAAGCCTTCCAGGATCCGCACAAGGAGACGATCGGCTGGGAGAACTTCCTGGGGATGACGATCGGCCAAGCGGTCGTCTGGGCGTCGCAGAACATCGATCCCAAGCACACCAACCCCGAGTTGACGACGTCGGAGCCCTACGTGATGGGTTCGCATGCGACCTGCTCGGGCGCCTGGGCCAGCGGTCCGGAAGACTATGCGCCCGCCGAGTACCAGTGGGGCTACAACCGGATGATGACGGTCGATGGCCTGTTCGGCGCTGGCGACACCATCGGCGGAACGGCCCACAAGTTCTCCTCGGGTTCCTTTACCGAAGGCCGCATCGCCGCCAAGGCGGCTGTGAGGTACGTGCTGGAGAAGGGCAGGGATCAGCCCAACGTCAGCGATGCCGAAATCGAGGACCTGAAGAAAGCCGTCTACAAGCCGCTCGAGCACTACCAAGTTTATCGCAACGAGATCGTCGCCGGCACGGTTTCGCCGAGCTACATCCTGCCCATCCACGCTCTCCAGCGTCTTGAAAAGATCATGGACGAGTACGTCGGCGGCATTAGCGTCAACTATATGACGAACGAGCCTCTGCTCACGCGCGGGCTCGAGCTGCTCGGGATGTTGAAGGAAGACGTTGCCCATCTCGGCGCCGAGGACCTGCATCAGCTTCAGCGCGCTTGGGAGCTGCAGCACCGGCTTCTGGCGTCGGAGTGCGTTACGCAGCACACTCTGTTCCGCAAGGAGACGCGCTGGCCCGGCTACTACTACCGCGGCGACTATCCGAAGCTGGACGACAAGGATTGGCACTGCTTCACCCTGTCCCGCTACGAGCGGGAGTCGGGGAAGTGGGAGCTGGAGAAGGCGCCGGTCTATCACATCGTAAGCTAGTGCATGGCCTGGTCGACAGGGCCATGCAGGCCGCTCACGGCTTTTCTCGCAGTGCGGAGACCGTGGACGGTCGCCGCGAGAAGCGTTGCGCACGTGCGGCCGCTAGGCAAGGTCCAGCGATGATCATCGCGCACCTCTCCGATAGTCACATCGCGCTGGATGTACCGGATGCCGATCAGAGATTGGCAGACCTGGACGCTACCGTTGCCGCGATCAACGGTCTGGTGCCGTCCCCCGATGTGATCGTGCACACGGGCGACATCGTTCATAACGGCAGGGCGGATGAATACGCACAGGCCGCGGCAATACTCGCGAAGGCCAGGGCGCCGGTGTACGTACTTACCGGCAACAAGGATGACAGGACGCATCTGCGCGAAGCCTTCTTGTCACGTGGATATCTCCGGCCGGATTTTCCGTTTGTGCAGTACGCGATAGACAGCCATCCGGTGCGGCTGGTCGTTCTCGATACTCAAAGCGACGGCAACAAGGGCGACTTCTGCCGCGTACGGCTCCAGGACCTGATGAAGCTACTCGACGCAGACGCCAGCAAGCCGATTGCCGTGTTCACCCATCACCCGCCGTTCCTGGTGTCGGAAGGGCCGGAGCCGCTCCACTTCGAAAGTGCCGAGACGATGGCGGTACTCGCCCGCGCGCTCAATCACTCGGGGCGAGTAGCTGAAGTCTTCAGCGGTCATGTGCACCGGGCGGCGTTCGGTTACGTCGGCAGCATTCCCGCAACGGTGATGACGGCAACGGCAACGCCTCTACGGCGTGGGCACTATCCCAACCATTTGAGAAACGTTCCCGTCTATCACGTCCATCGGTTCGATCCGGTCTGGGGCTTTATAACGGAAACGCGCCTGGCCCGGTGATGCGACGCCGCACCCGAAGCCGAGGCTCGGAAAAACATCATCTGGCCGACTGCATCAGCCTGTCGATGGATTTAAGCGCCAGACTGCAAAGTTGAGCGCCATGGCAAAGCTCACCCAGGCAAGATAGGGCACGAGCAGCAAGGCGGCCGCGATATGGACCGGGAAGAACAGCAGGATCGTTACGACAATTGCCAGCCAGAGCAGGACGATGTCGATTAGTCCGAGATCGGGACGGCGCAGGCCGAAGAACAGAGGCGTCCACGCGGCATTCAGAGCGAGCTGAACGGCATACGCCGCAAGTGGCAGCGCGGCGCCGGAGAAGCCCGCCTCGCGCCAAACGAGCCAGCCCGAAACGGCGATCATCAAATAGAGTACTGTCCAGACCGGCGCGAACGCCTTGTTTGGTGGTCGCCAGGATGGCTTCTTTAGCCGCTCGTACCATTCGCCCGGACGAAACCACGCGCCGGTCAGCGCTGCGAGAAAGCAGGCGCCAATGAAGCAGGCCAGGCCAATGATCGAAACGATTTCCACCAAGGTCTCCTCATCCGCACCCGCGCTGCTACGGGAGATCAACTGTCCCAGCGCAGAAAGTACCACGAATATAGAGGCAATCGCGAAGCGCTGCCGCCGCGCCGAGACCCAAGGCCAATGACCAAGCGCACGATTACCGTCAACGACAAGATGCAGCGGGGTTACCGCTATGTCTTGAGCGAGCCGTCGGGTCGCAATTTCGATCCCGATTTCAAGCCCGATTTGACGCCCAAGGAGATGCTCCACCTGGGTGTGTTCGGCGGAAAATACATGACGGACTGCCGAAACGAATTCCCTGCAGCCTGGTTCGCAGGGGCAAAATTGTCGCCACGGGCCTACGATTCTTCGTTGAACTATTTTGGCGTAAAGGCGAGTCAGCCCTTGTCGGTTTGGCGCGAGCGGGGATGGATACACCCCGATGATCCTCGCGGTTGGTTCCAGTGGTATTGCCGCTACTACATGGGCCGCAGAATGAAGGACGAAGACCTGCGGCAAATCGGACGCTGGCGTGCGATGCGTCGTCATGTCCTCCAGATCAAGCGGAACTGCGAGCCGTGCGATCTCGCGTGCCGGCGGCGCCAGCGCCAGGCCCTTCTGCATTGGGCCTACGATAGCCGAAAGATCTAAGCGTCCGCCGCTGCGTCGCGTGGCCTGGGCCGGCGCGGTCAGCGCACCGGAACTATGATGCGCCGGACGGCTGAGAAGCTTCACGCCGGCAGAACAATTGCCGCACGAAGGCCGCCAGTTGGCCGATTGCTCAGGCGGAGAGATCCGCCATGCGACTGGACGATCGACTGTGCGATGGCAAGGCCTAGCCCAACTCCACCGGTCTCGCGACTGCGGGATTCGTCCAGGCGATAGAATGGCTCAAGAACGCGCGTGAGTTCCTGTTGGGGCACGCCCGGCCCCTCGTCATCGATGTCGATCTCGATTGCTTTCGGGAGCCGGCGAATCTCTACTGTCCCTGACTTCCCATACTTGACCGCGTTGTCGAGGAGGTTGCGGATTGCGCGCTTGAGGGCCGCCGGCTGACATTCGTAGACGATCGATTTCGACTCCCGCATCTGAACCGCAAACCCCGCGTCGCGCATGTCGTTGACCACGCTCTGCAGGAGAGATGTGATGTCCGTCAGACGTTTCGCCTCATCCGCGTTTTGATCGCGGGCAAACATCAGCGTCGCGCCGATCATGGCGTCCATCTCCGCAATGTTGGCCAGCATCTTGTCGCGTTCGGCCCCATTCTCCATCGTTTCGGCGCGAAGCCGCAGAAGCGTCAGGGGCGTGCGCAAATCGTGCGAGATAGCCGCCAGCAGGCGCGTGCGATTCTCGATGAGGCCGCGCAGACGCGCCTGCATGTCGTTGAACGCCCGCGCAGCTTGCCGGGTTTCGCTGGTCCCGGTCTCCTGCAGCGGTGCGGCATTTACGTTACGGCCGAGCCGTTCGGCTGCCGAGGCGAGAGAGGCAAGCGGCGCAGTGACGCGACGCACGGCCCACACGGAAACACCGAGAATTATCAGCGCCATGATGGCCATGGACAGGAGAAACTGCGCGGAGAAGGCAGGGCCTCCCGCGGGAAGGGTGGTCGCGAACGAAAGCCAGGACCCATCGGTCAGGGGGATGGACACCTGCAGATCCCCAAAGCCCGCGACTTCGCCAAAGCCGTGCATCATCATCGGACCGTGCCCCATCGCGTGCCACGGCCCGAAGCCCGGCCCTTCTCTGGTGGAGGCTGAGACGCGGGGCTGGCGCGCGGACCCGAGTTCAAGCTGGTCGCTGAGGAATTCCCTGATAGCTTGCGCAGCGGCAGTATCGCTGTCTCCGGGTTGCGACGCCGGCGGTCGTGCAGAGAGCGTTACGCGAAACGTCTGATCGCTCAACGAGGCTACAATCCGCTGACGGGCGTCCAGCGGGGTATCCTGGACCAGGCGCGTAAGATTTGCGATGCGCTGAGCGGTGGCAAAGCCACCGACCGCACGCACCGCCTGCTCGCGGTCTGCCGTGAAGATCCAGAAGCCGACGGCATACGAGGCGATCAGTCCCGCCAGCAAGATGAGCAGGGTCTGTCCGAACAGGCTTCTCGGAAGCAAGCGGCTCATTCTTCGGTTACCGCAGGCGTAAACATGTAGCCGCCACCCCAGACCGTCTTAATGATCTTGGGATTGCTTGAGTCCTGTTCGAGCTTTCGGCGAAGACGACTGATTTGGGTATCGATGCTGCGGTCCAGAGGGCCGGCAGCACGCCCGCGAGCCAAATCCAAAAGTTGATCGCGGCTGAGCACACGCTGCGGCCGCTCCACGAGCGTGATCAAGAGATCGAATTCTCCGGTGCTGAGCGGCAAGGTGATGCCGTCCTCGCGCAGCAACTCCCGCGCGCCGACGTCGAGCCGCCAGCGATCAAAGCGGTATCGCTTCGGGCGGGTGCCGGGTTTCGGCGGCGGAGCCTCATGGCTTCGGCGCAGGACGGCCCGAATGCGGGCGATCAATTCTCGGCTGCCGAACGGTTTAGGCAGGTAGTCGTCCGCTCCCATTTCCAGGCCGATGACGCGATCGACCTCGTCTCCCTTGGCCGTCAGCATGATGATGGGAATGCGGGATTCGGCACGCAGGCCGCGGCAAAGGGACAGGCCGTCCTCGCCGGGCAGCATCAGGTCGAGGAGGATGAGATCGATGCGGCTGTCGGCCAGGACCTTGCGCATGGCCCGGCCGTCCGCCGCAACGCTGACGCGAAAACCTTCCTTGTTGAGCGCTCGCGAGACCAGATCGCGGATCTCGCGATGATCATCGACGATCAATATGTGCGGTTCGCCCGTCATGGATGAAAATATACAGCCGTCCTCGTGTATCGGCGTGGCCTGAATGTGTGTCGATGTGTTGCTGGGCCGACGCCTGACATACTTTGTCACAAATAACCTGGTTCCTGAAAAACTTCGGTGACGTTTCCGCTCTCCAATCGATCACCAACGGATCTCATCCATCGCGGTGAAATTGGAGACAGTCATGAACACAAAAGCCCTGGTAATCGGTGCAGTCGCGGCGACTGCGATGTTTGCTGGTGGGTGGGCACTGGCGCAATCGGCCGGCCCCGACGGTTTCGGTCCCTCGTTCATGCGCGGCATGAGCCCTGGTTTCATGCGGGGCATGGGTCATGGTGGAATGGGTCATGGTGGAATGGGCCACGACATGATGGAAGGCATGCGGGACGACATGGGCTCAGGGCACATGGAAGACATGCATCACGATGTGGGCCGGGGAACGCATAGGCGCATGGGCCGGCACATGGAGCACGGGCCTGCCGACCGGGCCGACTACGATCCCGCCAGCCTCGATGCGCTGAAAGCCGAACTTGCGATCACTCCAGCCCAGGAGCCAGCTTGGACGAAATACGCCAAGGCCGTCCAGGATGCCGCGACCGCCCCGAGGAACGGGAGGGAGCGCTTCGATCCCGAGGTCGCGGATAGCATGTCCCCTGCCGATCGTTTCGCCCGCTTGAGCAAGATGCGCGAACAGCGGCAGACCCAGCTTGAGGCTGTGAATGTGGCGGCCGAGGAGCTGCGGGCGACGCTGGACGAGTCGCAAAAGGCCAAGGCCGAGGACATCCTCTCTGGTCCGGGCTTTCGCGCTGGTGAAGCGCGCCGCGGCTTCGCGGGCGGTCACGGGCATGGGCACGGACACTATCGCTGACAACAGACGGGATCGGCGCGCTGTGCTTCGCGATCCGCGCAGCGTCGCGCGCCCCCGGAATCGGCACCGTAGGAGTCTCATCATGTCAGGTCGAAGCGCATTGACACGGCGCCAGGCGCTCATGCTCTCGGCGTCCGCCACGGCCGGCTTGGTCACGGCGGGCCTGCCGCGGTGGGCGCTTGGCGCTCCCGCAGCGGCGCAACCCCTCCCGATTCCGCGCCTGATCGAGGCGCGCAGCGGTGAGCCGGTGACTCTGACCTTGCAGAAGACGCAGCATCGGTTCTTGCCCGGTCGAGCAGTACCCTCGCACGGGATCTCCGCGAGTTATCTAAGTCCGGTTGTGCGCGTCCGCAGAGGCGACACCATTCCCTTCCGGGTCGAGAACGGTCTCGATGAAGAGACGACCTTGCATTGGCACGGAATGCTGGTGCCGTCAGAGGTAGATGGCGGTCCTCACAATACGATCGCACCGGGCGCAACATGGTCACCCGAGATCACCGTCAAGCAGCCTGCCGCGACAACCTGGTTCCACCCACACCCTCATCGCAAGACAGCCCGTCAGATCTATGCCGGTCTTGCCGGCATGATGATCGTAAGCGACGGGGACGACAGGGACCGGGGCATTCCGGCAAGCTACGGCGTCGACGATTTACCGATTGTGCTGCAGGACAAGCGCTTTGCCGGCAACGGTACGGCGACCTACGACCCGGACATGATGGATATCATGCATGGCTTCCGGGGCGACACGCTGATCGTCAATGGTGCGGTTAGCCCCGTGGCGAACGTACCCGCGGGGTTTGTGCGCCTGCGCCTCTTGAATGCGGCCAACGCCCGCAATTTCAATCTGCGTTTCACCGACCGCCGGGCATTCTTGGTCATCGCGAGCGACGGTGGATATCTTCCGGAGGCCGTTGAGGTAACGCGCCTACTGATCGCGCCAGCGGAAAGGTACGAGATTCTCGTAGACTTCGCGAATGGCCGTCCCGTTGATCTCGTCACGATGCCCGAACCAAATCTGGGAATGGGGCCCGGCATGATGGGCCCAGCACCTCGATCCTCGTTTGGGATCGAGCACGTGATGCGCTTCGCGCCCGCTGCCGAGCTGAAAGCTACGATCACAAAGCCTCCCGGTCAGCTGGCCACGATTGGCGCACCCGACGTCCAGTCTGCAGTTAAATGGCGGACTTTCGAGCTTGATGCCATGCTGGGGATGGGAATGATGGGCATGGGTATGATGGGTATGCGCGGTGGACGTGGGCAAATGATGGGCATCAACGGCCGTTCATTCGCCATGGACCGCACCGATGTGACGGCCAAGCTCGGGACTGCCGAGGTTTGGGAAATCAGCAGCGGCGGCATGCCGATGGCTCATCCGTTCCACATCCATGGAGCGACCTTCAGGATCTTGAGCAAGAACGGTCTGAACCCTCCTCGGCATGAGGCGGGATGGAAGGATGTCGTGTTGGTCGACGAACATGCGGAGGTGCTTGTCCGCTTCGATCATCCGGCGCCCCGCAACATGCCCTTCATGTACCACTGCCACATTCTCGAGCACGAGGATTACGGCATGATGGGCCAATTCGCCGTTGTCTGAGCGGGGCTGCGTGCGGAAATCACGCTAAGCAGCGACTGCGTGTTCGTAGATGTCTTCCTCCTGCGCGTTGTGAATGCGCACGAGCGCTTCGATCGCCTCGATGATACGTTGAGCATCGCGTACTAGGTACCGGTCTGCGTCGGCAGGGCTGAGCCCGTCGGTGATGCGGGCCAGCAGCCTCGCCTGATGCATGATCTCACGGTGCGCCCGACTCATCGCCCCTAAGCCGTGTCCATCTGACAGGAACCTGGCAAGACGTGGGTAGACGGCGCTTTCATCATCCCGCTCGTGGGTGAGGATTTCGCGGGTGACAATGCCGTTTGCTTCGGCAATGAGTTGCACGGCCGCCGACCCGTCGGCGTCATCGAGGGCATCGGCGACTTCCCGCAGCCGGTTGAGTTTGACCTCGATCTGCTCGTGATCCTCCCGCAGCTTGCGAGCTGCCGCGGCTGGCATGGCGTGACGACCGAGGCTGCGGCCAGGACCGAGCGCACGAAGCGCGTTGAGGATCACCAACACATCGATCACCTCCTGCGTCAGGGCCCCCGCAACCGGGGGTAGCCAACCAGCCGCTGCCACCAGCATTGCGGCCCCCGACATGGCCATGCCGGCAACGACACTTTGCATCGCAATGCCCCGTGTGCGCTTGGCTATCACGACTGCGTCGGATACCCGATCCAGGCGGTCGACCAGGATGACGACATCGGCAGCCTGCGAGGTGACACTGGCGCCGCGGGCGCCCATCGCGATGCCAACGTCGGCCTTGGCCAAAGCGGGGGCGTCGTTGATGCCGTCCCCGATCATCAGTGTCGGGTTGAGACGCTGCTCGACTGCGACGGCGTCCACCTTGTCCGAGGGGACACGGTCGGCAAGCACCGCATCCAGGTCGAGGGCTGCGGCAATCGTCTCGGCAGCGTCCGCGCGGTCTCCCGTTACCATCACGATCCGCGCTATCCCGGCGCCGCGGAGAGCCTGTATGGCGCGCGGCGTCTCGCGCCGAAGCTCGTCCCCAAGAAGCAGCGCGCCGATAGCACGTCCGTCGACGGCGACAAACACGCTAAGCGCCGAACGCCACGCACCACGCCGCACGGCGCGCACGGCCCAATCTTCCGGTTTCCGCGAGCCATAGACGAGCTGATGCGACCCGGCCTTCACCTGTTTGCCGCCGATCTGTCCTTCGATGCCGGACCCCTTGGTCTCGTGGGTGTGAGCGGGCATCTCCAGTTTGAGGCCTTTTGCCAAGGCGGCGGCAACGATCGCCGAGGCGACGACGTGGTGTGATGCCTGCTCCAGTGACGCGGCCAGACGCAGAACCTCGTCGGCGCTTTCGCCAGGAGCCGTCTCGATGGCAACCAGCCTTGCGCCGCCAACGGTGAGCGTTCCGGTCTTGTCGAACATGACGGTATGGGTCCGGGCCAGCGCCTCCAATGCGCCGCCGCCTTTGACGAGAATGCCGCGGCGCGCAGCCTGCGAGACGCCGGCGATGAAGGCCGCTGGCGCCGCAAGGATAAGTGGACACGGCGTGGCCGCGACGAGGACCGCCAACCCGCGGATGGGGTCGCCTGAGAAGTACCATGCCAGACCGGCAACGATCAGCGTTGCCGGCAGGAGCAGCAGGGCATAGCGGTCGGCCAAACGGATAAAGGGAGCCTTTGCGGTCTGCGCTGCCGTAACCATGCGCAAAATACCAGCATACGTGCTCTCTCCGGCCGTGGCCGTGGCTCTCAGCTCAAAGGTCTCGCCGGCGTTGACCGTGCCGCTGTGGGCGGGCTCACCGGCATGGCGATTGACGGGGATCGGCTCACCCGTGAGAGCAGATTCGTCGATCATGGCGCTCGCGCTGCTGATCACGCCGTCGACAGGAATCACCTCGCCTGCACGCACGAGAACAAAATCGCCGATCGCAATCTGCTCGATCGTGACGTCCTCAATGGCCCTCCCAACGAGGCGATGCGCGATCCGTGGCGCCCGATCGACCAGCGATCTGAGGTCGCGTTCGGCGCGAGCAACGGCAAAATCCTCGAGCACGTTGCCGCCGGCATACATGACAGCCACGACTGCGCCGGCTAGTGTTTCCCCCAGAACGAGCGCGGCGGCCATCGAGACGAAGGCGACGGCGTCGACCCCAAGTCGCCCGGCCAGCACGTCGCGCGCCATGGAGACGAGCAACATCGCAAGCACCGGCAGGGTGCCACCTGCCCAGATCCACTGGGCCTCACCGCTCTTGCCAGCCCACCATGCAGCGAGGCCGAGGAAGAGGCTGATCAGCGCGATTGCGATCAGGGCTCTGCGGACAAGGCGCTCGGCGATCTGCGACGACAACAAGGGCCCTCCCCATCCACGGATTGCGCCGGGCTGGCCTCAAGCCGGTGTCAGTTGAACGCGCAACCGGCCTTGAGCCCCAGCTTCCGGAAGACCTTGGAGGCCGGGCAAAAGCCCGTGAAAGCAGCCTGAAGCAGGTTGAGGCCCACGAAGCCGGTCAGCAGCAGCCAGTAGGCGCTAACGTAGGTCGCCAGTAGCAGGCTGGCCAGAACCATGAGGCCGGCGAACCCCAACACCGCTCGATCAATGTTCATGCTCATCATCTTCACACCCATCTCCAAACTGACTGGGCGCTCCGCTTTTTTGTCAAGTCTCACGTCTTAGCGAAGTGTCCGCGAGGTCGACGACCATCGCGGTTGACTATATATGCGTAGATGCGTATATACGCAAGTATGAAAATAGAGATTGAGCGAATGCGGCAGGCTGCTGACGCGGCGAGCGAGCTTCTCAAGGCGCTCGCGAACAGGCACCGGCTCCTGATCTTGTGCCAGCTCATCGAGGGCGAGTCCTCAGTGGGAGACCTGGCCCAGCGTCTCGGCATCCGTGACTCCACCATGTCCCAGCATTTGGCCTTGCTGCGCCGGGACGGACTGGTCGCGGCGCGCCGGGATGGACAAACGGTCTGGTACTCCATCAGCAGCGTCCCAGCGCGCGCGCTCATCGAGGTGCTCTATCGGGTCCACTGCGGCCCTTCGACAGAAAGCAGACCACAGGCGCGCAAGCGGTGAATTGCGGTGGATCAATGCTCCTTCCGTCAACTGGCGGAAGTCCTGTTCCGGCCTTTTCAAGGAGTGAGCCCTGATGCGCATCGGCTTCATAGCGTTCGCTTGGCTTAGCCTTGTCCTGGTGGTGCCGTCGCATGCCGACGATCCCTTCGTTGTCGCGCCAGTCAGGGTATCGGATGAGAAGGCTATCTTCGCCACCGTTGAAAGCCGTCGGGTCGTACCGGCCCGCGCGCGCATTGGCGGCACGGTGGCGGAACTCGCCGTCAAGGAGGGCGACGAGGTCACGCTCGGCCAGGTTGTTGCCATGGTCGGGGATGAGAAGCTGGCACTGCAGATGAAGTCTCTTGATGCGCAGATTGCAGGTCTGGATGCCCAGCGGGCCAAGGCTCAAAACGATCTCGATCGCGCGGAAGAGCTGGTAAACAAGGGTACAATCCCGCGAACTCGCCTCGACGAGGCGCGCACGGCTTTCGACGTGGCAACCAACGCCCTGCGCTCGCGTGTAGCTGAGCGTTCCGTCGTACAACAACAGCTCGCTGAGGGCCGCGTGCTTTCTCCTGCCGCAGGCCGCGTGCTGAGCGTGCCGTTGACGACCGGCACCGTCATAATGGCGGGTGAGCCGGTGGCCCAAATCGCCGAGCGCGGATTCGTTCTGCGCCTGCGTGTGCCCGAGCGGCACGCCCGCTTTCTCAAGGTTGGGGACGCGGTGCGCATTGATGGCCGCGAGCTAGGTACCGCCGAGCCCCGCTTCGGCACCATCAGGCTGGTCTATCCGCAGATCGAGGATGGGCGTGTCGTGGCCGACGCCGTTGTGGAGGGCCTCGGCGACTATTTCGTCAACGAGCGCATTCGCGTGTGGGTGTCGGCCGGGGATCGCACGGCTATTGTGATTCCCGCGAAGCTCATCACCACCCGGTTCGGGTTGGACTATGTGAGGGTCAAGGGAAAGGACGGCAGCGGGCGCGACGTGCCCATTCAGCGTGGGCGCGAGCTGCCGCGTCCCGACCTGCCCGATGGCATTGAGATCCTTTCCGGCCTCAAGTCCGGAGACAACCTGGTAACCCCATGAATCTCGGTCTATCAGGCCGGCTTACCCAGGCGACCATACGTTCGCCCCTGACCCCACTGTTCCTGCTGGCGTCGCTGGCGGTGGGTTTTGTCGCGCTTCTGGTCATCCCTCGCGAGGAGGAGCCGCAGATCAGCGTGCCGATGGTCGACATTTCTGTCCGGGCCGATGGATTGAAAGCACCCGACGCGGTCGAGCTGGTGACCAAGCCGCTGGAAGCGATCGTTAAGGGCATCGACGGCGTGGAGCACGTCTATAGTGCGACGCAGGACGATCGCGCGATGGTCACAGCCCGCTTCCTGGTCGGGACGACCGCCGAGGACGCCATTCTACGGGTGCACGAGAAAATCCGGGCCAACTACGACCGCATTCCTATCGGTATTCCAGAACCTCTGATCGTCGGCCGAGGCATCAATGACGTGGCGATCGTCGTGTTCACGCTCTCGCCCAAGCCCGAGGCGGCATCGCGGTGGACTGACAAGGACCTCTACGAGCTTGCCGACAAGTTGCGCGGTGAGCTGATCAACGTCCACAACGTTGGTCTGAGCTACATTGCGGGCGGTCGCCCACCGCAGATTCAGGTCGAGCCGGATCCGGAGAAACTGGCACTCTTCGGCGTGACCTTGCAGCAGCTCATTGCCAAGATACGCGGCGCGAACCGCTCGTTCCAGGCAGGCCAAGTGCGGAACGAGGGCGAAATGCGCGCGGTGTCGGCCGGACAGACGCTTAGTGGCGTGCCGGACATCGGGCTGTTGCTATTGACCACCCGCGACAACCGCCCGGTTTACGTGCGCGACGTGGCCAAGGTGGTGGTCGGCGCGAGTCCGCAGGAACATCGCGTCTGGAACATCACCCCGCGAGACAACGGGAGCTGGACCACGACACCGGCCGTGAGCCTGGCGATTGCCAAGCGGGCCGGTGCGAACGCGGTGGTGGTGGCGGACGCGCTGAGGCATCGCGTCGAGGCGCTGCGCGGACGGCTGATCCCGGACGATATCGAAGTTGCCGTCACGCGCGACTACGGCGAAACAGCCAACGAGAAGGCAAACGAGCTCCTCTTCCACCTCGGGCTTGCGACCGTGTCGATCGTGGTGCTCATCGCCCTCGCCATCGGTTGGCGCGAGGGTCTGGTGACGCTGATCATCATCCCGACGACGATTTTGCTCACGCTCTTTGCCGCCAATGTGATGGGTTACACCATCAACCGGGTCAGCCTGTTCGCGCTGATCTTCGCCATCGGTATCTTGGTTGATGATGCCATCGTCGTGGTGGAGAACATCGCACGCCACTGGAGCATGAATGACGGGCGCTCACGTGCTAAGGCGGCCGTGGAAGCGGTCGCTGAAGTCGGCAATCCGACCATTGTCGCCACCCTGACAGTGGTGGCTGCCCTCCTGCCGATGCTGTTCGTGTCGGGGCTGATGGGTCCCTACATGGCGCCGATCCCGGCCAACGCCTCCGCGGCCATGCTGCTGTCGTTCTTCGTAGCGGTCATCATCGCGCCGTGGCTTATGCTCCGGCTGGCGCCGGCTGCCACGGCCGCCCACGGCGGGTCGCACCGGGAGGGCTGGCTCGGCCGCCTCTATCGGCGGCTCGCCACGCCCGTGATTCGAACGGGCCGCTCCGCGTGGGTTTTCCTGATCGGTGTCGGGCTTGCGACGGCGCTGGTGATGCTGCTCTTCGCGGCGAAGCTCGTCACCGTCAAGCTTCTTCCGTTTGACAACAAGTCGGAGATCGCCGTCCTGGTCGACCTGCCGGAGGGTGCCAGTTTGGAGATGAACGAGCGTACCCTATTGGCTGCCGCCGAGATCGCGACCAAGGTGCCCGAGCTGCGCTCGGTTCAGGCCTATGCCGGCACACCGGTGCCATTCAACCTCAACGGCCTCGTGCGGCACTACTACGCGCGCCTGGAACCGGAGCTTGGCGAACTTCATCTCAACCTTGCGCCACGCGGGGAACGCAGCCGCAGCAGCCACGCCATCGCCCTCGACCTGCGCAAGCGGCTAAAGGCGCTGGAAGTCCCCGACGGTACGGTCGTCAAGGTGGTCGAGGTGCCTCCAGGCCCACCGGTGCTCGCCACCCTGCTGGCCGAGATCTACGGTCCCGACGCGGCGACGCGCCGTTCTGTTATGGCCGAAGTAAAGAAGATTTTCGCGTCTGTGCCCTTCATTGTCGATGTCGACGACTCGGTCGGTGCGCCGCGGCCGCGCCTGCGCGTATCCATCGACCAGGATCGGCTGGAGTTCTTCGGCGTCGACCAGCGCGATGTTTACGAAACCGTGCAAATGCTGCTCGGCGGTGTTCCGGTGGGCTATTCCCATCGCGGCGAGGAGCGTAACCCGATCGAGATCTCGGTGCGCCTGCCCAAGAGCGATCTCGCCTGGACCCAGGCTCTTGCGGCAACACCAATCCCGGCCAACACATTGCCCGGCAGTAAAACGGTCGTCGAACTCGGGGAGGTCGTGCGGGTCACGAAGGAGGACGGCTCACCCAACATCTTTCGCCGCGACGGGCGCTCGACGGACATGGTGATGGCGGAACTCGCCGGCGCCTTCGAGGCTCCAATCTACGGCATGCTGGAGGTGGCAAACCGCATCGATGCACACGACTGGGGCAAGCTGCCGAAGCCGGTGATCCATTTTCACGGCCAGCCGTCCGATGATTCCAAGCCGGCGCTGTTGTGGGACGGAGAATGGGAAATCACCTACGTCACCTTCCGCGACATGGGAGCGGCGTTCGCGGTGGCGATCCTCGGTATCTATGTGCTGGTCGTCGCGCAGTTCGGAAGCTTTCTTCTGCCGCTGGTGATCCTGACGCCTATTCCGCTTACGCTCATTGGCATCCTGCTCGGCCATTGGCTATTCGGCGCTGCCTTCACGGCCACGTCAATGATCGGCTTCATCGCGCTGGCCGGCATTATCGTGCGCAACTCGATCCTGCTGGTTGATTTTATCCGCCACCGCGGCGGGGACGGGCGCAGCCTTCGCGAGGTTCTGCTCGAGGCCGGGGCCGTGCGTTTCACGCCCATTCTTCTTACAGCGCTTGCCGCCATGATCGGCGCGGCGACCATTTTGCTCGATCCGATCTTCCAGGGGCTCGCGATCTCGCTTCTTTTCGGCCTCGCGTCGTCGACGCTGCTGACCGTGCTCGTCATCCCCGCGATTTACATCGTCTTACGGGAGGACGGACGACCTCTGGCGCCTCCTGCTCCGCCCCCGCCGGCAAACGGCGTGGACGCGACGGCCGCACAAACATCAGGTTAAAGGCCCCGAAGCGCCGCAGGACCAAGCTGGCGGACTCGCCACGTGTCACGTTAGATCGTCAATGCTGACGTTCTCCGTTGCCTGTTGCGCCGAACTTTCGAACCTGATGACGGCTTCAAGATCGCTCGCCCGCTGCGTGAATTCGATGCCATTGCGATCGATGTACTCACGATCCACCACCAGGCTCGGGCCGGGGTCGATGACCTTCTCCCCATCCCAGAACACGGCGTGGTCCGCGTTCGGCGTGGTCGGCGAACGCACCCCGATGATCGCTGGCCGATCCCAGTTCATGTAGATGCCGCTCAGGAGCGCGTAACCCCAATGGTGGGCGACGTTGCGCAGGATGGAGTGGCTCATCGGTCCGCGCGGAGGGAATGAAGGCGCAATCGCCGACGCTTGGGCAACAACCTCCTCGTATGTTCGCCCGGTCAGCATGGCCAGACCGCATATCAGGCTGTCGTTACGGGAGCGCTGATAGACCGTCGGGCGGCCAGAATGAGCACACGTTGCTCTATCGAGTGACTGTGCGCGCTGGTGTCGGCGGGTCAACGCCTCGAGGTAGGCGCCGAACAGCCGGCGCATTGCCGGCTTCTTGTAAGGAAAGAGCGAAGTCGGATCGAGCGCGTGAACGATCATGGCCACGTCTGCTTCAAACAGCAGCAGGCGCCCATCGGGAAGCTCGGCACAGTCAACGGCGAAGTAGTCGAGTCCCAGACACCGGGCGAGCGTCTCGAAGGCTTGCTTGTGCCGAACCGCAAAATCGCTTTCGAAGTTCTGCATCCAGGCCTGCTCCTCGGCCCGACGCGATGCATTCGTCTCCATGTCGGCATTGAGGTAATGCACCATCCAATGGCTGGAGATGGCGAGATGGCTGGCATAAGGCCGCCCGTCGATCACGGCCACGCGGCACTTCCGGAAACGGCCGTCGCGGCCGGAGTAGTCTACAAACTGGGTCACGTAGAAAAGATCGTCGGTGTGCTCGCCAAGGTAGCGCGCAAGCGCATCCTCGTTATCGACTTTCTCAAGGCCCTTTCCAGCGTGGGATCCGACCGGCCGGATCAGCGCGGGAAAGCCGCGCCCCGGCAAGAGAACCAAGGAGCCAATGGCTCGCTGGGCCAAGAGTTGCAAGCTGCGCCGATCTACTTGCTCGGTCGGAGGCACAACCACGCCGCTCTGATTGACCAACCGCGCGGCGACACCGGTGCGCGTCAGCGCTGCGATGCGTTCCGGCGCCCCGTTTAAGAGCGGCTTGGGCCAGTCGGCGAGCAGATGGCTCAGGTTTTCCAGGGCCATTCGATTGGCCGAGGACTCTCCACAGCACACGATCGCGACGTCATGCTCAGGCAACGCGTTGATATCCACGGTTGCTTCGTCGACGTAGAAGGAGTGGAGAATCGTGTCCGAGCCCTCGAGCAGAAACTCGACCGGCGTGTTGGCCATGAGGTCTCCGGGCGCCTTGAAAGCCAACAGGCGGAGCCCGTTGCCGGCTCCGTGAACTTGGGTAAAGCACCGCTTGACCCGAAGCGCCGCGCGCTGAAGTTCGAGGGCGAGTTCGCGATGACCGCCGACCAGCATCAGGACCGAGAGGTCCATCAGCGCTTCACTGTCGCGCGGGTCGGCGACAATGCGGGCTTGCAGGCCTTCAAGCGTCGGTCCGAGATCGGCTCCTTCATACGCCGCGCGTATGAGGGCGGCGGCGCCGAGCATCCGTTGTGCGTCGCTATCGAAGGCTCTTGGCATGCTGGACATGAGCGTCGCTCCGATGCAGCAGTGCAACACAAGGCAAATAGATGGCTCGATTCGTGTTGGCCCACCAGGACTCCAACGCGAACCCATTGGGAGGAACAGGAGATTGGCGACGCAAAAAAAGGAAGCGATTGTCCGGCCGTTTGACCGATAACAGGCGTGGATTCGCGGCACGATCGCTGGGATCGCCCAGCGTGGCAATCTCGACAAGCACGATCTGTAGAAAATGCGCGCCTTGTGACAGCACCAGATTGAGCGTATCGACCGGAAGCCGCGCCCAACAAGGTGCCGGCTGCAAAAAGAATTCCTGCCGCCTCGGAACAAGAAGACCGGTGGCATAGAACGGTAAGAACGTGGCTGCTGCCTCGCCGCGCTGATTCCGACCGATCAGCGCGCGAATAACTGCTCGTTCGTCAGTCGCACTGGACGCTTTCAGGAAGCTTTCTGGAGCCGTCATTAGGCAGGCAAGTTTGCCCGTGGCGCGCGACGCCGACGCGACAAGCCTAGCCACTGCACCTGTTCCGCGATCCGACCGCCCGGCGAGGCGCACAAGCGTCCCGTTACGGAGCCGGCCCTGGCTCGTGAGGCCAGGGCTTCCACGGAAATGGCTTTTCCTCACTCGCGCACGTCAGAAAACGCCCGACTTCGGCCAGCCAGATCGAAAAGGAGTTGCCGAAGCTTGCCAGCCCGAGGTTTGGCTCGCGTGCGAATAGCAGCCATAGAAACTGCACGATGGCGAGCACGTTCAAAAGCCACTGGCCTATCGCAAAGCCGGCCATG
>DASZQG010000071.1:0-3289 GCA_035550075.1 Hyphomicrobiaceae bacterium | reverse complement strand
CTCTGCGGCCGATCCGTGACTGGTCCGGCGAGTTGCTGCCGTCGGCTCAACGTACTGGCGCCTGGCCGGTGAGCCATCAGGTGGTGATATGCCGGTTTGAGCAGCCGCGCTCCAACGCCGGAAGCGATCGGCATCTGCACGGCACCGGGCAAAAGGACGCGCAATCCGAATTGCCGGGTCCGAATCCGGCTATTGGCCAATCGTGAAAATATGACCAATATCAATTTAAGCTGCGCCGCTTTCTGGCGCCCCGTAGGGGAATCGAACCCCTGTTTCCAACGTGAGAGGCTGGCGTCCTAACCGCTAGACGAACGGGGCGGGCTGCTCGTCTATAGGTGAGCGCCGCCCGCCAAGCAAGGGTCGGCCGGCAAATTGGCGAGTGAGACGCGGTGGATGCCGCCGAAAGCGGCTCGAACGCGTGCTCAACGCGGTTGCCGCGCGTGTTGTAGAGTGCCGCACGGGTCGCCGACGGCGTGAGCGGCCGGGGAGCATGCTTCCAGGAACAGACGCATGAGCGCGGCCGCCGGCCAGAGCGAAATCGTGACGGTGGACGCAGCTGAGGCGGGCGAGCGCCTGGACCGCTTCCTGTCGCGACGGCTTGCGGCGCTGAGCCGCGCGCGACTGCAGGCCCTGATCCGCGCCGGCCATGTCGTGCGCGCGGGCACCCCTATCATCGACACCGGCCTGAAGGTCCGGGCCGGCGAGGTCTATGCCGTGCATGTGCCGCCCACCGCGCCGGCCAAGCCACGCCCCGAGCCCATGCCGCTGTCTATTGTATACGAGGATGCGCATCTCATCGTCATCGACAAGCCGGCCGGGCTGACCGTCCATCCCGCTCCCGGCCACGCGTCCGGCACGCTGGTCAACGCCCTGATCGCCCATTGCGGCGACAGCCTGTCGGGCATCGGCGGCGTCAGGCGTCCCGGCATCGTGCACCGCCTGGACAAGGATACGACGGGCCTGCTGGTGGTCGCCAAGTCCGACCGGGCGCATCGGGGCCTCGCCGAACAGTTCGCCGCCCATGGCGCGGACGGCCGCCTCCGGCGGGGCTACCGGGCCATCGTCTGGGGGGTCCCCGAACGCCGCAAGGGCGTGATCGAGGCACGGCTTGGGCGCAGCCCGGCCAACCGCACCAAGATCGCGGTAGTGGGCGGCGAGGGGGGACGGCACGCCGTGACGCACTACGAGGTGCTGCAGACCTTCCGCGCCGGCAGCCGGGGCGAGGCGGCAGCGAGCCTGCTGCGGCTGACGCTCGACACAGGACGCACCCATCAAGTCCGCGTCCACCTGGCGCATATCGGGCATCCGCTGCTGGGCGACATGACCTACGGCGCCGGATTCAAGGCGAGCGCGCGCAAGCTTGACGCGCCGGCCCAGGCGGCGCTGGCGTCGCTTGGACGGCAGGCCTTGCACGCGGCCGAGCTTGCGTTCGTACACCCGATAACCGGCAAGCGCCTCGCCTTCGAGTCGCCCCTGCCGGCCGACATGGCCGCCGTTGTGACCGCGCTGGCCTTGGGGCCCTTGTGACCTTGCTGCACGTGGGAAAGGCAGATTCTGTCTCCTTTCGTCCCGGCGGGGACTGATTATTACGAATTGTTTAGCGTCCCGCGACATCGCGACGGGAACTGCCAGGCTGGCCGTTGACTTACTATGTCGTGAACTGGCGTTACTGGCGGCACACGGTAACGTGCCTTGCAGGCGAGATGCGTCATCGGCTACTGCCACCATCGCGACATGCTTGCCGCCTAGACTTGTCGGTGAGTGGAATCGGTCAGAGCACGACCGGTTCGCGTAGGAAGCAATCGGGCCCGGTGCGGGTCCGTCGAGAGCGCCGGTCCCGCGCAGTATGCGGTCCCGGCGGCGGTTGAGGGACCCATGGCAGACAGATCGCTCCCCACCATAGTCAACGGTTCCGGCGGCCTCTCCCGGTATCTGGAAGAGATCCGCAAATTCCCCATGCTGGAGCCGAACGAGGAATACATGCTCGCCAAGCGTTGGCAGGAGCATGCCGATTCCGACGCCGCGCATAAGCTGGTCACCTCGCATCTGCGTCTGGTGACGCGCATCGCCATGGGCTACCGCGGCTATGGCCTGCCGATCGGCGAGGTCATCTCGGAAGGCAACGTCGGCCTCATGCAGGCGGTGAAGCGGTTCGACCCCGACAAGGGCTTCCGGCTCGCGACTTACGCCATGTGGTGGATCAGGGCGTCGATCCAGGAATACATCCTGCGTTCGTGGAGCCTGGTGAAAATGGGCACCACGGCCGCGCAGAAGAAGCTGTTCTTCAACCTGCGGCGCATGAAGGGACAGATCAAGGCGCTGGAGGAGGGCGATTTGCGCCCCGACCAGGTCAAGCAGATCGCCACCAAGCTCGGCGTGCCGGAGGACGATGTCGTCAATATGAACCGGCGGCTTGGCGGCGACGCCTCGCTGAATGCACCCGTGCGCGCCGACATGGAAGGCGGCGGCGAGTGGCAGGACTGGCTGGTGGACGAGACGCCGGACCAGGAAGAGCGACTGGTCGAGAGCGAGGAGCTCGATCATCGGCGGGCCTACCTTGCGAGCGCGCTTTCCACCCTCAACGACCGCGAGAAGCGGATCTTCGAGGCGCGGCGGCTGGCCGAGGAACCGGCGACGCTGGAGGACCTGTCGGCCGAGTTTGGCGTGTCGCGCGAGCGCATTCGCCAGATCGAGGTGCGAGCCTTCGAGAAGGTGCAGTCGGCTGTCCAGAAGGCGGCGCGGCAGGCCGAGCGCGAGCCGGCTGGCGCTGGGGCGTAGTCGTCTCCAGCCTCTCCACGCAAGGTCATTTTCGGATTTCCCCATCCAGCGGGACAATCTGCCTCTCCCCGCTGGCGTCCATGCGGAGCACGGCTCCTCGATGACGAGAGGGCCGAGGTGAGGGCCGGATCTGCCAGCGCCGACAGCTGTCATCCCGGCCGAGCGAAGCGAGAGCCGGGACCCAGGGCCGCAAATGCCGCCCATCCTTTTTGGCTCCTGGGTTCCGGATCGTCGCTGCGCGACGTCCGGATGACAATTTGTGCTCCACACTTCGCATTTCTCCAATATCTCCACCCTCACAGCGTCTTCGCCCGAGGTTTTACATTCGACATGCCATCGCGCCAGCCGGGCCCCTGCCCTAGTGCTCCGCTGGTCTGCGGCACTTGATACCAGGCGAGGTGACCGGACTGTCGCCCTCCGCTCGCAGGCCGGGAACGGCACATCCGGAATGCGCCGCCCCAATGAGCCGAGGCGACGCGAAGTATCGCACGCCCCCGGCACCCCGGGGATA
>DASZQG010000070.1:0-15711 GCA_035550075.1 Hyphomicrobiaceae bacterium | reverse complement strand
CCGACTTCGGCCAGCCAGATCGAAAAGGAGTTGCCGAAGCTTGCCAGCCCGAGGTTTGGCTCGCGTGCGAATAGCAGCCATAGAAACTGCACGATGGCGAGCACGTTCAAAAGCCACTGGCCTATCGCAAAGCCGGCCATGAGCAGAAGCATGAACACACCCCGCATCCAGACGTCCTGCATGCTGGGCTTCAATTCTGGTCCCCTTGTTTCCATCGATCTTTTCCGAGCTCAGGTCCCGAGTTCTCTACGGCGCTCTTCGTACTCGTCGCTCTGGATCTCCCCCTTGGCAAAGCGCTCGTCGAGGATTTCGCGCGCCGTTGGACCGCGGTCACGAGGCATGTCGCGCCCGACAGTCATCCAGCGCATTAGGAGGACCACGAGCGCAATCAACAGCACGGGCCCCGCGATCATGAACAGGGGGCCGAAGAACAGGCCGCCGCCCCAGCCCCAGCCCCAATCGTGCATCATGACGACCTCTCCGGGTTGACCACTGGTCAAACTAGCGGAGGGGCCGATTGTTCACCTTGATGGAAGTCAAAGCACTTTTCGGTCGATAAATCTGCACGAGGGCAGCCAAAGCCCCTGCAATCGGTCATCGTGCCGTTCGAATCGCTGGAGGACGGTGACAGATGGCCGGACCCATGAACCCAACAGTGGTCGATCTTTCGCATCACAACGTCGTCAGGAGCTTTGACAAGGCCAAGGCTGCGGGCATCAAGGCCGTCATCCACAAGGCCACCCAGGGTACGGCGTATGTTGATCGCTTCTACGCGGTCAGGCGCGAGGCAGCGTTGGAGAGTGGCCTTCTGTGGGGCGCCTATCACTTCGCTGATGAGCAGGATGTGGAGGCGCAGGTCGCGCATTTCCTCAGCATAGCTCGGCCCGGCAAAAACACGCTACTGGCGCTCGACTGGGAGCCCAATGGCAGCCACACGATGTCGCTGGCGCAGGCCAAGGACTTCCTGCGGCTGGTGCATGAGAAGACCGGCCAGAAGCCGGTTCTCTATTCGGGTAACCTTGTGAAGGAATGCTTGAAGGGGCAGACCGATCCATTCCTGTGCAGCCATCGGCTGTGGCTCGCGCAGTATGGACCGAAGGCGGTTCTTCCGCCGGGGTTCACAAATTACTGGCTCTGGCAGTACACCGGCGACGGCGTAGGACGTGAGCCGCACGAGATTGACGGCATCCCGAGTAAGGGCCTCGACCTTAGCATCTTCGGGGGCAAGGACATGGCAGCCGAGTGGGCGCCGGTGGAGGCCGGTGTCTTGTCCCTGGCGCACCTAGTGGCGTTGTCCGCGGCATCGTATGCAGCGCCCACGCCTAGCGATCAGCGCGAACCATCTCCACGAGCAAACGGTCCCGCGCGCGCCGGGCGCGGATCGCAGCGATCTGCAGCCTCGTAGAGTCCGCCGATCTCACGCCAGTTCGGCTCTGACGATTGCCGCGCCCTGGCTGAGAGCCGAAAGCTTCCGGAAGGCAAGCTCTCTCGGCAGGTATTTCATACCGCAATCCGGCGCTGGAATGAGCTTGTCCGGGGCCAGATGCTTGAGGCCGGCGCGGATTCTGTCGGCCACCACCTGCGGGGTCTCAGCGTTGGGATCGTTGAGATCAATAACCCCCAACAGCACCGTCTTGGCAGATAGCTCCTTGAGCACACCGAGGTCGAGCTTCGGTTGCGCCGCCTCGATCGAAATCTGATCCGCGGTGCTGTCGGCAAGTTGCGGCAGGAAGGAATAGCCGACAGGTTTGGTCTCGCCGGGCACCAGCGCCGCGTAGCCGAAGCAGAGATGGACGATGGTCGGCACTTTGAGGCCTGCGAGCGCCCGGTTGATCGCCTTGACGGCCACGCGCTTGGCGCCTTCCGGGTCGTTGCGCAGCCAGGGCTCGTCGAGCTGGATGACGTCGGCTCCGGCCTTCTCCAGATCAAGCGCCTCCGCGTTCACCGCGGCGGCGTAGTCCATCACCATCTCCTCCTCATCCTTATAGAACTCATTGACCGCCTGCTGGCTCATCGTGAACGGCCCCGGCAGCGTGATTTTCGCGGTGCGATCGGTGTTGCGGCGCAGGAACTCCATATCGCGCACCTCCACGGCACGCGTGCGCCGGATCTTGCCGACGACCCGAGGCACGGCCGTCTCGTGGCCCGAGCGGGCCCGGACATGGCCCGGCTTCTCCGTGTCGATGCCTTCCAGGGCCGTCGCAAAGCGGTTGGAATAGCTCTCCCGGCGGATCTCGCCATCAGTGATGATATCGACCCCTGCGCGCTCCATGTCGCGGATGGCAACGATGGTGGCGTCATCCTGGGCCTGCTCGAGCCATTGCGCGGGCACGCGCCAGATGTCCATGCGCACGCGCGGTACGGTCTTCGACAGCATCTCGCGGTTCACCAGCCAGTCAGGTTGGGGGTAGCTGCCAACGACGGTGGTGGGCAACAACGGCTTGGGCATGGCTTGGCGTGCTCCTCGATACGGGCTTCAGGCGGCAACCGGTGCCGGGACGGTGGCGGAGGTGTCGGGCGAGGACGACTTGCGCCGGCGGCCAGCCGCCTGCCACACCAGAACGCGGCTTTCGATCGCTCGCGCCAGCATGTGGTAGGCGATTGCAAGCACGAAGATCGCGAGGATACCGGCAAACACCCTCGGACTATCGAGGATCGTGCGGTTGAGCGTCACCAGGTAGCCGATGCCCGCCGATGCCGTCAGCATTTCTGAGACCACCACGCCGATGATGGCAAGCGCTCCGCCGAGCCGCAAGCCGGCGAACACGGTCGGCACCGACGCCGGAATGATCACGCGCGTGATTTGCTGTGTCAGCGTGGCGCCCATGCTGCGAGCGGCGAGCAGAAACTGCGGGTCGATGGTGCGGATACCCGCTGCGGTCGATAGCATCACGGGAAAGAAGCCGTAAATGCCGGCAAAGATGATCTTGGAGCTCGAGCCGATGCCGAACCAGGCGGTGAAAATCGGGTAGAGGATGACGATCGGCACGGCGTAGAGGCTGGAGAACACTGGCAGCAGCAGGTTGCGCAGTACAGCAAAGCCACCGACCAGCGCTCCGGTCAGGATACCAAGGCCGCACGCGATGAGCATCGAGAGGGCGACCTCATACAGGGTCACCAGCAGCGCCGCGAAGTAAACGTAGCGATCCGTAAAGAGCACCGCGAGCGTCTTGGAGAGCGGGGGCAGGAGAAGCTCCGGCAGCGCACCGGTCTTCGGCAAGACCTCCCACAGGACCAGCAGGGCGGCCAGCATCATCCAGCGTACAGCGGCGGGAGAGGGCCAGCGCATGGTGCCTCACACGGTCTCGCGGATTTGTTGCCAGATACGCTCGCGCAGGCGGCCGAACACGTCGGTGGCCATCATTTCGTAGGTGCGCGGGCGCGGAAGTGTCACCTCGATGCGGTCCACAATACGGCCCGGTCTCGCCGACATCACCAGCACCTCGTCGGCGAGATAAACGGCCTCCGTGAGACTGTGGGTGACGAACACCACCGTCTTGCTGGCCGTTGACCAGATGCGCAGAAGCTCATGACCCATGGTCATACGCGTCTGCTCGTCGAGCGCGGCGAACGGCTCATCCATCAGCAGGACCGGCGGGTCCTGCACCAGGCCGCGCGCGATCGACACCCTCTGCTTCATGCCGCCCGACAGCTCGTGGGGGTAGCGCTCGCCGAACCCTTCGAGCCCGACGAGGCTCAGCATGGCCTGCGAGCGGCGCCGGCGCTCGGAACGCGGTACGCCACGCAGGCTGAGCGGAAACTCGATGTTGTCGAAGGTGGTGAGCCAGGGAAACAGGCTCGCCTCCTGGAAAATCACCCCGACGCGCTTCGGGTCCGGCTCGAGAATGGGCTTGCCGTGGCACAGGATGGTGCCCTGGGATTGTCCGCGCAGGCCCGCCATCATCATCAGCAGCGAGGTCTTGCCGCAACCGCTGGGACCGACGATGACGACAAATCGCCCGGCCTCGACCGAAAGCGATATGTCGTGAAGCGCCGGCACGCCGCCGTCGGCCCCCGCGTAGACATGGCTCACGTGGGCGACCTCGATCGCGTGTCCGCTGGTGCGGTCGCGCCGCTCGGTCAGGTTCGCCAAGTGCTGCATCGGGCCTCCAGGGCGCGCACGCCCTCGTTGAACAGGATGGCAACCGCGGAGAGCACGATCACGCCAGCGAGCAGCTGCGGCATCTGGAAATTCTCACCCCAGGTGTTGATCAGGTGGCCGACGCCCGTGCGCGAGGCATACATCTCCGCAATCATGACGCCGGTGAAGTTGAAAATCATCGAGATGCGCAGGGCCTCGAGCAGGATCGGCAACATGCTTGGCACATATACGCGCCACAGGACCTGCATCTGGGTGGCGCCGTAGGAACGAGCGACCATGACATGCTCGCTCCGCACCGACTCGACTGCGGCAGCAGCGCTCATCACCACCACGAACGCCGTGCTGAAGGCTGCGTAGGCTACCTTCTGCTGAAACCCGATCCCGAATACCAGTATGAACAAGGGCAGGAAGATCGACTTCGGTATGCTGAATGCATAGAACAGCATCGGCTTGAAGATCTCGCCCAAATATTCGTTCTCGGCGATGGCAATGCCGGCCGCGGCGCCGAACGGAACCGCGATGATGAACGCGACCACGACCTCCGACGCCGTGACGGCCACCGCCTCCTGCACATCAGACCGGCCGATCAGCTTGCCGAGCATCGCCAGCACTTCGGAGAGTGGTGGCAGCAGGAGAGGGTTGATCAGACCCGAGCGCGGCAGCAGCTCCCAGGAGCCCAGTACCAGAGCCAGCAGGACCGACCGGATTAGAGTGATTTGCGCGCGGGTCATTGCAACTTCGGAGAACCGAACCATCCCTCCCGCCCGCCTTTACGGACGAGAGGGGAAATCAGGGCCGGCGAGCTCAGGCCTTTGTGGGAACCGGCTTGAACTGTTCGATATATATGTCCTTGGCGGGCGCCAAGTCCTTCATGCCGATCAGACGAGCCATGTCGAGCGCGCGCTCCATCCATTCGAGCTTCATCTGCCCGTCCCGCGACAGGTGCTTGATATTGCCGTCGAGCTCGCGCGCCGCAATGTTCTCAGGAATCTCGTCGATCTCAGCGATCAGCTTCACCGCCGCGGCGCGGTGGGCATCCTCGACCAGGAAGCCGACGCCGCCGTAGATGGCATTGAGCGTCTTTTGCACGACCTGCGGACGCTCCTTGATGATCTTGTCGCTGGCGATCCAGGCGCTGGTCGAGTGCGGCGGCACCTCGCTGCCGTAGTCGACGAGGACACGCATCAGCTTCTCATCAATTACTTTGTAGGTCAGAGGCGAGTAGAGAACCGACGCATCGATATTGCCGGTCAGAAGGTTCGGTACGAGCCCACCCCCACCCAGCGGGACTCGCGTGAAGTCGAGTTTGTGCTGGGCGATGGTCCAACGCGCCAGGATGTCGGTGCCCGAGCCTGCTGATGTAATACCTACCTTCTTACCGGCCAGCTCTGACACCTTTTGGATGGGTGAGTCGGTTTTCACCACAAGGTACCAGCCGTAGTAGCCGTTAGAGCCGTTACCAACGCAGCGGACATTCACGCCTTTGAGCAGGCCTCCGGCCACGCTCGATGAGGAATTGAGGACGATGTCGGCGGCGCCGGCCGCGAGCGCCTCGAAACCTTCCGCCCCGCTGCGATAGATTGTCAGCTCCGCCTTGATCCCTTCTTTTTCGAAGAGCTTCTGGCGGACGGCCGTCTCGCAAATGATGGTCGGCCAGTACGTTTTTGTAGGCAGCCCAATGCGGACGGTGTTCGCAGCTTGCGCGATGCTCACGCGGGGGGCAAGCACGCTGGCCGCGCCCGCAAGGAGGAACGAGCGACGATGCAGTTGAGGCATTCCAGTTCGAGTTTCCTTGCCCATCATGTTCCTCCCTCGCCGATCCGGCTTTTTGTGATCCGCATCAAGGCGCAGTGTAATTCAAGATCGACCGGACACAATATTGCAGCGAAGAGGCCGGTGTTCGGAGGGCGAAGGTGGGAGACTGCCCACAGTCCTGCGCTGGGTTTCTGCACCGCAGCAAAGCAGCTTTCAGACCGTTGATTGATGGCGCGGTAGGCTCAGCAAAGCCGGCCGCGGGTACTCCGTTTGCCCGCGCACCGGGTCGTGAAGCCGTGCCCCTCATTTGACCACGACCATGCCTTTCATGCCGCTCTCGTAGTGGCCCGGCAGCAAGCAGGCGAATTCGAATGTTCCGGCTTTGCTGAAGTGCCACAACAGCTCATGGTTTGCGGTGGGCTTCAAGCGCGCGCCATTCGGCTCCTCATGTGCCATGTCGGGATCCTTCTCCATCTCGGCTTTGTGGCGGGCGTTGTTGGCGACTGAATCGAGCAGGAATTCGTGGTCGATCACACCTTCATTGCGGATCAGGAATTTGATCTGCTCGCCCTTCTTCACCTCAATACGGTCGGGTGCGTAGGACATGCTGCCGCCGGCGTCTTTCATGACGATCACGACGGTACGGAAGGGCTTCCTGACGTCACCCGGCTCGCCGGCCACAAAGCTGCGTGCCGATTTGCTCTTGTGATCGCTATGGGCCTCGGTCACCGAGACCAAGGGTGGACCCAAGACCAATGCCGCCATCAGGAGCGACACAGAGGGGTAAGCGATGAGACGTTTCACGTTCTTCACTCCTGTTGTGGATCTAACAACTACTGATATTTGGCTTGTACTGTGGCGCCCGAAGGCAGCGTGATCTGCACCGCGCCCTTCAGGTCTGTGGGAAGTGAGACGGCGGCCGTCCCGGTTAACTTATTGGCGATTTCAGGCTTGAGCTCGACGCGGTGGGGCTTGCCGCTCACCACGAAGATGCCGGTGGCCGCCATGCCCTTGGCGTCAACCGGTCGGTCGTTCTTGTCATTGACGTAAATGGATAGGCTGGTGTCCTTAGCCACCATCTCGACGTGATAGTCGCCGGCGTCAACTTGTCGTCCGCCGTTCTTGCCCCTGTCAGTTCCGTGCGCATAGGCGGCCGTGGCAAGCAGGAGCATCGTAGTGACGGTTAGCATTCTTTTCATGGTCATCTCCTTTGTCAGTAGGCATGGGTGAGACCGGCGTTGCCCTCCGGAGCGCGTGTCCGCGAGCTCTCAAGCAAACGCGCAAGCGGTTTTTCGCCGAACCGTAGGAAGAGGATTGGCGTGAGGAACGCATCGAGCAGCGTGGCGCTGACCAACCCTCCAAAGATGGTGATGGCGACGGGATGCAGCACTTCCTTGCCAGGCGCGGTCGCATCGACCATCAGCGGCAGCAGCGCAAACCCGGCAGAAAAAGCTGTCATGAGCACAGGCGTCATGCGCTCGAGGCTGCCGCGCACCACCAGCTCTCGGCCAAAGGGCATCTGATTGTGCAGAGCAAGATTGATGTAATGGCTGATCTTCAGAATCCCGTTGCGGGAGGCGATGCCGGTGAGCGTGATGAATCCGATCATCGAGGCAACGGACAGGGGCTGACCTGCGAGCCACAAGGCCGCCACGCTGCCGATCAAAGCCAGAGGCACGCTAGCCATGACGATAAGCGCCAGCACGGCCGATCGGTAGCGGCCGTAGAGTACGGCAAAGATTGTAAGCAATGAGAGGAGCGAAAGAGCGCCGATGGTGCGTGACGCTTCTTCCTGCGCCTGGAAGGTTCCCTCAACGGCTGTAAAGACACCCTTGGGAAGCTGCATTGCCGCCAGCTCTCTGCGTATCTGCTCGACGATCCGCCGCAAATCGGCGGAGCCTTGCGCATTGGCGAACACCGCCACGCGCCGTTTGCCATTCTCGCGCAGAATTTGATTGGGTCCGTCCGCCTCGCGGACCTCTGCAATCTGACGGACAGGCACCCAGCCGTAGGGCGTTTCCAGCAGCAGCTCGCTCAATCCCGCCGTGGTGCGCTGGCTATCGTCGAGGCGCAGCACGACATCAAACCGCCGGGTTCCATCAAAGAGGCGCGAGACGAGGCGCCCATTCGAGAGACGTTCGAGCTGGTCGGTGACGGCCTGCGGCTGCAGGCCGTAGAGAGCGGCGCGCGTATAGTCGACGATGATCTCGAGCTGCGGTACGCGCAGCTGTTTTTCGACCTGCAGGTCGGTCATTCCTTCGATTTTGGATAGGCGGCGGCGGACGTCTTCTGCCAGCGCGCGAAGAACATCGAGATCCTCCCCGAAAAACTTGATGACGATCTGGGCCCGCACGCCGGAGAGCATATGATCCAGTCGATGCGAGATTGGCTGTCCGACATTCAGCGAGACAGGCAACGCGGAGAGCCGCGCCCGGAAGTCAGCGACGACCTCCTCCTTCTTGCGCCCTCCGGGCTTAAGATCGACTTCAAGCTCGGAGGAATGTACGCCCTCCGCATGCTCATCGAGGGCGGCCCTTCCGGTCCGCCGGCCCACGGATTTGACCTCCGGGACGCCAAGCAAGAGCTGTTCGGCAATCAGTCCCACCCGGTTGGATTCCGCAAGGGAGATTCCGGGATTGAACAGCATGTTGATGGTGAACGTGCCCTCGTTGAACGGAGGCAGAAAGGCGCGCGGTAGCAGCCATGCGATTGACGCGGCCATCACAACAGCGGCCAACGCCAAGCCGATCAGCGTCTTCTGGTGGGCGAAGCTGCGCTCCAGAAAGCGGCTGTAGATGCTCTTGAGCGTGCGGACGAGCCAGCTCTCGCGCTTGTCGAGTCGCTTGAGAGTGGGGAGCATGTAGTAGGCCATCACCGGGGTAAGCGTGATGGACACGAGAAGGCTTGCCAGAACGGAGACGATATACGCGTAGCCAAGAGGCGCGAAGAGCCGTCCTTCGATACCGGAAAGCGCGAACAGCGGCACGAACACCAGCGCGATGATAAACGTGGCGTAGACAATTCCGGACCGGACCTCGTTGGAAGCCGCGACGACCACGTCAAAGGCGGAGCGCGGATTCCCTTGCTCACGGTTCTCCCGCAGACGGCGGAAGATGTTTTCGACATCAACAACGGCGTCGTCGACCAGCTCGCCTATGGCAATGGCGAGACCGCCGAGCGTCATCGTGTTGATCGATATCCCCAAGAAATGAAAGACGATGGCGGTCGACAGGATGGAAACGGGTATGGCTGTGAGAGAGATGACCGTCGTTCGCCAGTTAAGGAGAAAGAGGAACAGGACGACTGCTACAACGGCGATGGCTTCGAACAGGACACGCGTGACGTTTCGAATGGATGTCTCAATAAAGTTTGCCTGCCGGAAAAGGATGTGGCCCGCCTGGATGCCGTTTGGCAGGGTCGAGCCGAGCTCCGCGAGCACGGCTTCGATCTCGCGCGTGAGGCGGACTGTGTCGACGTCGGGCTGCTTCTCGACCGAGATAATGACGGCCGGCTTGCCCATGTAGCCGGCGTCTCCGCGCTTGGTTTGCGGACTGAAACTGACCTCTGCAACCTCGCGAAGATGGATCGGCCGGCCAGCCGAGTTGCCGACAACGAGGTTGCCCAGGTCTTCGAGCCTGAGCGTGCGTCCGATATTGCGGATCAAGTACTCTTGGGCGAATTGCTCTGTGAAGCCACCGCCGCTGTTGCCGCCAAACTGCGCGAGCGCTTTTTCCAGCTGCTCGTAAGTCAAGCCGTATGCGCGCAATGCAGCGGGGTTTGGCGCCACTCGGTATTGGCGTACTTCTCCGCCGATCGGAATGACCTGCGCAACGCCCGGGATGGCGAGCAGACGCGGCCGAACAATGAAATCGGCTACTTCGCGCGCTTCCATCGCTGAGACATTCTGCGGCGCGGACATCGCGATAAGCAGGATCTGCCCCATTATGGAATTGATGGGCCCCATCTGGGGAAGAGTATTGGGTGGCAGCTGCGACTGTACGAGCCGCAAGCGTTCGGTAACCTGCTGGCGGTCGCGGTAGATGTCGGTGCCCCAGGAGAATTCAAGGTAAACAATGGAGAGGCCAACGCCTGAGACCGATCGCACCCGGCTAACGCCGGGCAGGCCGTTCAACTGGGTTTCGATGACACTGGTGACCCGCTGCTCCACCTCGGGCGGCGCAAGTCCTTCGGCCTCGGTCATGATGGTGACGGTAGGCCGATTGAGATCGGGAAAGACGTCGACCGGCAGCTTTCTTGCCGTGAGGGCGCCAAACACAACCAGCGCGCTCGCAGCGACCAGAACCAAAATTCGGTTCTTTAGAGATTGAGTGACGAGGAGGGTGAACACGGGCGCGCTCGTCTACCGGATCTGGTTGAGAAGTTCGGCGCCCTGCACGACGACTCGCGCACCCGCGCCCAGACCACTCAGGACGACGACCCTCTCAGCATCCAGGGGCTCGATGCGCACCATGCGGGGCTCAAACCTCTCGGCGCCGGCGTGGTCAAACACGATAGTCTGACCATTCGTGGTGCGCAGGACGCTGGCGCGAGGAATGGCCAGCCCCTTGATTTCTTCGCCAGTGGTGGCAAGCACGGTCACGAGTTGGCCCACGCGCAGGCCTTCGGGTGCGTGTTCGATCGCGAATTGCACGGGAATCGCTTGCGATCGATCGGTGAGTCCCGCACCCTGAAACATCAAGGTGAGGGTGCCGCCGTCTGCCGTGCGCGCCGTGGCAGACTGCGCGCTTGGAATGAGCGAAAAGGTCAGGGCTTCTACCCACAGCCGGGCCGGGTCGATGATCTGAAAGACGACCGAGTTGGGTTCGGCGATCTTTCCCGCCGCCGCGTTGGTCGAGGCGACCACGCCCGACACGGGAGCGATCAGTTTCTCCGGTTCGGCGCGGACTTTGTCGAGCGCGCTGCGGCGATCCCTGAGTCCTCTCAGTTCAAGTATGGCCTCATCGAGCTGAACTCTCGGGACTGCGCCTGTCTTGGCAAGGGATTCGTAACGCGCGAGGCGCTTTTCGACGATGCCGATCTGTTGATCGAGCTCCCCTTGCTTCTGACGCATGTCAGAAACGTCGATGGCCTGGAAGGGCGGTGTGACCAGAGCGAGCACGTCGCCTGCTTTCACGGAAGTGCCCAGCCGGGGAAACCCCCCTTGCGGTGCCGAGATCCGTCCGCTGACCGAGGCCTGCACGAAACCGCTGGCATTGGGATCGGGGATGACGCGTCCAGGCAATTCAAGTGTCTTGTGGTGAACAGACGCGGCAGTCACCATGGTGCGAATAGCCAGAAGCCGTTGCACGGACTTCGGGACGAACAGCGCGCCATCGGAGAGGCGCTGCGCCATTTCGCTGGAGAGCGGCATCGCTAGCTTCGCCGGCTCGTGTTCCCCAGCCTCGTGCGCTTGCGTGGAATGCGGCGTGGACACAAGCAGAGCCGCGAGGAAAAGACCAAGCGCGGACTTGCCCGGCACCGAAAGGAATCGGCCGAGACCTACACCGATGGCAAAGGCAAAGAGCAGCAGTAGCCACGGTATCCCGCTGCCGATTTTTTCGCTAAGACCTTGAGCGAAAGCCGGTGTCCACAGATTCCAGCCAGTGGGCGCATTTGGTGGGGAGGGCGCTTCCCGGTTGAGTGTACCCGCGAGGACTTCGGTGGTTGGACCCTCGACCACGGTAAAGATCAGATCGAGTGCATTCTGCTCCCATGGTGCGGGCAGTCGGTAGACACCATCCTTCAGGTTCGCTTCTTTGGAGCCCTCGGGTGTCTCGACCGTCACTTGAGCGGCGGTAACGGGCTCGTTGGTGTCGAAGCGATCAAGAAAAATCAGCAGTTCGCCGTCTTCCCGGAGTGCCACGAGCTCAAAGGGACCCGAGCGGGCGACAAGCCGCGGCTTCAGCGTTGCGGGAGCGGTGACGACTTTTTCATCGGCGTGATCATGGCCCTCGTGCGCCAGGGCACCGCCAGACATAAGCAAAAAGAAGACGAGTGCGCCCGCCCGAAGAGGCGAAATGAGTGAGATGATCATAGGAAGCCCTGGTCTGCAGGTTTGCCGAAATAGCAAATGCTCAAACCGCCCGCGCAAGGCGGGGCGGGCGCGGAACTCGGCGTCCCGCGCTTAGATCAGACCGGGTATTTGGGTGGTTCGGGTAGCGCCCCGGGCATGACGCCCGGTCCCCATGGGATGCGCGTGAGCAGCCGCGTGGTGCGGCCTATCCGCGGGTCGAGCGTGAGGTTCGCCAGCAACGCTGCGGCACAGCAACTATGACCCGGGGTGTGACAGCAACCGACTGTGCAGATGTTTGTAGACTTTCCGGTGGCAAATGCTGACACAGCGGAGGACCGCCGTTTGCTCTGCTCAGTGGTCAGATCGCCTTTGTGCTTCTGCTGGGTCCGATTGGCGTCGGGTCCGGGCGACGCCGGAGCGGGGCTTTGGACCTTAACCGGACCATGGTCATGACCGGCGTGAGCATAAGCATCGGTAGGCGCGAGCAACATTGCAACAACCAGCAGTGTGGCTGCGAGGCAGAAACGGAAGAGGTGCCTCAGATCGCTCATCTGTCCAAACTGGTCACAGACACCATTTAGGTACGCACGCCGCTCCAACAATGGCTTCAGCCCTCTGGAGGTCAAGGGCAAAACGTTGCGCCGGATCAACGCGCGGATCTACTTAACACGTCCATTAGTTCAGAGACCTTCTTGCGTTGCTCGGCAGCGTTACCGCTCACGATAGCGTGCTCAACACAATGGGCGATGTGGTCCCGCAGAATCTCCTCCTCGACCCGGCGCAGTGCAGCCCGCACCGCCGAAATCTGGGTGACGATTTCGATACAGTAGCGGTCCTCTTCGACCATGCGGCCGATACCGCGCACCTGGCCTTCGATGCGGCTGAGCCGCTTCACCGTCGCCGCTTTGCCCTGCTTGCTCATGTCTTGACGTATACCCTGTGGGGGTATATCTGTCAACATATACCCCCCATGGGTATCAGTAAGGTAGCCAGGCCATGATGTCCAACAAGCTAGCGCACGAACATTCGTCAACCCATAGTTCTGCTACCGCTGATCAGAATGCGCTGGTCCGCGATCCGGTCTGCGGAATGATGGTTGACCCACACGCGGCTGACTATCGGTACACCCACCATGGGCGGCCGTACTACTTCTGCTCTTCAGGATGCCGCGAGAAGTTCGTCGCCGACCCGGAACATTATCTGGGGCCAGCGGCATCCGCTCGCGAGATCACGCCCGACACTATCTACACGTGTCCCATGCATCCTCAGATTCGACAGCGTGGGCCCGGAACGTGTCCGATTTGCGGGATGGCGCTCGAGCCGGAGGTCCCTGGCGTCGGTTCAGAACCCAGCGCCGAGCTCGTCGATATGACCCGGCGCTTCTGGATCGGCTTGGTCCTCGCCACCCCGGTCTTCGTGCTCGAAATGGCCGGTCATCTGGTCAACCTGCACGGTTTGCTCGGGCAGCAGAGTTCCAACTGGATCCAGCTGGCCCTCGCGACGCCCGTCGTGCTTTGGGCGGGCTGGCCGTTCTTTGAGCGCGCCTGGGCGTCAGTCAAGAGCCGAAACCTCAACATGTTCACGCTGATCGCTATGGGCACCGGCGTCGCTTGGCTTTTCAGCATCGTCGCCACGCTGTTTCCGGGCGTGTTCCCTTCGTCCATGCGCGCGCACGACGGATCGGTCGCCGTTTATTTCGAGGCCGCGGCAATCATTACGGTCCTCGTACTGCTTGGCCAGGTGCTGGAGTTGCGGGCCCGTGAGCAGACCAGCGGGGCGATACGAGCCTTGCTCGACCTTTCGCCCAAGCACGCCCGGCGTGTGCTCGAAGATGGTGGCGACGAGGATGTCGCGCTCGACCAGGTGGTGACCGGCGACCGCCTTCGTGTCCGGCCCGGAGAGCGCGTACCCGTCGATGGCACAATTCTCGAAGGGCGCAGCACTGTCGACGAGTCTATGGTCACCGGTGAATCGATGCCGGTCACCAAGCCCGTTGGCGCTAAAGTGATCGGCGGGACGATGAACCAGTCCGGCGGATTCGTTATGCAAGCCGAGAAAGTCGGACGCGAGACCGTCCTGGCGCAAATTGTGCAGATGGTCGCCCAGGCCCAACGAAGCCGGGCACCCATTCAGCGGCTGGCCGACGAGGTGTCCGCGTGGTTCGTTCCTCTCGTCATTGGCGTCGCCGCGCTGGCCTTCGCAGCCTGGTCGATTTGGGGGCCGGAGCCCCGCTTTACCTTCGGCCTGATTGCGGCTGTGTCCGTTTTGATAATTGCGTGCCCCTGCGCGTTGGGGCTCGCGACACCAATGTCTATCATGGTCGGCATTGGACGAGGGGCCCAGTCCGGGGTGCTCATCAAGAATGCCGAAGCGCTTGAACGAATGGAAAAGGTCGACACGCTAGTGGTCGACAAGACGGGCACCCTGACCGAAGGCAAACCCAGCGTCGTCGCCATCAAAACTGTGCCTGGTGTGGAAGAACGGGAGCTTCTGCGCCTCACAGCGACACTCGAGCGCAGCAGCGAGCATCCTCTTGCAGCGGCGATTGTCCGTGCTGCCGACGAGCGAGGCATAAAGCTTGGCACCGCCGAGGGGTTCGAGTCTCCTGTCGGCAAAGGGGTTACGGGCAGGGTCGACTCACGCCGGCTCGTCATCGGTAACCGTCGCATCATGACCGAGAGCGGCATCGATACGAAAGCACTCCATGCGGCGGCAGACGATCTGCGCAGCGATGGGGCCACCGCGATTTTTGTTGCCATTGACGGCAAGGCTGCCGGCATCATCGCGATTGCCGATCCTGTCAAAGCAACAACTCCGTCGGCCATCGCGGCTCTGAAGGAAGCCGGCATCCGCGTCGTCATGCTGACCGGCGACAACAAAACGACGGCAAACGCAGTCGCCAAAAAGCTCGGCCTAAGCGATGTCGAGGCTGAGGTGCTTCCGGAGGACAAAGGAAAGGTCGTCGCGCGCTTGCGTGAACAGGGGCGAGTTGTTGCGATGGCTGGAGACGGCGTCAACGATGCGCCGGCACTCGCGGCGGCCGACGTCGGTATTGCCATGGGGACCGGTACTGACGTGGCCATGGAGAGTGCGGGGGTGACCCTGCTCAAGGGCGATCTCACCGGGATTGTGCGCGCCCGGGAGCTGTCGGCCGCGACCATGGGCAACATCCGCCAGAACCTGTTCTTTGCCTTTATTTACAACGCCGCGGGCGTGCCCGTGGCGGCGGGCGTTCTTTACCCTCTGCTGGGGCTTTTGCTGTCGCCCATCATCGCTGCCGCCGCTATGGCGCTGTCCTCGGTCAGCGTGATCGGCAACGCCTTGCGCCTACGCACCGTCAGCCTGTGACGCAGTCTATCCTCACCGCGCCTAGGTTTTTGCGACGCCTGTCGAGCTTGTCTTTGCCTGCGAGGCTTGCCTAACGCCGATGGGAGTCTCGAGGCCCAAATTCGAAGTCACCCTCCTTTCCCTCGGCAAGGGCAAGAGGATCTGCCAGGCAATGGCCGCTTGACTGCGGCTAGCGGACCTGTTTGGGGGTGAAATCGAATTGGGGAGCTTCGATCACGTGTCAGAACTGCTGGGAATGCCGTTCGATGCGCGGCTCGTGAGCGTGCTTATCGTGCTGGTGGTCGCTGGCTTGTTGTGCGGTCTTGTCGGTTTTGGCGCCGCGTCGATTGGTGTGCTCAAGCCGGATTCTCGAGGTTGAATGCGCCGGAGTGCTCGTCGTAGGCAAACACCTCGCCGTAGCGCGCCAGCGAGATGGCGGCGCGCAAAGTGGTGTCGGCGGCGGGCTCAGGCATGTGGTCCTCCAACTCATCCTTAAAGCGCAGCATGGGCGCCC
>DASZQG010000069.1:0-63360 GCA_035550075.1 Hyphomicrobiaceae bacterium | reverse complement strand
AGACGCCAACGAGGCCGCGGAGGCGTGGCGCCTGGTGATCGGGCTGAAAGACACGCCGGCCTGCCTCGTGCTCAGCCGCCAGAACCTGCCGACCATCGACAGGATGCGCTTTGCCCCCGCGTCCGGCCTGCGCCGTGGCGCCTACGTGCTGGCGGACGCCCCCGACGGTACCCCGCAGGTTATTCTGATCGGGACCGGGAGCGAGGTTTCCCTGTGCCTTGCGGCCTACCAGGAGCTGGCCCAGGAAGGCATCACTGCGCGGGTTGTGAGCATGCCGTCATGGGAGCTGTTCGAGCAGCAGGATCAGACCTATCGTGAGCACGTGCTGCCGCCCGAGATCACGGCGCGCGTGTCGGTGGAGGCCGGGAGCGTCATCGGCTGGGAGCGCTACGCCGGCCTTGGCGGCGCGCGCCTCGGCATGCGGACCTTTGGCGCCTCGGCGCCGGCCAAAGACCTGTTTCAGGCGTTCGGATTGACGCCGGAAAATGTGGTGACGGCGGCCAAGGATCAAATCATGCAGGCGAAGGTCCGATAATGGCCCAACGCGCAGAAGGCCTTCACGGCAACGAAGCCAACCCGGTCGCGGCGCTGCATGCCGCGGGACAGGCGGTTTGGCTCGATTTCCTTTCGCGCAGCTTTCTTGCCGAACGCGGGCTGGAGAAGCTCGTAGCCCGCGATCATCTCACCGGGGTCACTTCAAATCCATCCATCTTCGAGAAAGCAATCGGCGGCAGCGCCGACTACGACGACGCGCTGAAAGCGGCCGAGGCGGCGGGCGATCTCGACGTGATGGCCCTCTACGAGCGCGTCGCTATCGAAGACATCCGGCAGGCCGCCGATACCCTGCGGCCGGTCTACGACGCCACCAACGGCGCCGACGGCTATGTCAGCCTCGAGGTGTCGCCCTACCTCGCGCACGACACTGAGGCGACCATCGCCGAGGCGCGCCGCCTGTGGGCAGCCGTGCATCGCGACAACCTGATGGTCAAGGTGCCGGCGACACCCGCCGGCCTGCCCGCCATCGGCCGGCTCACCGCGGAAGGCGTCAACGTCAACATCACCCTGCTGTTCTCGCAGGCGGTCTACGAGCAGGTGGTGGATGCCTATCTCGGCGGACTCGAAGACCTGATTGCGCGCGGCGGCGATCCGGCCCGCATCGCCAGCGTCGCCAGCTTTTTTGTGAGCCGCATCGATGTCGCGGTCGACAGGCTGATCGAGGAGCGCCTGCCGAAAACGACGCCGGAGGACCGAGACACGCTCGCGAACCTCCGCGGCAAGGTGGCGATCGCCAACGCCAAGCTCGCCTTCCAGCGCTACAAGCGGCGCTTCTCCGGCGCGAGGTGGGAAGCGCTGCAGGCCAGGGGGGCGCGCGCGCAGCGCCTGCTGTGGGCCAGCACCGGCACCAAGAACCCCGCCTATAGCGACGTGCTGTACGTCGAGGAGCTGATCGCCCCCGGCACCGTCAACACCATGCCGCCCTCCACGCTCGATGCGTTTCGCGACCACGGCACGGTGCGCCTGACGCTGGAGGAGGATCTCGCCGCCGCTGAAAATGTCATGGCCACGCTCGCGCGCTGCGGCATTTCCATCGACGACGTCACCGCGCAGCTCGTGCAGGAAGGTGTGCGCCTGTTCGCAGATTCCTTCGACAAACTGCTCTCCGCCGTCGCCCGCAAGCGAACCGCCATGCTGGGCGACAAGCTCGACAGGCAAAGCCTCACGCTGCCGGCGGCGCTGGACAAGGCGGTTGCCGATTGCCTCGATGCGTGGCGCCGCGACGGCACCGTGCGCCGGCTGTGGGCCGGCGATGCCGGTATCTGGACGAGCGCCGATGAGTCCAAATGGCTCGGCTGGCTGCGCATCGCCGATGCCCAGGTCGAGCGGCTGCCGGTGCTCGACAGCCTGGCGGCCGAGGTGCAGCAAGCCGGCTGGGACCATGCGCTGCTGCTCGGCATGGGCGGATCGAGCCTGGGGCCCGAGGTGCTGGCCAAGACCTTCGCGCCCAAAAGCGGCGCGCCTTCGCTCCACGTGCTCGACTCAACCGATCCCGCACAGATCCGCGCCTTCGAGTCCGGCCTTGACCCCGCGCGCACCCTATACATCGTCTCCAGCAAGTCGGGCACCACGCTCGAGCCCAACATCCTGGAGCAGTATTTCTTCGACCGCGCCGCGCGCGTGGTGGGGCCGGACAAAGCCGGCGCGCATTTCATCGCCGTCACCGATCCGGGCTCCAAGCTCGAAGCGCTGGCACGCGAGAAGCGCTTCCGCCGCATCGCCCACGGCAAGCCCGACATCGGCGGGCGCTACTCGGTGCTGTCGGACTTCGGCCTGGTGCCGGCGGCGATCATGGGTCTCGACGTCTCCGCCTTGCTGACCGCGACGCGCCGCATGGTGCACGCCTGCGGTGCCAGCACGCCGCCCGCCCACAATCCCGGCGTCGTGCTCGGCACGGCGCTTGGCCTCGCGGCGCGGACCGGCCGCGACAAGCTCACCATCGTCGCCTCGCCGGGGATCGCCGACTTCGGCGCTTGGCTCGAACAACTCGTTGCGGAGTCGACCGGCAAGAACGGCAAGGGCATCATTCCCGTCGATGCCGAGCCGCTGGGTGCACCGCAGGTCTACGGCCAGGACCGCGTGTTCGCCTACCTGCGGCTGAGCGCGGCTCCCGACCCCACCCAAGACGCAGCCGTCGACGCCCTGCAGAAGGCCGGCCAGCCCGTGATCCGCATCGACGTCACCGACGCAACGCACATCGGCCAGGAGTTCTTCCGCTGGGAAATGGCCACCGCCGTCGCCGGCGCCATCCTCGGCGTCAACCCGTTCGACCAGCCCGACGTGGAAGCGAGCAAGGTCAAGACGCGCGAGCTGACCGCGGCCTACGAGAAGAGCGGCCAGCTGCCGGCGGAAACGCCCTTCCTGGAGGATGGCGCCCTCTCGCTCTATGCGGACGCGCGCAACCGCGAGGCGCTGCAGACCGCGGGCGCTTCACTCGGCTCCGTCTTGGGCGCCCACCTCGGCAGCCTGCGCGAAGGAGATTACTTCGCGCTTCTCGCCTATGTTCCGCACAACGCGGCACACACGGAGGCCCTGCAGCGGGTTCGCGCCATGGTTCGGGATCGCGCGCGCGTTGCGACCTGCCTGGGCTTCGGCCCGCGCTTCCTGCACTCAACCGGCCAGGCCTACAAGGGCGGCCCGAACACGGGCGTCTTCCTGCAGGTCACCTGCGATGATCCCGACGACCTGGCAGTTCCGCAGCACGCCTATACCTTCGGCACCGTGAAAGCCGCCCAGGCGCGAGGCGATTTCGACGTGCTGGCGGAGCGCGGCCGCCGCGCGCTGCGTGTCCATCTCGGTTCGGATGTCAGCACCGGCCTTGCCACACTGGCGTCCGCCATCCAGAAGGCTCTCGCATGACCGGCAACTCCAGTGGGGGAGGGAAGCAATGCAGCTTGGCGTGATCGGGCTCGGGCGCATGGGCAGCAACATTGCCCGCCGCCTGACGCGCAACGGGCACCAGTGCGTCGTCTATGACGTCAACGCCGCGGCCGTCAAAGCGCTGGCCGGCCCCGGCATCGCCGGTGCATCCGACCTTAAGGACCTCATCGCCAAGCTCAAAGCACCCCGGGCCGTGTGGGTGATGCTGCCGGCCGGCGAGGTCACGGAAGCCACCGTCATCCAGCTTGGCACGCTGCTCTCTCCGGGCGACGCCATCATCGACGGCGGCAACTCGTTCTACAAGGACGGCATCCGTCGCGCCGCTGCGCTGCGCGACAAGCGCATCCACTTCATCGACTGCGGGACCAGCGGCGGCGTGTGGGGGCTGGAGCGCGGCTACTGCCTGATGATCGGTGGTCCCAAGGAGGCCATCGAGCGGCTCGACCCGATCTTCTCTGCGCTCGCCCCCGGCAAGGGCGACATCCCCGCCACGCCGAACCGCGAGGGGCACAATCCAAGCGCCGAGATGGGCTATCTGCACTGCGGCCCGAGCGGGGCGGGGCACTTCGTCAAGATGATCCACAACGGAATCGAGTATGGCTTGATGCAGGCCTACGCCGAGGGGTTCAACATTCTGCGCGGCGCGGCCTCCGAGGAGCTTCCGCCCGAGCAGCGTTTCGAGCTCAATCTGCCCGACATCGCCGAGGTGTGGCGGCGCGGCAGCGTAATCGGCTCCTGGCTGCTGGACCTGACCGCGATGGCGCTGGCGGAAGATCCCAAGCTCGCGCGCTACGCGGGCTTCGTGCAGGATTCCGGCGAAGGCCGCTGGACGGTCAACGCCGCGGTCGAGGAGGCCGTGCCCGCCGAGGTTCTCACCGCCGCGCTCTATGCCCGCTTCCGCTCCCGCGACAAGGAGAGCTTTGCCGACAAGCTGCTCTCCGCCATGCGCAACAAGTTCGGCGGCCACGTCGAGCCCAAGGCCAAGACATGACCACGCAGAAACCGTCAAAAGCCGATCCGGCACCGCCGTGCACGCTCGTGATCTTCGGCGCTGCCGGCGATCTCACCAAGCGGCTGCTGATCCCTGCGCTCTACAATCTGAAACGCGCCAAGCTGCTGCCTGAAAATTTTGCCGTCATCGGCCTGGCCCGCTCGCCGAAGGAGGACGAGAGCTTCCGCCGGGACCTCGGCGCCGCGCTGCGGCAGTTCGCGACCAGCGCCGTCACCGACACGGACTGGGCCTGGCTCGCCAAACGGCTGCACTACGTCCATGGCGAATTCCATGATCCGGAGGCCTACCGGCGCCTCGCCGGCCAACTGGAGAAGACCGAGGCGACCTGGCACACCCAGGGCAACGTGCTGTTCTACCTGGCGACCCCGCCGCAGGCGTTCGCCACCGTGATCCACGGGCTCGGCAAGGCCGGCCTGACCCGCGAAAAGGACGGGAGCTGGCGCCGGGTCATCATCGAGAAGCCGTTCGGCACCGACCTCGCGTCGGCACAGGCGCTGAACCACGACATCCTGGGCGTGCTCGACGAGAGCCAGATCTACCGGATCGATCACTACCTCGGGAAGGAGACGGTGCAGAACATCATGGTGTTCCGGTTCGCCAACGGCATCTTCGAGCCCTTGTGGAACCGCGACCACATCGACCACGTGCAGATCACCGTCGCCGAGACGGTCAATGTCGAGCAGCGCGGCAAATTCTACGACAGCACCGGTGCGCTGCGCGACATGGTGCCGAACCACCTGTTCCAGCTTCTCACCCTCACCGCCATGGAGCCGCCCTCGTGCTTCGGCGCGGAGGCGGTGCGCTCGGAAAAATCGAAAGTGCTCGACGCCGTGCATATGCTCGGACCCGAGGACGCAGCCCGCAACGCGGTGCGCGCCCAGTACGGCGCGGGGACGGTGGAGGGGCACAAGGTCGTCGCGTATCGCGATGCGCCCAACGTGGCGAATACCTCCGTCACCGAAACCTACGTCGCCCTCAAGCTGGTGATCGACAACTGGCGCTGGGCCGGGGTGCCGTTCTATCTGCGCACCGGCAAGGCGCTGGGGGCGCGGCGCACGGAAATCGCCATCAAGTTCAAGCAGGCGCCGTTCGCGCTGTTCCGCGACACGCCGGTGGAGCGGCTCGCGTCCAACGACCTCGCCCTCCAGATCCAGCCGGAAGAGGGCGTCACACTGCGGCTCAGCGCCAAGGTGCCGGGGCCGAGCGTGCGCATGGACGCCGTCACCATGGCGTTCAACTACAAGGACCACTTCAACGCCGCACCACACACCGGCTACGAGACCCTGATCTACGACTGCATGTTTGGTGATCCGACGCTGTTTCAGCGCGCCGACAACATCGAGGCCGGCTGGCGCGTGGTGCAGCCCATCCTCGACGCCTGGCAGAACACCCGCGTGTCGCAGCTTCCCATCTACCCCGCCGGCAGCGCCGGACCGCCGGAAGCCGACGAGCTGCTGCGGCGCGACGGCCGCCGCTGGCGCAGCATTGCGGACGCCGATAACGCGCTGCGGTCTGCCTCCGAGGCGAAGCGTTGAAGATTTCGCTGGTCATTGCCGACGTCGACGGGACCCTGGTGACCTCCGGCAAGACCTTGACGCCGCGCACGTTGACGGCGGTCCGCGGCCTGCGCGCCGCCGGTATCGCCTTCGCCATCACCAGCGGCCGGCCGCCGCGCGGCATGGCGATGCTGATCGAGCCGCTGCACCTCACAACGCCGATCGCCGCCTTCAACGGGGGCGTGTTGGTCGCTCCGGACCTGACACCGATCGAGGAGCACGTGCTGCCCGCGCCGGTGGCGCGCAGCGCCGCCCGCATCATCGCGGAGCACGGCGCCGATGTGTGGGTTTATACGGATCGCGACTGGCTGGTCCGCGATCCCGGCGCCCCGCATGTCGCGCGGGAGCAGGCCACCGTCCAGTTCGCTCCGACCGTCGCGTCCGATCTCGCGGCCGCGCTCGAGCATGCGATCAAGATCGTCGGCGTCAGCGATGATCCGGCGCTGCTGGGCCGCTGCGAGGCGAATGTGCGGAGCGCGCTCGGCGCGCAGGTCTCGGCGGCCCGCTCGCAACCCTATTACCTGGACGTCACCCATCCGCTGGCTAACAAGGGCGAGGTCGTGGCTGCGCTCGCGCGGCGCCTCTTGGTCCCGGCGCCAGCCATCGCCAGTATCGGCGACATGCCCAACGACGTGCTGATGTTTCGTCGGACGGGCCTTAGCATCGCCATGGGTAATGCAAGCCCCGAGGTTCAGAGCACGGCCCGCCACGTCACCGCCTCCAACGACAAGGACGGGTTTGCCGAAGCCATGGAGAGGTATGTGCTCGCCCGGGGGCCGCGATGACGGATAGCGCCAGCCCGGCCGAGACGCGGCTGTTCGACGACGCAGAGGCCCTGGCACAGGCTGCTGCGGCGTGGATTTGCGATCTGACCGCGGCCGGCAGCGGCGATTTCGCCATCTGCCTCTCCGGAGGCTCGACCCCGCGGCGGCTTTACGAGCTGCTCGCCGCGCCGCCAGCGGCCACACGGCTGCCCTGGCCGCGCGTGCACTGGTTCTGGGGTGATGAGCGCTTCGTTCCGCCACACTCGCACGAAAGCAACTTCCGCATGGTGCGCGAGGCGCTCCTCGCGCGGGTGCCTGCTCCGCCCGCCAAAATCCATCCCATCCCGACCGAAGGGGTAACGCCAGACGCCGCCGCGTCGGCGTACCAGGCCACGCTGGTGGCGTTCTACGGCCAGGACACCCTCGATCCGGCACGCCCGCTGTTCGATCTGACTCTGCTTGGCATCGGCGCGGACGGGCACACCGCCTCCCTGTTTCCCGGCCACGCCGAGCTGTCCGAGCGGCGGCGCTGGGCCGTTCCGGCCATGGGGGCCGACGGGTTGCAGCGCATCTCTCTCACCTACCCGGCCTTGAACAGCAGCCGGAACGTCGCCTTCCTGGCCGTGGGCAAAGAAAAGCGCGCGAGCGTCGCGCGCGCCCAGGCCGGAGACACAGACCTTCCCGCCGCGCGCATCCGCCCCGCCGCCGGCCGGCTCGTCTGGTTCCTCGACCGCGCAGCCTCGCCCGAACAGTGATGCCCTCGCGCCCGCTCCGGGCTATGCTGGCTGCCCTTTCATCCATTCGCGAGGAAGCCGTTGCAATCGACCCTCCGTTCGTTCGATCTCGCGCACCTGGCGCACGTCGAGCTGCTGACGCCGAAGCCCGATGAAAGCCGGCGCTTCTTCGTCGACATCATGGGCATGACCGAGAGCGGCCGCCAGGGGCAATCGGTCTACCTGCGCGGCTGGGACGACTACGAACATCACACGCTCAAGCTCACCGAATCCAAAGTGGCCGGCATGGCCCATTTTGCCTACCGCGCCACCAGCCCTGAGGCGCTACAGCACCGCGCCGCCATCATCGAGAAGTCCGGCCGCGGCAAGGGCTGGACCAAGGGCGACCTGGGCCACGGCCCGGCCTTTGCCTTCACCACGCCCGACGGGCACAACATGGAAATCTACTACGAAACCGAATGGTACCGGCCGCCGCCCGAACTCAGGCCCGCACTGAAGAACCAGGCGCAGCGCTTTCCCGCCCGCGGCGTCAACGTGCGCCGGCTCGACCACATGAACCTGCTCACGTCCGACGTGAAGGAATTGCGCGTCTTCCTGGAAGACGTGCTGGGCCTCAGGACCACCGAAAAAATCGTGCTCGACAGCGGCGTGGAAGCCGGCGCCTGGGTGACGACCAACAACAAGAGCTACGATCTCGCCTTCACCCTCGACCACTACGGCGCCAAGGGCCGCTTCCATCACGTCACCTACGCGCTCGACTCGCGCGAGGAGATCCTGCGGGCGGCCGACATCTTCCTCGAGGCCGGAGTGCACATCGAGACCGGTCCGCACAAGCACGCCATCCAGCAGACCTTTTTCCTGTATGTGTACGAGCCGGGCGGGAACCGCGTCGAGGTGGCAAACGCCGGCGCGCGCCTCGTGCTGGCGCCGGACTGGCAACCCATCGTGTGGACCGAAACCGAGCGCAAAAAGGGCCAGGCGTGGGGGCTCAAGACCATCGAAAGCTTCCACACCCACGGCACGCCGCCGATCGAGCAATACACCGGCCCGCGCACGAAATAGCGGCGCGCCCGGTTTGCTCGATGCAGTTTTGGAGATTACAAAAATTCTAACAAAACAGACCCTTACTGTCAAGGTTTATGATCGTGTGTTAACCACGATGCGTCCCGAGCCATCGACCGGCGCCCGTTCGAAGGCGCCGTTGCCCGCGCACGCAGGAGACCCGAACCGATGAGCAAGACCGGCTTGGTTGTCAGCGCACTCTCCGCGGATTTCGTGTGGCGCTGCGGCGGCGCCATCGCGCTGCACGCCGAGCGCGGCTACGCCATGACCGTCGTGTGCCTCTCCTTCGGCGAGCGCGGGGAATCGGAGAAGCTCTGGCGCCAGAAAGGCATCACGCTGGACGAGGTAAAGGCCTCCCGCCGCCGCGAAGCGGAGAACGCGGCGAAGGCGCTTGGCGTGGCCGAACTGCAGTTCTTCGATATGGGCGATTACCCGATGCGCGTCACCGACGAATACCTCTACCGGCTCGTCGATGTGTACCGGACGGTGAAGCCGGCGTTCGTGCTCTCGCACTCGCTGGCCGACCCCTACAATTTCGACCATCCGCTCGCCACCCACATGGCGCAGGAGGCTCGCATCATCGCCCAGGCGCACGGCCACAACCCTGGCGAAGGCGTGCTCGGCGCGCCGCCGGTGTTCCTGTTCGAGCCGCACCAGCCCGAGCAGTGCGGCTGGAAGCCGGATGTGCTGCTCGACATCACCTCCGTCTGGGGCAAGAAGCGCGCCGCCATCGAGTGCATGACCGGCCAGGAGCACCTGTGGGAGTACTACACGGGCGTGGCCCAGCGGCGCGGCAACCAGTGCCGGCGCAACGGGGGCAACAAGAGCTGCACCCACGCCGAAGGCTATCAGAGCATCTTCCCCTCAACCCCGGAGCTGCTGGCATGAGCGGCATCGTTGTCCAGGACGTCCAGCGCACGCCGCTCGCCGATATCGCCGCGCTCGCCGAATTCGGTGTCGCCACCATCCACGAGGCGCAGGGCCGCATCGGCCTGCTCGCCTCCTACATGCGCCCGATCTACGCCGGCGCCGCGGCCGCGGGCAACGCGATCACCGTGTCGGTGCCGCCGGGCGACAACTGGATGATCCACGTCGCGGTCGAGCAGTGCCGCGAGGGCGACATTCTGGTGGTCGCCCCGACCAGCCCCAACGACAACGGCTATTTCGGCGAGCTGCTGGCCTGCTCGCTCGCCGCGCGCGGCGTGCGCGGGCTTGTCATCGAGGCGGGCTGCCGCGACGTGAAGGCGCTGACCGGGATGAAATTCCCCGTGTGGTCGCGCGCGGTCTCGGCCCAGGGCACCGTCAAAGAGAGCCTGGGCGACGTGAACCTGCCGCTCGCCATCGCCGGGCAGCTTGTCAATCCCGGCGACGTGGTCATCGCCGATGACGACGGCGTCGTGGTGGTGTCGCGCGGCGCGGTGAAGAGCGTCACGGCCAAGTCGCGCGAGCGGGAGGACAAAGAGGCCACCAACCGCAAGCAGCTCCAGGCCGGGCAGCTCGGCATCGACATCTACGGCATGCGCGACAAGCTGAAGGCCAAGGGCTTGCGCTATGTGAAGAGCACGGCGGAGCTGAAAAGCTAGGCGTCATCCCGGGTCTTCGGCCCGGCGTTTCCCAGTCAGCAGCCACTACTGCGCTGGAGTCAATCCATGGCGCCGCATGATCGCAACCAGCTTGGCGCGATCCGGCGGACCCCCGGTTGCCGCGTTCAGCACCTCGGCGGCTTCGCGAAAATAATCCGGCCCGATCGCAGCGGGGGTGACCAGGCACAGGACCTTCGCCTCCTTGCTGCCGTTGTTGTCGAAACGGTGCACGGCGCCGCGTGGAATGCACAGCGCCTGCCCCGGCCTGACGTCGATTGCCTGGCCGTCGACCGTCCAGCTCAGGACGCCGTCGATGCCATAGATCGTTTCCTCGTAGGCGTCGTGGCTATGCCCGGGAACCGCCAGGCGCTGCGCCCCCGGCACCACCAGCTCGAAGGCCGCAAGACCACCGTGCGACTGCGTTCCGGTAACCAGGAAGCGCACCAGCAGCGGACCGAGACGGATCGTCTCGTCGGCAGGGTCTACCTGCAAATGCGCTTGCGGGGGTTGCTTCACGTTCGACGTCCTCCGAAGACCAAGGAACTGTACCATCCGGCTCTCCCATGGTAAAGTGATTGTACTGCCCTTAGTAAAACGACTTTACCGACATGTCAAGCGCCCGGCTTAAGAAAATTCCCGGCGCCAGAGACGCGCCCTACATCGGCGCCCTGCTGCGGATGGCGCATCAGAAGGTGCTGGCGCGCCTGCTCCAGGCGCTGGCCGACCGCGGCTTGGGCGATATCAATCAGGCGTACTTCGGCTTGTTCCAGTATCCGCCGATCGACGGCATGCGTCCGATCGATCTCGCCAAGCGCCTTGGCGTATCGAAGCAGGCGCTCAACCATCTCCTGGGACAGCTTGAAAAGCTTGGCTATCTGCAGCGCCGCCACGAAGGGCCGAACGGGCATGCCACTGTCCATCTCACCGAGCGCGGCTGGCTGGTCGTCGAGTCCAACGTCGCCACTATCCGGCGGCTCGAAGCGGACTGGCAGCAGCAGCTTGGCAAGGAGCGGTTTGCCAGCCTCAAGGCGGCGCTGAAGGAGCTGACCGGCGTCAGCTGATCTCTGCGCGGCTGGATACTGGGGAAAGCCCCGGCATGACAATGGCTCCGGGCCCACGGATTGGGCTCCAGGCCGGGCAGCTCGCCATCGACATCTTCGGCATGCGCGAGACGCTCGCGGCCAAGGGACTGCGCTATGTGAAGAGCGCGGCGCAGCTGGCGTATGGTTAGAAGCGAATGCCCGTCTTTCAGACGCCGGCGAGAATCTCGGCCAGAGCTTCGACCTTCGAAGAGCGGACGCCCTTGCGCCAGATCAGATGGGTGACGATCTCGGCCTGCCCTTTCGGCAGAGGCAACGTCTGCAGGCGTTTCGCCTCCGGGAAGGTCGCCAGCACGCTGTGCGGCAACAGCGCCGCACCCATACCCGCCAGAACGCAACCAAGCATGGCGTGATAGGACCCCAGCTCGATCACGCGCTCCGGCTGCTCGCCCCGCGCCGAGCACCACTTCTCGAGCGACCTGCGATGCGGGCAGCCGTGCTCAAAGACGATGATCGCCTTGGGAACCTGCTTCGGCCCGAGCTTCGGATAGCCCTTCGCCGCGACGATGACCTGCTCCTCGCGAAATGCCGGCAAATGGTCGAATTGGGCCGCGGCGACGGGCTCGGCCACGAAAGCGGCATCGATTTCATCCGCCAGCAGCGCGGCGGCCAGTTGGGTGGGATTGCCGGTGCGACGTTCGAGCCGGACGTCCCGATACCGGCGGCTGTAGGCCGCGAGCGGGCCCGGCAGGCGCACGGCCGCTGTACTCTCCATCGCTCCGAGACGGAACAGCCCGCGCGGCGTGCGATCCTGCACCGCGGCGCGCGCGCTTTCGGACAGGGCCAGGAGCTGCTCCGCATAGTCCAGCAGGGTGCGGCCGGCCGGCGCCAGCATCATGCGCTTCCCCTGCCGAATGAAGAGCGCAACGCCAAGGTCGTCCTCGAGCTGACGGATGCGCGTCGTCACGTTCGACTGTACGCGATGCAGGCGGTGCGCGGCGCGCGTCACCCCGCCTTCGCGCACGACCGCCAGGAAAATACGGAGATCCGCGAGATCCATATCATCTCCTGCAGAGATGCTTTTGATCATTATAATTCATTTTTTGTGACAATCGGCAACTGCTATAGCGGCCGTCACAATGCCTGCAGCGACATTCAGGAGGAGCACAATGGCAAAGGGTTATTGGATCGTCCGCGTCTCCGTGAAAGACGGCGCTCGCTATCCCGACTACCTGGCGGCGGCGCGCCCAGCATTCGAAAAGTATGGCGCCCGCTTTCTGGTGCGCGGCGGCGCGTTTGAAACGAAGGAAGGTGCCAGCCGGGAGCGCAACGTGGTGGTCGAGTTTGCCGACCCGGCGACCGCACGAGCCTGCTACAACAGCCGCGAATATCAGGCGGCCAAATCCATCCGCAACGCCATTGCCGATGCCGACTTCATCATAGTGGAGGGAGCCTAGCCGGCTCGCCGGGCCGAAGGTTGCGGTCGAGGCGTCGGCGAGCGCATGCACCCGGATGGCGAGTCGCGGCCACCGCGACTAAGATGCGCGCAAGCGCCGACAGCCCATGACCACACCCCGGAGGCCGCATGCAAACCGCCATCCCCTGCGTGATGATGCGGGGCGGCACGTCGAAGGGTGCCTATTTCCTGGCGTCCGACCTGCCCGCCGATCCGGCCGCGCGCGACAGGATCCTGCTCGCGGTGATGGGCTCGCCCGACCCGCGCCAGATCGACGGCATCGGTGGCGCGGACCCGCTGACCAGCAAGGTGGCCATCATCTCCAGATCGACACGGCCCGGCGTCGATGTCGATTACCTGTTCGCGCAGGTGTTCGTCGACAAGCCGCTCGTCTCCACCGCGCAGAATTGCGGCAACATCCTCGCCGGCGTCGGCCCGTTCGCCATCGAGCAGGGGCTGGTCAAAGGGCGCAACGGCGAGACATGCGTGACGATCTACATGGTCAACTCCAGCCAGACCGTGGTCGCCACCATCCAGACCCCCGGCGGGGTGCCGACCTACGCCGGCGACGCGCGCATCGACGGGGTGCCGGGCACGGCGGCGCCGGTCGCGCTCTCGTTCTCGGACGCCGCCGGCTCGATGTGCGGCGCGCTGCTGCCGACCGGCCGCGCCCTCGACGAGATCGACGGCATCCCCCTGACCTTGATCGACAACGGCATGCCCTGCGTCGTCATGCGGGCCAAGGACCTCAGCCGCAGCGGGTACGAAACGCGCGAGGCGCTCGATGCCGACACCGAGCTCAAGGCGCGCATAGAGGCGATCCGGCTCAAGGCCGGCCCGCTGATGAAGCTCGGGGACGTGAAGGAAAAATCGGTGCCCAAGATGGTGCTGGTGGCGCCGCCCCGCGCCGGCGGGGCGATCTCGACCCGCTCTTACATCCCGCACAGGGCGCATGCGGGGGTGGGGGTGTTTGCCGCGCTGAGCGCCGCCACCGCCTGCCTGCTGCCCGAGAGCCCGGCGCATGGCCTTGCCGACATCCCGCCGGGGCGGGCCAAGCGCATGCTGGTCGAGCATCCGAGCGGCGCCAGCCCGGTTTCCATCACGGTGGAAGAGAAGGGCGGGACGGTCGAGGTGCGCGAGGCTGCGCTGATCAGCACCGCGCGCAAGCTGTTTGCAGGGCAGGTGCTGGTGCCCTGAGGTGGGCTGTGCCGGATTGGCGGACCGACATGCAGCTTGGGGAACGGGCCGTAGCCTACGCCGCCGGCAACCATGCGGCTTGGTTCTGGAAGGGACGGGGCCGGTGATCAGCATGACAACCGGCGTGCTTCGTTGTGCTCCACGCTAGAGCGCTCAGATCGCGCCTCCAATAAGCGCAATTCCGGTGGGCGCGGTGCGGTCTCGCATTGTGCGGCTCACGCAGATGCGCGCCACCAAACGGTTGGTTCTCGCGCCCGGCGCCATCCAGGTAGGTGGCCTGTTTCGGCAAGCGCTTAAGATGAGTGCGCAACGCCACCATAACCTCACGCCGCTGATCCAGGAAATTGGTGCAGTGGTGCTCTTTGGCGGCCAAGATTTGATCAAAGTCAAAGCGATTGCACCGCTTTCCACTCGCAATGACAACCGTTCCTTGCATGTTGGGTTTTTCCGCCAGTGATCGCCCACAGACGCCAGCTGAAGTTCCGCAATCAATTCACTTACAGCATGAGCAGATATCATCCGTGAGGACGTGAATATGCGATGGCGCAACTCGACGGCTGGCTATGGCGCAATTCCGCAGCTGATGCACTGGATTACCGTCGCCCTAGTCATCTTGGCTTGGTGCCTCGGTCAGTTCGGCGACAGCTTCCCCAAAGGCACGGCTCGGGCGGCAAGCCTATTCGTCCACATTTCGGCTGGGCTTGCAGTGATCGGCATTCTCGCGCTGCGTCTGGTTTGGCGGCTGGCTGATGGGCCGCCACCCGTCGAACACACAACCCTCGGGGCTTGGCTCGACCGTCTTGGCCGTATCACCCACTACGTGCTCTATGCGCTTCTGATAGCGGCTCCAATTTCCGGAATCCTCCTGCAGTTTGCGCGGGGCGACCCTCTGCCACTATTTGGTTTCACCGGGGTAGCTTCGCCGTGGCCCGCTGATCGCGCGTTCGCCCGGTCGGTGAAAGAGATCCATGAAGTGGCGGCAAATGCGCTGGTCATCCTGGCGGCGCTTCATGCGGCCGCTGCCCTCGCCCATCACTGGGTGCTTCGCGACCGAACGTTAGTCCGCATGCTCCCTGTGGCTTGGCGATCATAGGGCATCAATGCTGCTGCTTGGTCTGATGCAAAGGCCCAGTCGGGCCGAGTGCGAAATTGCGTATGAACAAACTCCTCTTCCTCCTTCGCAATGTCGACCATCATTGTCTTCGCGATCGTGCGAACTCCGGAACCTGAAAGCGACGACGATACACGCCGGGCGTCATGCCGGTGACACGCTTGAAAAGGCGACGGAAGAAGGCGGCATCCTCATAGCCCACCTGCCAGCTGATCTCGTCGGCGGAAGCGTCGGTCCGCTCCAGGCGCCGCTTGGCATCCTCAATTCTCAGCCGCTGCACGTAGTCGATTGGCGCAAAGCCGGTCGCCTCGGTGAAGCGCCGCTTGAAGGTCCGCTCGGCGAGGCCCGAACGGCGAGCCATCTCTTCGACCGGGCTTGCAACCGAGAAGTGTGAGGCCAGCCACGACTGCGCCTCGGCGATGATTGCGTCTCCGTGGTCGAGACGCCCCCGGAAAACAATGTACGGCGCCAGCCCGTCATGGTGCCATTGCAGTGCGAAGCTGCGCGCGATGGTCTGGGCCGCCGTGGCGCCGACATGCCGCGCGATGAGGTAAAGTACGAGGTCGTGCCAGGTCATCGAAGCGCCGGAGGTGATGAGCTCCTCGCGCTCTCCGGCGACGACCAGTACGTGGTCCGGCAGTAGCGGTATCCGCGGGAAGATCTGCGCGAAGGCATCGGCATAGCTCCAGTGTACCGTCGTCTCTCGGCCGTCGAAGAGACCCGTCTCGGCCAATAGAAAGATACCCGAGCATGCTGAGCATAGGAGCGCGCCGCGCTCATGCATACGCCGCGCCCAGGCGACGATCTCGGGATAACGGCCAGTCCGCCAACCACCCGCGGAGAGCAATATCGACGGGACGATGACGATGTCGGTCGAGTCGACCTCTGCGACCGACCGGCGGGCCCGAACCGGCACACCGCTCGCGAGATCGACATCGCCGCGGGCGGCCGCCACGATTTCGATAATGAACGGCGGCTCCGTGGGGATTGACGGCTCGACGCTGGCGAGCATGCGGAATGCCCCGAGCACATCGTAGATGCCGGTGAGCGTCGAAATCACCGCGTCAGGGATGGCAATGAGGCTAACGTGCAGCGGGCGTACCTTGTCCGCCATGGAGGCTCCTTGGCACGAATGAACCGTTGTTGGCCAATCTCGCACTGACGAATGCCTGCGCCAATGGGTATTCCCTCGCCAGCCCGGCACACACAACGGGCAGCTAGGAGAATGATCATGAGCAGGAAGAGAATTGGCGGCCAGCCGCGCGAAGTGGCAGCCGACGCCCTTGCGATGCTGTTTCGACGCTGGATCGCCAGTGCCGGCCGACAGGCGATCGGATTAGTCGCAACCGTCATCGTACGCCGCGCAGAGAGTCGGCTTCTACGCGAGATGGAGTCGCTCGACGCTCGGCTTCTGGACGATTGCGGCATCGGTCGCGGAGGCACCTCACCGCGCCGTGGCGGCGCGAGCAATCACGTACCGAAGCAGTTGGTGTTCTGATTGCGGCAGCTTCAAAAGCAGGACTAGGAGAGACAGTCATGACGATTACGGATCAGCAGGTGCTCGAGGACCTGCATGCACGCCTGTTTGCCGAGATTTCTGCCGGCTACGGCGGCGTGATGGTGTCGATCGGCGACAGGCTCGGCCTCTACAAGGCCATGGCGGGCGCCGGGCCGCTGAGCAGCCACGAGGTGGCCCGACGGACGGGCTGCGCTGAGCGCTACGTGCGCGAATGGCTCAACTCACAGGTCACGGGGGGCTATGTCGCCTATCACCCGAGCTCAGGAACCTATGAGCTTACGCCCGAGCAAGCAGCGTTGCTCGCTGACGAGACAAGTCCGTACTTCCTGCCGTACGGCTGGAAGGTCGTGGCCTCGATGTGGGCCGACGAGCCCAAGTCACTCGCTGCAATCAAGTCGGGCAGGGGCATGAGCTGGAGCGAGCATGACGGACGCCTTTTCTGCGGGGTCGCCGGCATCTTTCGGAATGGCTACGCCGCCTTCCTCGTGAAGGACTGGTTGCCAGCGCTTACGGGTATGACGGAGAAGCTCGCGCGGGGAGCCAAGGTCGCCGACATCGGTTGCGGGCACGGCCACTCGACGGTGCTCATGGCGCAAGCCTATCCGAACAGCCGATTCTGGGGGTTCGACGCGCACGAGGGCTCCATCGCAATAGCACGAGACGTGGCGCGGAAGGCTGGCCTCGCCGATCGGGTTGTGTTCGACGTCGTCCGAGCCGACGAGCTGCCGACGATGGGCTACGATCTCGTGTGCTTCTTCGACAGCCTGCATGACATGGGGCGGCCTATCGACGCCGCGCGCAAGGCCGTGTCGGCCATGGCCGAAGACGGCACGCTGATGGTCGTCGAGCCCTATGCTCGCGACCGCGTCGAAGACAACGTCAATCCGGTCGGCCGACTCTACTACGCCGCCTCGACGACCATGTGCTGCGCGCACGCCATTTCCGAGAAGGGCACGCACGTGCTCGGTGCTCAGGCGGGGCCAAGCCAGCTCGAGGCCGTGCTCAGGGCTGCGGGCCTCGGCACGGTGCGCAAGGCCGCGGAAACGCAGTTCAACCTGATCATCGAGGCGCGGCGATAGCGATTGCGTAAAAATGGAGCCGAAACTCAGGCGCGTGAAGTGGCAGCGAGGCGCACTCGCTGCCGCTCAACATGTTGGATGCGGCCGTGACGCCGGCAAATGAGCGCCCGGAGGCCGCTCCGCACCGCACGTCATCCCGGCCGAGCGCAGCGAGCGCCGGGACCCAGGGGCACGGACGTGGCCTCAGCCCTGGGTCCCGGATATTTGGCTTGGCGAAATTCCGGGATGACAGGGAGGCGAACCGAACGAGCGGAATCGACTAACCCAGCACCTCTTTGTTGATGACGTTGTCGCGGATCGGCGCGCCGTCGAACACACTGAGAATGTTGCGCATGGTCTGGAGGCCCATGCGGGTGAGCGCCTCGCGCGTGACGCCCGCCATGTGCGGCGCGCTGATGACGTTCGGCAATTTCAGCAGCGCGTTGTCGACGGGAGTGGGTTCCAGCTCGAACACGTCGAGCCCCGCCCCGGCCAGCTTGCCCGAGGTGAGCGCCTGGTACAACGCGGGCTCGTCGATGATGCCGCCGCGCGCGGTGTTGACCAGGTAGGCCGTCGGCTTCATGCGCGCCAGCCGCGCGGCGTTGAACATGTTCACCGTCTCGGGCGTCTTGGGGCAGTGAATGCTGACGAAATCGGCGCGCGGCAGGGCCGCGTCGAGATCGCTGACGGGCTCGCAGCCCGCCGCCTTGATCGCCGCGGCATCAACGTAAGGGTCGTAGACCAGCACGTTCATCTCCATGGCGCCGAAGCGCTTGGCCGAGCGCGTGCCGATGCGACCGAAGCCCACGATCAGCATGGTCTTGCCGAACAGGTCGAAGGGCACCCGCTCCAGCCGCTCGTGCCAGCGCCCGCCCTGCACCGCCGCGTGCAGCTCCGCGCCGCGCTTGGCGAGCGCCAGCGTCATGAACATCGCCTGCTCGGCGACCGACGGCGAGTTGGCGGTGCCCGCCACCATCAGCGGAATCTTGCGGGCGGTCAGCGCCGGCACGTCGACCGCGTCGTAGCCGACGCCGATGCGCGCCACCACCTGCATCTCGCGCGCGGCGTCGAGCTCCCGGTTGCTGAAGGGGGTGACGCCCAGCGCCACGCCGTGCACGGGGGCCTCGCGCTTCAGCAGCGCCTCGAAATCGGCTGAGGTGATGGCGTTCTGGAAGCGAACCGCCTCGACGTCGTCTCGCTCCTTGAGCAGGTCCATGCCCGCCTGGGCCATCGACTGCGTGACCAGCAGCTTCTTCTTGTTCGTCGCCATTCCACATTCCCCCGTGCGCGTCGAAAACGCCGGAGACTACAGCCTTCCGGGTGGGCTTGCCCATCCTCGGCGTGGAATAGGTGTGATGTCGGTTTTTCGGGGCCGGGAGGAATGCCCCGCGCCGCCGGCTATTCCGCCGCCATGCTGATGGGCGCCGGCTCCACCTTCGCCGCGCAGAACTTGAACTCCGGGATCTTGCCCATCGGATCGAGCTGCGGGTTGGTCAGCAGGTTGGCGGCGGCCTCCGCGAAGCAGAACGGCAGGAACACCATCCCCTCCGCCACGTCGCGGTCGGCGCGCGCCTTCAGCACCACCGAGCCGCGCCGCGTCGAGACCCGGATGAAGCCGCCTGGCGGCACGCCGAGCCGGTCCATCTCGCGCGGGTTGAGGCCGGCGATCGCCTCCGGCTCCAGGCTGTCGAGGTTTGACGCGCGGCGGGTCATGGAGCCGGTATGCCAGTGCTCCAGCAGGCGTCCGGTGGTCAGCACCAGCGGATATTCGGCATCCGGCAACTCGTCCGGCGGCAGCAGATCCGCCGGCACGATCCTGGCCCGGCCGGACTTCGTCGGGAACGAGGCGGCGAAGATGATCTCGTTGCCCGGCTTGTCGGGCGCGTCGCAGGGATAGGTGACGGCATCCTCGCGCAGCAGGCGCTCCCAGGTGATGTTGTTGAGCGAAGGCATCACCTCCGCCATCTCGGCGAACACCTCCGAGACGTCCTGGTAGGCCCAATTCAGGCCTATGCGCTGGGCGAGCTCCTGGATCAGCTCCCAATCGAGCCGCGCTTCGCCGGGCGGGTCCAGCACCGGCCGCGCGATCTGCACCTGACGGTTGGTGTTGGTGAAGGTGCCCCACTTCTCGGCATGCGCGGAAGCCGGCAGCACGACATCGGCGTGCCACGCCGTCTCGGTGAGGAAGATGTCCTGGACCACCAGGTGCTCGAGCTTGGCCAGCGCCTCGCGCGCGTGCTGGACGTCGGGGTCGGACATCGCCGGGTTCTCACCCATGACGTACATGCCCTTGATCACCCCGTCCTTGATGGCGTGCATGATCTCGACGACGGTGAGCCCCTTGTTGGGGTCGAGCTGGATGCCCCAGAACTTCTCGTAGGCGCCGCGGATTTCGGGGTCCTCGACCGATCTGTAATCGGGAAACACCATCGGGATGAGGCCGGCGTCGGAGGCGCCCTGCACGTTGTTCTGCCCGCGCAGAGGGTGCAGGCCCGTGCCCGGCCGCCCGACCTGTCCGGTGACGAGTGCCAGCGCGATCAGGCAGCGCGCGTTGTCGGTGCCGTGCGTGTGCTGGGAGATACCCATGCCCCAGAAGATGATCGAGCGCTCCGAGCGCGCGTAGAGCCGCGCCACCTCGCGGATGGTCTGCGCGGGAATCCCGCACACCGGCTCCATCTTTTCCGGGGTGAAGGCCTTCACCTTCTCCTTGAGGCTTTCAAACCCTTCCGTGTGCGCCTGCACGTACTGGATGTCGACCAGCCCCTCCTCGACGATGACGTTGAGCATCGCGTTGAGCAGGGCGACGTCGCGCCCCGGCTTGAACTGCAGCGTGCGACTGGCATAGCGGGCAAGACCCTGGCTCTGTCCGCGCGGATCCATGACGATCAGCTCCGCTCCGCGCTTGGCCGCATTCTTCAGGAAGGTCGCCGCCACCGGGTGGTTTTCCGCCGGCCGGGCGCCGATGACGATGATGCAGTCGCTTTCCATCGCCGCCGTGAACGGCGCGGTGACCGCGCCGGAGTTGAGGCCCTCCATCAGCGCCGCGACCGAGGACGCGTGGCACAGGCGCGTGCAGTGATCGACGTTGTTGGTGCCGAAGCCCTGGCGGATCAGCTTCTGGAACAGGTACGCCTCTTCGTTGGAGCCCTTCGCCGAGCCGAAGCCCGCAATCGCCTTGCCGCCATCGCGCTGGTGGATCTTCTTGAGGCCGGATGCCGCCTTGGCCAGCGCCTCTTCCCACGTCGCCTCGCGGAAGTACTTGCCGATCTCCTCGCGGCGGATCTCGAGATTGGCATCCTTGGCAACGCCGTCGCGTCGGATCAGCGGCGTCTTCAGGCGGTCGGGATGATGGATATAGTCGAAGCCGAAGCGGCCCTTGACGCACAGCCGGTTGTTGTTGGCCGGCCCGTCGCGGCCATCGACGTAGAGGATTTTGTTGTCCTTGACGTGCACCTTGGTCTGGCAGCCGACGCCGCAGTAGGGGCAGAGGGTGTCGACCGACCGCTCCTCGAAGTTGACGCGCGTGCCGGCCGTATCGAGCAGCGATTTTTCCATCAAGGCGCCGGTCGGGCATACCTGCACGCACTCTCCGCACGCCACGCAGGTGGAATGCCCCATGCCCTGGTCGAAGTCGAACACCACTTTCGAGCCGTGGCCGCGGAAGGCCATGCCGATGACGTCGTTGGCCTGCACCTCGCGACAGGCGCGCACGCACAGCCCGCAGTTGATGCATGCATCCAGGTTGACGGCGATGGCGGAGTGGGTGACATCGGCGACGGGCCGGCCGTCACGGGGGAAGCGGCGCGTTGTCGTCACGCCCATCGCCTCCACCCAGTTCCAGAACTTCGAGGAAGGATCGTGGCTGCCCTCGCGCTCGGGCTGGTCGGCCATCAGCAGCTCGAACACCATCTCGCGCGACTTCTTCGCGCGCTCCGAGGCCGTCTTTACCTTCATACCCGCCGCGACCTTGCGCTGGCAGGAGGCGGCCAGCACGCGCTCGCCCTCCACCTCCACCATGCAGGCGCGACAGTTGCCGTCGGGCCGGTAGCCGGGGGCGGGATGCCAGCACAGATGCGGGATCGTAGTGCCCTGCCGCTGCGCGACCTGCCAGATCGTCTCGCCGGCCTCGGCTTCGACCTGCCGTCCATCCAGCTCAAAGGTGATTTTATCGGTCATGTGTGCGGTCTTCAGCGCTTGAGCTCGATCTCGACGAAGGCGTACTCGAAATCGTTGGCATTGATGACGTTGTGATGAACGCCGGCGTTGCGAAAATAGGAGCCGCCCTGCTTCAGCTCGGCGAAGCTCTCGCGTCCTTCCGGCGACACCAGCTTCAGCCGCCCATTGCCGCCGGGCACCACCACGTAGTCGAATTCGTGGACGTGCTCGCCGGTTTCCGCGCCTGGCGCGAACCGCCATTCCGTCACGCGCACCCGGTCGTTGTCGACCTGCACCGTCGGCACGGCCTGCGGGAGCCTGCTCACCGCAAATCCTCCGGGAAATACTTGAACACCGACCTTACCGGGTTGGGCGCGGCCTGGCCCAGTCCGCAAATGGAAGCATCCGCCATCACCTGCGCAAGGTCGCCGAGCAGCTCGGGCCGCCAGTTTCCGCTGCTCATGAGCTGCACGGCCTTTTCCGTCCCGTTGCGGCAGGGCGTGCACTGGCCGCAGCTTTCATCCTCGAAGAAGCGCATCAGGTTGAGCGCCACGTCCTTGGTGTCGTCCTTGTCGGACAGAATGACGACCGCGTGGCTTCCCACAAAGCAGCCGTGCTTTTCGAGCTGGCCGAAATCGAGCGGAATATTCGCCATGTAGGCCGGCAGGATGCCGCCCGAGGCGCCGCCCGGCAGATAACCCTTGAAGCTGTGCCCCTCGGCCATGCCGCCACACAGCTCGATCAGCTCGCTGGCCGTCGTGCCGGCCGCCGTCAGGACGACGCCGGGGTTCTTGACTCGGCCGGAAACCGAATAGGAGCGCAGGCCCTTGGCGCCGTTCTTGCCCTGGGCGGCAAACCACTGCGCGCCCTTCTCGAGGATCGCCGGCACCCAGTAGAGCGTCTCGATGTTGTTGACGAGCGTCGGCCGTCCGAAGATGCCGACCTGGGCGACGTAGGGCGGGCGATGCCGCGGCAGGCCGCGCTTGCCCTCGATCGATTCGATCATGGCGCTTTCTTCGCCGCAGATATAGGCCCCGGCGCCTCGGCGAACGTGCACCTTGGTGTGGGGGATGAGCCCCGCCGCCTCGAGCTTGGGGATCTCGGCTTTCAGGATCTTGAGGATCGCCGGGTACTCGTCGCGCATGTAGATGAAGACCTGCTCGGCCTCCACCGCCCAGGCGGCGATCAGCATGCCTTCCAGAAATTTGTGCGGCTCGCGCTCCAGATAGTAGCGGTCCTTGAAAGTGCCGGGCTCGCCTTCGTCGCCATTGACGGCCATCAGCCGCGGGCCCTTCTCGGCGCGCACCAGGCTCCATTTGCGCCCGGTCGGAAAGCCGGCCCCGCCGAGGCCGCGCAGGCCCCCGTCGGACAGCGTGGCGATAACATCCTCCACTTTGCGCGCCTTCGACAGGCAGGACCGCAACACCGCATAGCCGCCCTTCGCGACGTAGGAATCGAAATCTTCATAGCGCGGGATTTGCGCGTGCACCTCGCCACGCGCGGCAAGCTCGTAGATGCCGGCACGGCTGGCGTGCGGCACGTGCCGGTGGCCGACTTCGGCCGCCGGCGCCACGTCGCAGGCGCCGACGCAGGGCGCCCGCACCACCCGGATCCCGGGCATTTTTTCGCGGTTCAACTCGCTCAGCAGCCGTTCCGCCCCGGCCATCATACAGCTCAGGCTGTCGCAGACCCGCACGGTGACCTTGGGCGGGGCCGGCTCGCCCGCGCGAACCACGTCGAAATGAGCGTAGAAGGTGGCGACCTCGAACACCTCGGCCATCGGAATTCGCAGCTCCTCGGCGAGCGCGTGCAGATGGCCCTCCGGCAAACAGCCGACCGAATCCTGAATGAGATGGAGGTATTCGATCAGCAGCGGGCGCTCGCGCGGGCGATCGCCGAGGATGGCCCGAACGGCGTCGACTTCGGCCTGGCTGAGGACGCGGCCGCGCGGAAACGGAGCGGCCTTGCGGCGACCGGACCCGGGGTGAATAGACCGCTTCTTGCTGAGCTGGGGCGTGGTATTCATGGCGGTCTCTTCGGGTCGACAGCGTCCGAGCCAAACTCCCGTTCAGCGCTGAGCTTGCAAAAAATCGGGAAAAGCGAATATGGCACTTTGGCATATTATATGCCATTACGTCCGGCGGCTGTCGAGGCGCGATCGGGGGACTGCGCCGGTTGGCTGCATCTTCGTCAGCGTGCGCGTCTATTAGATTAGGGCGTGCGAGGGGCCCTCACTCAAGCGCGTGGCTGAGTGCGCAGGCCTCGGGGGAAGAAAGGTCGAGTGGGATTGGAGGCCAGATGCTGGTCGTTTTTGGAACTCTAAGCGACCAGGTCGCCGTCTATCTGGAAGGCCTTCTTGGGATCGATGCGGAAACCATCATCAGCGTCCTTCGCATCATCGGCATCAATATCGTCCTGTCCGGCGACAACGCCGTCGTGATCGCCCTTGCCTGCCGCGCGCTGCCGCGCGGCCAGCGCTTTCTTGGCGTCGTTCTTGGAGCGGCGGCCGCCGTCATTCTGCGCATCGTTTTCACGCTGGTGGTCCAACAGCTCTTCGATTTGCCATGGCTCAAGCTATTGGGCGGGCTGATCCTGCTCTGGATCGCGGTAAAATTGCTTCTTGGTGATGAATCCGACGAGGACAGCGTCAGGTCAGGTTCGAACATCTGGGAGGCGATCAGAATCGTCGCCATCGCCGATATCGTCATGAGCCTGGATAACGTCCTGGCCATCGCGGCGGCGGCCGGGGGCAAGATGGATCTGATCATCGTCGGCCTGGCGATCAGTATTCCCCTGGTGGTGTTCGGATCGACCGTGCTGATGTGGCTGCTCAACCATCTGCCGATCCTGGTGTGGGCCGGCTCGGCGCTGCTGGGCTGGGTGGCCGGCGAGCTGATCGCCACCGAGCCGGTGCTTGCGCCTTACATGACCGATTTCGCGCAGAAATTGGGAATAAGCGCGCATTTCCTTGCGCGGGGCATCGAGACGATCGGTGCGCTGCTGGTGATATCGCTCGGCTGGATCATTCTGAAGATCGCCGCGCGGCGGCGACAAGAAACTGCGCGGCAGGGCGCCGAATAGGCGCCGGGTTCAATAGCCGAGCCACGCCTCCAGTGGGCCCTTGGGCAAGGGTACGAGGAACCACTTCTCGAACATCAGGAACAAGCCCAGAGGCACGACCGCGCCAACAGCAAGGCTCTTGAAGGGATTCTCCCGTCCGATAATCACCATGAAGAAAAACAGAAAGAGGGCGGACGACACATAGATCCCAAGGCCGGGCACATCGACAGGACCCACGGAGAACCCGCCGATCAATCCCACGAAAATACTGCTCGGAATCAGCACGGCCAGCACGCGGCCGAAGGGGCGCAGTGCGACAAACACCTCGCCGCTACCATGGCCCCGCAACGCGCTGACGAGGTTGATCAGGCTCGCGATCGCCAGGATCACCGCAACATAAAAGGGAAAGTAGCCTGGGCCCGGCCCCTCGCCGCCCTGCCAGCCGGCACCGAGACGTACACTATCGAAGATCACGATCGCGCATCCGGCGAGCAGCAGCAGCGCGACCACGACCTCCATGACACGATTTGAAACCAGCGGCCGGCCGTCATCGGCGCCTTCCTGGGGCTCATGCATGGCGTCTCAGTCCCTTTTCTTCCGGAGGCGGAGCAACAACCGCCCGCCGACGATGCGCGGCCGGCCCGGTGTCGGGCCGGCCGCGCTTGACGGCGTGGCTTTTATTTGCCGGCCGCAAGGAAGCCCGCGGCTTGCATCAGTTCGTGGTGTCGGCTGTCAGCCGCCGCAACCCAGCTCTTGTACTGATCACCTGACATGAAGGTCTGGTTGAAGGCACCTTGCTCCATGAATTGCTTCCAGTCGGCGGTTTCTCTGACTTTCTTGAAGAGATCGACATAGAAGGCCACCTCCTCAGGCTTTACGCCCGGGGACATGAAGATGCCACGCAGCATCTGGTATTCGACGTCCACACCCGATTCTTTGCAGGTCGGGATATCGGACCAGGCCTGGGTCGCGGTGATTTTCTGCGTATAGACGCTGCGCTTGGAGTCGAAGATGCACAGCGGCCGCAGCGCACCTGACTTCCAGTGCGACACTGCCTCGATCGGATTGTTCACGCTGGAATCGATGTGCTTGCCGACAAGTTGCGTAGCGACCGTGCCGCCGCCCTTGTAGGGCACGTAGGTAAACTTCTTCGGCGCCGTAAGCTTCTCGAGCGCCACAGTGATGATCTGGTCCTCCTGCTTGGAGCCGGTCCCGCCCATCTTGAATTGCTTGTCGGGTGCGGCTTTGACGGCGTCGATGTAATCCTTCGCCGTTTTGTAGGGGGTGTCCGCGGGCACCCACAGGATGAATTGGTCCAAAGCCAGCATCGCAACTGGCGTCAGGTCCTTCCAGCTGAAGGGCACGCCGGTGGCGTAGGGCGTGGTGAACAGGTTCGACAGCGTAATGATGATGGTGTGTGGGTCTCCGACGGATTTCTTGACTTCAAGGAAGCCTTCCGCGCCGGCCCCACCGCCCTTGTTCAGGACGACAATCGGCTGCTTCATCAGGTTGTGCTTGGACACCACACCCTGGATGAAACGCGCCATCTGATCGGCGCCGCCTCCGGTACCGGCCGGAATGATGAACTGGACCGGCTTGGTCGGCTCCCAAGCCTGAGCCTCAGTCGCCAGGACCCCGGGCAGCAGGGCCGCGAGCGGCAGCGTGGCAGCCCAGAACGCAGCGCGGCGGGTAAACCCAGCGGTCCTGCGAATCTCCTTTCGCAACGAAAGCACCATTGTTTCCTCCTTGGCTCTTCGTTAATTAGACGGTCAGCTCACCGATCATCTCTCGTGATCGACCACCGCGGCTCCTGCCGACGCGGTTACCCGCTCCGATTCCGGCCTTAGTTTTGTCTTGAGCCACGGCACCAGCGGCCAGAACAGCAGAACGACGCCCAGGCCCATGATACTGCCCACCAGCCAGTTCGACCAAAAAATGCTGAGGCTGCCCTGCGAACCCAGCATGGCTTGGCGGAAGCCTTCCTCAGCCTTGTCTCCGAGAACGAGCGCCAGGACGAGTGGCGGCAATGGGTAGTCGAGCTTGTTGAATGCATATCCGACAACGCCGAACACCAGCATCATCCAAACGTCGAACATGCTGTTGTGGACCGTGTAGGCGCCGACCGCGCAGATGACGACGATAACCGGACCGATGATCGAGAACGGTACGCGGAGGATAGCCGCAAACAGGGGCACGCACGTCAGCACCACGATTAGACCGGCAATGTTGCCGAGGTACATCGACGCGATCAGACCCCATACAAAATCTTTCTGTTCGACAAACAGCATGGGACCGGGCTGCAGCCCCCAGATCAGCAGGCCGCCGAGCAGAACAGCAGCCGTGGGCGAGCCCGGAATGCCCAGAGTTATCATCGGCAGCAGCGCGCTTGTACCGGCGGCGTGCGCGGCGGTCTCCGGCGCCACCACGCCTTCCAATTCGCCCTTGCCAAAATTCTCGCCGTTTCTGGAGAAACGCTTGGCCAGTCCGTAGCTCATGAAGGACGCCGGCGTCGCGCCGCCAGGGGTGATGCCCATCCAGCAGCCGACGATGCAGCTTCGAATTGAGGTCATCCAATAGCGAATGAGCGTCTTCCAGGTTTGGAGGACGGCATCGAGCCGAATCTTCGCATGCGATCCAGAAAATTTCAGACCCTGCTCCATCGAGGACAGGATCTCGCCGATTCCGAACAGGCCAATCACGGCAACCAGGAAATCGAACCCGACCAGCAGCTGCTCCTGTCCGAACGTCATTCGCAGCGTGCCGGTGACCGAATCCAGGCCAACGGAACCGAGTGCGAAGCCGAGGCACATCGAGGCCAGTACCTTGAATGGCGAACCGCGACCCATGCCAACAAAGCTGGCGAACGTCAGAAAGTAGACGGAGAAAAACTCAGCAGGACCGAACTGCAGCGCGAACCGGGCGATGACAGGCGCCAGGAAGGTGATCATCACCACCGCGACGAAAGCGCCGACGAAGGACGATGTGAATGCCGCCGTCAGAGCTTCGTCCGCGCGTCCCTTCTGAGCCAGCGGATGGCCGTCAAAGGTCGTTGCGACAGACCACGGCTCCCCGGGGATATTGAAAAGGATGGAGGTGATGGCACCGCCGAACAACGCCCCCCAATAGATGCAAGACAACATGATGATCGCCGACGTCGGCGGCATCGAAAATGTCAGGGGCAACAGGATTGCAACGCCGTTGGCGCCGCCGAGGCCGGGCAGGACACCGATGATGACACCAAGCAGGATGCCAACCAGCATCAACAGCAAATTGTACCAGGAGAGTGCTACCTCAAAGCCGCCGATTAGCGAGGCAATGTCATCCACGTGTCACGTCCCCCCTTTCGTTTTCCCGCCCCTTGGCCCGACCTGTTAATTTTGAGGCCTCTGTCGTCTGGGCTTGGTATACCATCTACCACGGAGACGCTACCATACTGATCGAGACACAGCACTGTTGCGCCCTGAAAGCATATCAAATCCGTCCACCACCTCCGGCTCACTGACTTGTCTCTGTGGCGATCGGTGGTGTATGGTATACCAAGTACCACCCCAGCGGAAGTGCGGATAGGGCACCCCGATATCGGCGGCGGGAGCACCGGAACGTGGCAGACACCCAGCTCAAAATCCGGCCGATCGGCGAAGGCCTGAGCCTCAAAGCGCGGGCCTACGAAGCGCTGAAAGCGGCCATCACCAATATGAACATCTACGCGGACAACGCGGAGCTTCGCCTCGACGAACGCGACCTATCGCAGCGCTTCGGCGTCAGCCGCACGCCGCTGCGCGAGGCCCTGGCGCAGCTCGATCAGGAAGGACTTGTGAAGATCGTCGCGCGCCGCGGCATCTTCATCGTGCGCAAGACCAAGTCCGAGATCCTGGACATGATCACGGTCTGGGCGGCGCTCGAAAGCATGGCTGCGCGGCTGGCGACCAAGGAAGCCAGCGACAAGGAGCTGGCCGGCCTGCACGACCTGGTCGACAAGTTTTCCCAGGACGAGGTCGCCCGCAAGATGGGCGAATACTCGGACGCCAACATCAAGTTCCACCAGGCGATCATCAAGCTGGGCAAGTGCCCGCTGATCGTCGACATGACCAACGCGTTGTTCTTTCACATGCGCGCCATCCGGCAGCGAACGATCTTCGAACAGGATCGCGCCCGGCGCTCCATCGTCGATCACACGGAAATCGTTGCCGCGCTGGAAGCCCGCGATACTGACCGCGCCGAGCACCTGGTGCGCGAGCACACCTTGCGACTGCGCGATCACGTCGATCGCTTCGTCGAAATCGAATAGCCGGGCAGAAACACGGCATTTTTCAGGGAGGGCGGCGGAATGTCCGCAACAGCAACGAGCGTTGATGCGAACACGGCAGGGGCAGAACAGGAGCTGACAGACGGCTTCCACCTCATCATCGACGCACTCAAGCTCAACGGGATCAAGACGATCTACGCGGTCCCCGGCATTCCCATCACCGATTTTCTGCGCATGTCGCAGGCTGAGGGCATTCGCGTGCTCTCCTTCCGCCACGAGCAGAACGCAGGCTACGCCGCCTCCATCGCCGGCTTTCTGACCAGGCAGCCTGGCATCTGCTTCACGGTGTCGGCACCCGGCTTCCTCAACGGGCTGACCGCGCTCGCCCACGCCACCACAAATTGTTTCCCAATGATCCTGGTTTCCGGCTCGTCCGAGCGCGAGATCGTTGATCTGCAGCAGGGTGACTACGAGGAGCTCGACCAGCTCGCAATTGCCAAGCCGCTGTGCAAGGCCGCCTATCGCATCCTGCACGCCCAGGACATCGGCATCGGCTTCGCCCGCGCGATCCGCGCCGCCGTCTCTGGGCGCCCCGGCGGCGTCTATCTCGACCTACCGGCCAAGCTGTTCGGCCAGATTATGGACGCGCAGGCCGGGAAGAAATCGCTGGTCAAGGTCGTTGACCCGGCCCCCGCGCAAATTCCCGCGCCAGCATCAGTCAAGCGCGCGCTCGACGTGCTGAAGAGCGCCAAGCGGCCGCTGATCATTCTCGGCAAGGGCGCCGCCTACGCCCAGGCTGACGACGCCATCAAGTCGTTCGTTGAGAAGAGCGGCGCCCCGTTCCTGCCGATGAGCATGGCCAAGGGCCTGCTGCCGGACGTGCATCCGCAGTGCGCCGGCGCTGCGCGCTCGACTGTGCTCAAGGACTCGGACGTCGTGCTGCTCATCGGCGCGCGTCTGAACTGGCTGCTGTCGCACGGCAAGGGCAAGACCTGGGGCGGCGCGCCGAAAAAGTTCATCCAGATCGACATCGAGCCCAGGGAAATGGACTCCAACGTCGAGATCGCGGCGCCCCTGGTCGGCGACATCGCCTCCTGCGTGGCGGCGCTGCTCGATGGCATGGGCGGCAACTGGCCGGCACCTCCCGCCGACTGGACCAAGGCTGTCTACGCCAAGCGCGAGGAGAATGTCGCCAAGATGGCGCCGCGCCTCATGAACAACAACGTGCCGATGGATTACCACGGCGCGCTCGGCGTGCTGCGCACCGTCGTCAAGGAGCGGCCCGACGCCATCCTCGTCAACGAGGGCGCCAACGCGCTCGACCTCGCGCGCGGCATCATCGACATCTACAAGCCGCGCAAGCGCATCGATGTCGGCACCTGGGGCATCATGGGCATCGGCATGGGCTATGCCATCGCCGCCGCGGTCGAGACCGGCAAGCCGGTTCTGGCGGTGGAGGGCGACAGCGCCTTCGGCTTCTCCGGCATGGAGATCGAGACCATCTGCCGCTACAAGCTGCCGGTGTGCGTGGTGATCCTCAATAACGACGGCATCTACCGCGGCACCGACGTCAACACCGCGAGCGCCGACCCCGCGACCACCGTGTTCGTGAAGGGCGCCCGGTACGACAAGATGATCGAGGCGTTCGGCGGCGTCGGTATGAACGCCACCTCCCCGGACGAGCTGCGCCGCGCCGTCAACGCGGCCATGGACTCAGGCAAGCCGACCCTGATCAACGCCGTGATCGACCCGAAAGCCGGCAGCGAGTCGGGCCGCATCGGCAATCTCAATCCGCAAAGCGCACTGAAGAAGAAATAACGGGAGCAAACAATGGGCAAAGCACTCGAAGGCGTGAAGATCCTGGACTTCACGCACGTGCAGTCTGGACCGACCTGCACGCAGCTCCTGGCATGGTTCGGCGCCGACGTGATCAAGGTCGAGCGTCCGGGCGTGGGCGACATCACGCGCGGCCAGCTCATGGACGTGAAGGGCGCGGATTCGCTCTACTTCACGATGCTGAACCACAACAAGCGCTCGATCACCATCGACAGCAAGAACAAGAAGGGGATGGAAATCCTCGAGCGCCTGGTCAAGACCTGCGACGTGCTGGTCGAGAACTTTGCGCCGGGCGCCCTCGACCGCATGGGGCTCACCTGGGAGCGCATCCAGGAGCTGAACCCGCGCATGATCTATGCCTCGGTGAAAGGCTTCGGCCCCGGCCCCTACGAAGACTGCAAGGTCTACGAGAACGTCGCGCAATGCACCGGGGGCTCGGCCTCCACCACCGGCTTCCGGGATGGCGTGCCACTCGTCACGGGCGCGCAGATCGGCGATAGCGGCACTGGGCTGCATCTCGCGCTCGGCATTGTCACCGCCCTCTACCATCGCACCCATTCCGGCAAGGGCCAGCGCGTCACCTGCGCCATGCAGGACGGCGTGCTCAATCTGTGCCGCGTGAAGCTGCGCGATCAGCAGCGGCTCAAGGCTGGCCCGCTCACCGAGTACAGCCAGTACGGCGAGGGAATCCCGTTCGGCGACGCCACCCCTCGGGCTGGCAATGATTCCGGCGGCGGACAGCCGGGCCGCATCCTGAAATGCAAGGGATGGGAAACGGATCCCAACGCCTACATCTATTTCATCACGCAGGCGCCGGTGTGGGAGGCGATCTGCGACGTCATCGGCGAGCCGGAGTGGAAGACCCATCCCGACTTCGCCAAGCCGGCGGCCCGGCTGCCGCGGCTCAACCAGATCTTCGCGCGCATTGAGCAGTGGACCATGACCAAGACCAAGTTCGAGGCCATGGAAATCCTCAACAAGTACGACATCCCGTGCGGGCCGATCCTGTCGATGAAGGAACTCGCCGAGGATGCCTCACTGCGGGCGACGGGAACCGTCGTGGAGGTCGATCATCCCAAGCGCGGCAAATATCTCTCGGTGGGCAACCCGATCAAGCTGTCGGCCAGCCCCTCGGAGGTGGCCCGCTCGCCGCTGCTCGGCGAGCACACGGCCGAGGTGCTGCGCGAGCTTGGCTATTCTGCCGACGACATCACGGCGCTCGCCGAGGCGGGCGCGACGACACCTTTGAAAAAGCAAGCGGCGGAGTGAAGTCCAACCTCTTCCTATCAGCGCCAGCATCACACGCCGACCTGGAGCAGGTTCTGCCTCACCGAACTCTCTTCATGAAGGCGGCGGAAGGGGAACGAGACACGGAGAACGGACCAGATGCGTATCGTCGTGCATGGGCAGGAGGCCTTCGGCAAAGCCGTCCTTGAGCGGCTGCTGGAGCGCAAGGAGAATGTGGTCGCCGTATGCTGCGCGCCGGACAAGGCCGGCCGGCCGGAAGATCCTCTCAAGCAGCTTGCCGTGGAAAAGCGTCTGCCGCTGCATCAGCCAAAAAGCTGGAAGACGCCGGAAGCGCTGGAGCTGATGAAGTCGTTCAACGCCGACATCTGCATGATGGCCTACGTGCTGCTGTTCGTCCCGCAGCCGGTGCTGGATGCGCCGCGCCTTGGCACCTTCCAGTACCATCCCTCCCTGCTGCCAGCGCACCGCGGGCCGTCGTCGATCAACTGGCCGATCGCCATGGGCAAGACCCGCACGGGCCTCACCATCTTCTGGCCGAACGAAGGTCTCGATGAGGGGCCCATCCTCATCCAGAAGTCGGTCGAGATCGGTCCCGACGAAACGCTCGGCGACGTCTATTTCAAGAAGCTGTTTCCGATGGGCGTCGACGCCATGATCGAGGGGCTGGAGCTGGTGCGCGCAGGCGTCAAGCTCAGGCACGCGCAGAACCTCGCCGACGGCTCCTACGAGAGCTGGTTCAAGAAGGACCTGGCGGAGATCGACTGGGCGAAGCCGGTGGCCGAGGTCTACAACCTCATCCGCGCCGCCAATCCGGCGCCCGGTGCATGGACCCGCATCAGGGACCAGAAGGTCGACATCTTCGATTCGGCCAAGGTCGCCGGCAGCGGCGCGCCGGGGCAGATCCTCAGCCTCGACGACAACGGCATGGCCGTTGCCGCCGGCGGCGGCGCCATCCTCGCCAAGCGCGTGCGCGGCAGCGACGGGAAGAAGATTTCAGCGGCTGAGTGGGCCAAGTCAGCGGGCGTAAAGGCAGGCGACACCTTCGACGGCCCCCTCCCCAAGGCATGACCTCCTACCCGCACGGCGGGGCATCGACGCAAGGCCAGGACTTCGCGGCACGGAGAAACGTTTCAGAAGGCCGGCAACCCTCCAAAGCTGGCGCGGACTTTCGCCTTCGCGCAGACGGCGGGCGCAACCATCAATCCAACCGGACGACGACGCAGGGATAGGGAGTAAGAACAGATGACGGTGAAGTCGGATATCGAGGTTGCCCGCGAAGCGAAGTTGAAGCCGATTGCCGAGGTCGGCAAGAAAATCGGCATCCCCGCCGACGCCCTGCTGAACTACGGCCCCTACAAAGCCAAGGTGGCGTTCGACTTCATCAACGCATCGCAGAAGAACAAGGACGGCCGGCTGATCCTCGTCACCGCCATCAGCCCCACGCCGGCAGGCGAAGGCAAGACCACCACCACCGTCGGCCTCAGCGACGGGCTGAACCGCATCGGCAAGAAGGCGATGTGCTGCCTGCGCGAGCCGTCGCTGGGACCCTGCTTCGGCATGAAGGGCGGCGCCGCCGGCGGCGGCTACGCGCAGGTGGTGCCGATGGAAGACATCAACCTGCACTTCACGGGTGACTTCCACGCCATCACCTCCGCCAACAACCTGCTGGCGGCCATGCTCGACAACCACATCTACTGGGGCAATTCGCTGGGCCTCGATGCGCGGCGCATCTCGTGGCGGCGCGTCATGGACATGAACGACCGCGCCCTGCGGCTGATCGTCAACTCGCTCGGCGGCACTGCCAACGGATTTCCGCGCGAGGACGGCTTCGACATCACGGTGGCGTCCGAAGTGATGGCGATCCTCTGCCTCTCCAGCGACCTCAAGGACCTGGAGCGCCGCCTCGGCAGCATCGTCGTCGGCTACACGCGCGACCGCAAGCCGGTGATGGCGCGCGACCTCAAGGCCGACGGCGCCATGACCGTGCTGCTCAAGGACGCGCTGATGCCGAACCTGGTGCAGACGCTGGAGAACAACCCGGCCTTCATCCACGGCGGCCCCTTCGCCAACATCGCCCACGGCTGCAACTCCGTGCTGGCGACGAAAACGGCGCTGAAGCTTTGCGACTACGTGGTCACCGAAGCCGGGTTCGGCGCCGATCTCGGCGCGGAGAAGTTCTTCGACATCAAGTGCCGCAAGGCCGGGCTGACCCCGGCAGCGGCCGTGGTGGTGGCGACGGTGCGCGCGCTCAAGATGCACGGCGGCGTCGCCAAGGATGACCTCAAGAACGAGAATGCGGCCGCCGTCGCCAAAGGTTGCGACAACCTCAAGCGTCACCTGGAAAACCTGCGGAAGTTCGGGGTGACGCCGGTGGTGGCCATCAACAAGTTCATCGCCGACACCGAAAAGGAAGTGGCCGAGGTGATGAAGGCGGCCGAGAGCGTCGGCACCAAGGCCATCCTCTGCAGCCACTGGGCCGAAGGCAGCAAGGGAACGGAAGAGCTCGCCCGCCACGTCGTCGAAATCGCCGACAGCGGGCAGTCCAAGTTCAAGCCGCTCTATCCCGACAGCATGCCCCTCCGGGACAAGGTGAAAACCATTGCCACCGAAATCTACCGGGCGGCCGACATCTCGTGCGACGCTTCAATCGAGGCGCGCTTCAAGGAGCTGCAGGATGGGGGATATGGCAACTTCCCCGTCTGCATGGCCAAGACCCAGTATTCCTTCTCGACCGACCCCAACAAGCGCGGCGCGCCGACCGGGCATATCGTGCCTGTGCGCGAGCTGAGGCTCTCCGCGGGCGCCGAGTTCGTGGTCGTCATCACGGGTGAAATACTGACGATGCCGGGACTGCCGAGAGCGCCTTCGGCCAACGTGATCCGGCTCAACGAGCACGGGCAGATCGAGGGGCTTTTCTAAAGCCCCGCCTGCGCGCCGCCAGGCTATTGGCGGCAAACGTGGTCGATGGTGAAGCGAACGGCTTCCTGGTGCGTCAGCGCCGCGTAGGTCGACGCGCCATAGCCGCCGGGCGTGAAATTGTAGGCGCCCTCGCGCCACGACCACACCCCGCGGCAGTGCCCGTTGTTGAGGATCAGCACGCCCGAAGGGCCATCAGCGATGGCGGTGAATGGGGACGCCTCGTTGGCCCACACCTGCCGCAGGGCCACCAGGAGACGCTCTTCATGCACGACACTCGACATGGACGTTGCCCATTGTTGTTTTCCGCCAATGCAGCGCACGCGCGGGAGGCGCGGCGCTGCCAGCGGCGCACACTGCGCGCAAAAGAGCTATGCGCTTCTCGGATCGTTCTTGCATTGATTAATCGGATTATGCGTAACAAATGTGCTGCGACCTTCTTTTGAATTTGAAGGCGTCGCGTAACTTCCTGTTAACCGCCCGCGGGCGGCGCGAAAGGCGACCATGACGGTATCCGACGACGTCATCAGAGCGGCGGCGACGCTGAACACGCCGACAATCGCCAATGCGCTCGATGACATCTGCTTTGAAGGTGTGCTGCGCGGGCTCAACCAGGTGGTTCCGGATACCCGCTGCGTAGGCCGGGCGGTCACGGTTCGCGAGATCACGGGCAGCCGGGGCGACTTCACGTCCGAGGACTTCAAGGTCGGCCTGATGATCGACGCGGCCAAGCCCGGCGAGATCCTCGTCATCGACAATGGCGGCCAGTGCGTCTCAACCTTTGGGGGCCTCGCGACTTATGCCGCGGTCCTGAAAGGGCTCGGCGGCCTGGTGGTCGATGGCGGCGTGCGCGATCAGGAGGAGATGCGCCAGCATCGCCTGCCCGTGTTTGCCCGCCATATGACCCCGCTGACCGGCCGCACGCGGCTGTCGGTCACCGGCATCAACGAACCAATTAGCTGCGGCGGCGTGCGCATCCGCGCCGGCGACCTGATAGTTGCCGACGGCTCCGGCGTGGTCTGCATTCCCGCCGAGAAGGCGCGCGAAGTGGTGGAGCTCGCCACGGGCTACGCGCGGGATGATGCGGCAGCCGCCGCGGAGCTCGAGAAGGGTCTCTCGTTCCGCGAGGCGATGGCAAAGTTCCGGCGCATCTAGATCGGGGCGGGGAGCGCGAGCTGCCTCCGCCTTGTCAGTGCGCCAGGAATACGGGCAGCTCCGCGGCGCTCAGGATATGGCTCGTCGCGCCGCCGAAGATCATCTGCCGCAGCCGGCTCTGGGTATACGCTCCCTTGATCAGCAAATCCGCACCGATAGCGGCCGCCTCGGCGAGGATGGCCTCGCCCGGACGCTGCCCGCGACCGCTGATGGTCTTTTCGCTGGCGGAAATGCCGTTGGCCTCCAGATGGCCGATGGCATCCTTGGTGCTGGGACCGGCCACGACGCTGCCTTCGACCGCGAGCAGCTGAACGCGGTTGGCTTTGCGGAGAATCGGCATGGCCATCAGGATCGCGCGCGCCGTTTCCGTGCTGGCATTCCAGTGGATGAGAACGGTCTGGCCGAAGGATTTTGGGGCCACCGGAGGGGCCATCAGCACCGGGCTGCCGCTGTCGAACAGGGCCGCTTCCAGGGCCGTCATGCGCGAGCCATGGTTGCCGGGCCGGCTGAGCACGGTCGCGTCGTAGACGCGGCCCAGGCTGCCCAGCGTGCCATCGTCGATTGCCGAGCCGCCGCGCCAGCGGAAACGGGCGCCCCCGCCAGAGGGCGGGAACTGGGCGGCATACGCGTCGAATGTCTGGCGCACGCTGCGGCAGAATTCTGTCTCGCTCCAGTCCGCCGGCGGGATGGTGACGGCGACGATCGGATCGGGCGCCACGATCTCCGCGAACGCCGGCCGCAGGGCGACGCCCTCGATGGTGCTGCCGAAAAGGTTACCGAGCAGGCGCGCAGTCTCCAGGGCAGACGGCATCTGCTCGCTTTGATCGACCGGAAGTAGAATGCTTTTCATGGCTCCAACCCGGCTTTGACGGACAGTGTTTGTTATCGATACAGACTAACACAGATGACGCGCGGAGGCGCGCTTGAAGAGCAGCGTGCAGGGCTCAGAACCGCATCAGCCACGACAGGGTGACGAACGGGCCGTTGCTGTCCCCACGGAATGGGCCACCGGCACCGGTGTTTTCATTTGAGAGGCCACCGGAGAACGAAAGCTCTCCTCCGGCCCATTCGTAGCGAATAAAACCGCCGAGCCGGCCGATGTCACAATCATCGTTGCCGGCTGCCCCCACCTCCAACCCCGTCGAGAGTGCAGGAAGCACGCGCCAGCCCAGCCGCACCCGGCTGCTGTAAATCCGATCGTAGCTGTCGTGCAGGCTCGCCCATGACAGATCCAGCGACGTCCACACGTGGTCGTTGATGTCCCACCAGGCTTCAGCGACCGCCTTGCCGCCCCATCCGGTGCCGTCGATCGACGAGAAGGGATCATCGCTCGCGCGGTCTGCCAACGAGAGGCCGCCGAAGACTTTCAACGTGACGGGTCCGAACCGCCGATGATAGCCGAGCAGCAGGTCGCCAAAGCCGACCCTGCCGTGAAACTTGAGCGTTCCCGGCGCGTAGGAATAGGCGGCATAGCCCAGCACCGCGCGCAGGCGCAGCCCGTCGGCTTGAATGCCGGCAAAGGGGGAGACCGTGACCCCCGAGTACACCGACCAATTGTGCTCGAAAGCCTCAGCGCCGACCCAGGCCTCATACTTGGCCTCGGGCCATGGGGCCGCGCGCGGACTGTCGCCCGCAACGCTCCGCCCGGCTCCCGCCGCACAGCAGAGCGCAAACGCCAGCAACAAACCCGAACACCAACCCCGCCGCACGCCGGGACCCGAAATTACGAGAGAAAACCTGTAATTCGCGTGGCCTTGTGCTCAATACTAACCTTGGCCTCCGGCGCGAAGTCAAACGGCGAGGGCGGAGCCTGTGCGCAAATTTGCACGCCGCCCGCAACCGCGGCTGATTCTGCCTATCAAATGTTCAATACAAGGCTTGCGTGTTGCAGACGCGCGGCGCAACCGATACTTTCGCAACAGCCTCCTCCGTCGCGGCCTGAAGGACGGCAGGGGCTCGCGGTGTGGCAAAGCATCGGCAAAGGGGTAAGCGGGTATGAGTGCAAATGTGCAAGGGGACCCCGGCACGGGCCCCCTCAGTAATCTGTCGCAAATCTACTTCCGCGGTTTCGACGCTCTCGCCAAGGGCTGCGAGCCGGCTCTTCTTGGGATCGGCCGGTGGAACCTGGAAGTCCTGGGGCTGACGATGCGGCGCTCCCGGGCGTGGATGGACATTCCCTTGCAGCTTGGCCAGTGCCGGACGCCAATCGACGTCTTCAACGCGCAGATGAAGTTCTGGCAGTCCGCCACGCAGGACTATGCTGAAAGCTCGCGCAAGCTGACCACAGCGCTCGGCGCCTTCGCGGTGATGCCGGACTTCAATGGCGCGTGGCGTGGGGAAGCCGCGGCGCCGGCGCGCGATTACATCAGCGTGCCGGAGCGTGTGGAGCGAGATGCGGCCGCCACACGGAAGCCGGGCGACCGCCGGGCGGCCTGATCATCCCGGTCGAGCCAACGCTGCGATGACGAGGCGCCCCAAAGGGTGAATCGCCTAGGCGGTGGATTGTGTCCACGGCTGGCGCCGCGGCCGGGCATGGACCCTGGCCGCCCGCCATGCCTCCGCCGGAAGGCAGTTGCGCGAAAGGAATGTTTGCCAGCTTGAGCAAAGACGCTAGCTTGCGGCCGGATCGGCCATCCGGGCCGGCGTGGAGAGCTTCATGCGCGACCGCCTTCACTTCCTGCTCCTCAACGCCGGGCACTTTCTCGACCATCTTTTCACGCTGATTTTCGCGACGGTGGCCGCCCTGACGCTCTATCGCGAATGGGGCGTGAGCTACGCCGATCTCCTCAAGTACGCCACGCCCGGCTTCTTTGCCTTTGGCGTGTTCTCCCTGCCCGCAGGCTGGCTCGCCGACAAGTGGAGCCGCGACGGGATGATGAGCGTGTTTTTCATCGGCATCGGTCTGGCCTCGATCGCCACCGCTTTCGCGCAGTCACCGCTGCAGATCGCAATCGGATTGTTCGTGGTCGGGATATTTGCGTCGATCTACCACCCGGTCGGGCTGGCCATCGTTGTCGAGAAGTGGAAGAACACGGGCATGCGCATCGCCGTCAACGGCGTATGGGGCAATCTCGGGGTCGCAAGTGCCGCCCTGATAACCGGCTACTTCATCGACCACGGTGGATGGCGGGTGGCGTTCGTGGTGCCCGCCGTCATCTCAATCCTCATCGGCATCGCCTACGCCGCGCTGAGGTGGCCCCAGATCATCAGTCCGCCGGTTCGCACGCGCGCCGCTTCCGCGACGAAGCACCTGCCCGACAGCATCAAGACCGTGTTGATGCGCGTCTCCATGATCGTGTTCCTGACGACGGCGGTCTCCAGCATCGTCTTCCAGTCGACCACGTTCGCGCTGCCCAAGGTGTTCGACGAGCGCCTCGGAGGACTTGCCGTATCCGCTACGGCCGTTGGTCAGCTTGCCTTTCTCGTGTTCGCGCTGGCCTCGCTCGGCCAGCTGATCGTCGGCCACTACCTGGACAAGGTGGGGCCGCGCACCGTGTTCATCGCCGCGGCCGCGGCCCAGGTCGTGTTCTTCGCCCTGATGCCTGGCCTGCTGGGGTGGCCCGCCCTGGTGTGCGCCATGGCCTTCATGCTGGCCGCCTTCGGCCAGATCCCGATCAACGACTACATGATCGGCCGCCTGGCCGACGGAGAATGGCGCGCGCGGGTCTACGGCGTGCGCTACGTCATCAGCTTCACGGCGTTGGCCGCGGCCTTGCCGCTGATCTCCTTCATCTACGGGAACTGGGGATTCGACGCCTTGTTCAGGGTCCTGACGTTTTCGGCGGCCGTGATCCTGGTGGCGGTCCTGTTGCTGCCGCAGCGGCTGCCGGAGCCGCACGCTCTTGCGGCGCGGGCCTAGCGGCGCGCTCAGACCGATAAGCCGCGCAGCAGCTTTGGCACATCGCCGGCGAGGCCCGCCGCTTCCGTCACGAAGGCCTGCTTCAAGGCCGGCAGACGTTCAACCATTCCAAGTCCAATGCCGCGCACGGTGCGCGGCACGGTCGAGGTGTTCGAGAACAGCCTATTGAGCGCGTCGAAGGTCGCCGCCGAGAGGGCCGAATCCGCCCGGCGCCACCGCTCATAGCGCTCCAGGGTGGTGGCGGCACCGATGTCAAGCCCCAGCCGCGCCGCGTCGGCAACAACCTCGGCAAGCGCGGCGACGTCGCGCAGCGCGAGATTGAGGCCCTGACCGGCGATCGGATGCACGCTGTGGGCGGCATCGCCGACGAGGGCAAAGCGATCCGCCACCAGGGCGCGCGCCAGGTGCATGTCGAGCGGCCAGGCGCGCCTCGGACCCACCTGCGTGATGGCGCCAAGCCGATAACTGAAGCGCTTCTCAAGCTCGCCCAGAAACCCGGCGTCGTCGAGCGCCATGATGGCGCGGCCCACGTCCTCGTCCTCGGTCCACGTGATGCAGGAGCGCCGGCCTGTCATCGGCAGGATCGCAAAAGGTCCCCCGGGCAGAAAATGCTGCACCGCCCGGCCCTCGTGTGGCTTTTCGTGATGCACGATGACGACGATGGCGATCTGCGCGTAGGTCGTGCCCACCACGCCAATGTTTGCCGCCGCGCGCAAGCGCGAGTTGCGCCCGTCCGCTGCGACCAGCAGGCTGGCGCTGGCGCTGTCGCCGTTGGAGAGCTCGGCGATCACAGCATGCGCATCGGTGCGGAAGGCACGAACGGAAGTCTCGCCGATCAGCGTGACGGCGTGCCGGGAGCCGGCGGCCTCGCGCAGCGCTTTGGCAAGCACCCCGTTCTCGACGATCCATGTGGCCGGCTCGCCGCCATCGACCGTGTTGTCATAGGACACGAGCACGGGCCGAAGGATGTCGTCGAGGCGAGAATCGGTGATGTCGACGCGCGTGATCTGTTGAGCCTGATCGGCAATGGCCTGCCAGACGTGCAACACCTCTAGCATGCGCTTGCTGCCAGCAGATATTGCCGACGCCCTGACGTCCGTCGGACCTTGCTCAGCGCGAAAGGGCAGGGGATCGGCAACGGCGACGCTGATCTGCGGCCCGAGCGCGTCGGCCACCGCACATGCCAGCGCCAGGCCGGGCACGCCGCCCCCGGCAACGAGCACATCGTAGTGTTGTGGGCCCGGGCTCATCGGGAGGTGCCAGTGGCATTGCGCAAGAAGCGGCCGCCGCGCCCGGAACGCTGACCGGCACGGCTGTCAGCTTGACAGAGCCGGTCGCCGGGCTTCCCCTGTTGGCCTTCTTGCAACCGCAGGTCGTCCATGCCGCCACGAAAACCCGCGCCCAGCAGCGCGCTCCACAATCTACTGGCCATTCTCGACCTCGAACCGCTCGAGGAAAACCTGTTTCGGGGACGCAGCCCCCAGCATGGCTGGCAAAGGGTGTTCGGCGGCCAGGTTCTGGGGCAGGCCCTGGTGGCGGCCGTTCGCACCGTGCCCGCCGACCGCATTGCTCATTCTCTGCATGCCTACTTCCTGCTGCCGGGGGATCCGTCGCGCCCCATCATCTACAACGTCGATCGCGTGCGCGACGGCAAAAGCTTCACGACACGCCGGGTGACCGCCATCCAGCACGGGCGACCGATGTTCGTGATGAGTGCGTCCTTCCAGGTCGAGGAGCCTGGTCTCGATCACCAGCTTCCCATGCCGAAAGTGCCGAGCCCGGACGATCTGCCGAATGAGCAGGAGCTCAAGGCCAGGATGCTCTCGCATTTGCCCGAAAATATGCGTAGCTACTGGGAGCGCGAGCGGCCCATCGAGATGCGTCCCGTCGACGTCTCGCGCTATGTCGCGCGAGAAAGGCGGGCGCCGGAGCAATCGATCTGGATGCGAGCGAGCGGGACACTGCCCGACGCATTTCCGCTGCATCAGTGCGTGCTGGCGTATGCGTCGGACTTCTCGCTGCTCGATACGGCGCTCATTGCCCACGGCAAGCTCATGTTTGACGACGACATCCAGCTCGCGAGCCTCGATCACGCGCTCTGGTTCCACCGCCCCTTCCGCGCCGACGAGTGGCTGCTCTATGTCCAAGACAGTCCCTCAACGCACGGCGCGCGCGGGCTGTGCCGGGGCAGCGTTTACACCAGAAGCGGCGTTCTCGTTGCGACGGTGGCGCAGGAGGGTTTGATGCGGGAACGCACGCGCCCTAAATGAAACGTCCAGGTTAGTGCCTAAAAAATATGCAAATATTAATTCTTGCCCATTTGATAGTCGGACCGCGACCAGGCCGGTTGTCGTGACAGTTCTCGATTTTCCTTTTGCCCCCAGCGAGTTGATTGCCATTTAGCCAAACTGGCACGTGTCTTGACTAGCAATTCCCCACGCCGCGCCGACGCGTGGCGCGCGAAGCCGCCTTTGCACCCAGCAGAGGGCCAGGAACAAGGGGAACAACCATGAAGCTCGTGACGGCCATTATTAAGCCGTTCAAGCTCGAGGAGGTCCGCTCGGCGCTGACCGACCTCGGCCTGCAAGGCATGACCGTGACCGAGGTCAAAGGCTATGGCCGGCAGAAGGGGCACACGGAGATCTACCGCGGCGCGGAATACGCGGTGAGCTTCCTGCCCAAGGTCAAGATCGAAGTCGTTGTGCCCTCAGGCAGCGTCGACAAGGCCGTCGAGGCCATCGTTCGCGCGGCGCGAACGGGACAGATCGGCGACGGCAAGATCTTCGTATCCGCCGTCGACCAGGCGGTGCGCGTGCGCACCGGCGAAACCGACGACGCAGCCATCTGAACGAACCCAACCGGCGCATTTCCGATTCGCCGCACCCACTTGGAGGCAATGCAAAATGAACTTCGGTACCCCTCGCCGGATTGCGACGGCTGCAATCCTGGGCGGACTCGTATGGATGCTGGCCGCGCCGGCATTCGCACAGACGCCGACCCCAACGCCGCCCGTTCCCAACAAGGGCGACACCGCGTGGATGCTGAGTGCTACCGTGCTCGTGCTGTTGATGACAGTGCCGGGCCTCGCTCTGTTCTATGGTGGCCTGGTGCGCACCAAGAACATGCTCTCGATCCTGATGCAGGTCTTCTACTGCGTTTGCATCGTGAGTGTGATCTGGGTGCTGTACGGCTATAGCCTCGCGTTCAGCGAGGGCGGGTCGTTCAACTCCTTCGTTGGCGGATTTTCCAAGGCCTTCCTCATCGGCATCACGCCGGATTCGATGGCCGAGACCTTCTCTGACGGGGTGGTCATTCCGGAGATGGTCTACATCTGCTTCCAGATGACCTTTGCCGCCATCACCCCGGCGCTTATCGTGGGCGCACTGGCCGAGCGCATGAAGTTCGCGGCACTGGCCCTGTTCATTCCGCTGTGGGCTACATTCGTCTATTTCCCGATTGCCCACATGGTCTGGTACTGGGCAGGACCGTCCGCGACCGTGGCCGCTGCCAAGGCACTCGCTGCCGCTGGCCCAGAAGCCAAGGCCGCCGCGCAGGCTGCGATGGATGCCGTCTCCGCCAACGCCGGTCTGGCGTTTCAGTGGGGCGCCATCGACTTCGCCGGCGGCACGGTGGTGCACATCAATTCCGGCATCGCCGGCCTGATGGGCGCCCTGCTGATCGGCAAGCGCGTCGGCTACGGCCGCGAGGCCATGCCGCCGCATTCGCTGACCATGACCATGATCGGCGCGGCCTTGCTCTGGGTCGGCTGGTTCGGTTTCAACGCCGGTTCCGCACTCGAGGCCAACGGCAGCGCGGCGCTGGCGATGCTGAACACCTTCGTCGCCACGGCAGCCGCGGCGCTGGCCTGGCTCGTCACCGAGAACGTCGTCAAGGGCAAGCCAAGCCTGCTCGGTGGTGTCACTGGCGCCGTTGCCGGACTGGTTGCGGTAACCCCAGCGGCCGGCTTCGCCGGCCCGATGGGCGCGATCATTCTCGGCATCGTGGCCGGTGTCATCTGCTTCATCGCCTGCTCGGCGGTGAAGAACGCGCTTGGCTACGACGACGCCCTGGACGTGTTCGGGGTGCACTGCGTCGGCGGCATCGTCGGCGCGATCGGCACCGGTATTCTGGTTGCCCCATATCTCGGAGGCACCGGCATATTCGACTATACGACCGGCAAGATCGCCGACTACAGCATGGCCACTCAGGTGATCGCGCAAATCAAGGCGGTCTGCCTGACCCTGGTGTGGTCGGGCGTCGGCTCGGCGATCCTCTACACTGTCGTGCGGGCGCTGGTCGGTCTGCGGCTCGGCGTGGATCAGGAACGCGAAGGCCTCGATCTGGTCGATCATGGCGAGCGTGCTTACAACTACTGAGCACACGCTTACGGGTTGACCCCGGACGCGGCGGGGCTGAACTTCAGCCCCGCCGCTTGCTTTTGCGGTTCCGATAGCGGTGGCAGCCGGTCATCTTCCGACCCGGACGAGCGTTCCGGGCCTCGCCTTTTCGAGGATGCAGCGGAGATGCCGCAACTGCAAAGCGATGCAGCCTTCCGTAGGACCGAGGCCTGGGCTTGCCACGTGCATGAAGATGGCGCTGCCCCGGCCGCGCACGCGCACCCGATCGTTGTAGCCGAGTAAGACAATGATGTCGTACAGCCGATCCTCCCGCCACAAGCGTTCGGCGCTGGCGGGGTAGGGAAGCGACACATGTCGGTTATAATTGCGGTCCGATGGTGAATCGCACCAACCGTCCCCCGGACGGATCGGTCGAACGGGCAGCCGCGTGCGCGGGCGGCTAACCCGGTCGGCGCGATAGAGCACGGCGCGCAGCGGCCAGCGGCCCATCGGCGTGGCGCCGTCGCCTTCCCGTTTCAGCGCCCGCTGGCCGCTGCGACCGAGGGCACAGGCCATGGGATTGCCGCCGAGATCCAGTAGTCCCCTTGAGCAGCGGGCGGATAAGGTTAGCACCCTGAGCTGGGGGCGCCGCGCACGGTTCGACGGAAGCTTTATTCGATCCACGTTAGGAGCCTTGCCGACGGGAGCACAGAGACTATTTACTCACGAAAACTGGTGCTAGACTGCGCTATCCCGCACATCCGCACAACTGGAGCTGAGCTGCATGAGCACCGCACGGAAGATCCTCATCGTCGATGACGACGAGGACCTTCGCGAGCCGTTGAAGGACCAGCTGTCGCTGCACGATGAGTTCGAGGTCATGACGGCCGGCACCGCTTCGAAGGGTATCGACGCCGTCAAGAACGACCATATGGATCTCGTCATCCTCGACGTGGGCCTGCCGGATATGGACGGCCGCGAGGCTTGCAAGCTGTTGCGCAAGAACGGCTTCAAGAGCCCGATCTTGATGCTGACCGGCAACGACTCCGATGCCGACATGATCCTGGGCCTCGACTCCGGCGCGAACGATTATGTGACGAAGCCGTTCAAGTTTGCCGTGCTGCTGGCGCGCATCCGCGCCCAGCTCCGCCAGCACGAGCAGAGCGAGGACGCCGTATTCGCGATTGGCCCCTATTCGTTCAAGCCGGCCTCGAAAATGTTGCTCGATGAGAAAGGCGCCAAGATCCGGCTGACCGAAAAAGAAACCTCGATTCTCAAGTTTCTCTATCGCGCCGGCGAACGGGTGGTGACGCGCGACGTGTTGCTGCAGGAAGTGTGGGGGTACAATTCCGGCGTGACGACCCACACGCTGGAAACCCACATCTACCGGTTGCGCCAGAAGATTGAAAAAGATCCTTCTCGTGCCGAGCTCCTGGTGACGGAAACTGGCGGCTACAAGCTGGTGCCGTAGCGCGTACCGCGAGCGGATCTCGCGCAATCCCCGCGTCATCAACAGCCCCCTGTACCCTCGGGGCGAATCGCCCGAACGTGCGCCTTGTGCCGTCGCAAGCCCAAGGCGCGTCGCGATGTTGATGGACAAGATTGTGCTGCCGCTGCTCGGCGTCCCCTTGTTTCAAGGGCTGAAGCCGCTGCAGATCACCGAGATCGCGCGCCAGGCCGAGCGAATTAGGTTTCGCAGGGGCGACATCATCACGGAGGCCGGCGCGCAGGGCGACGGTGCGTACCTGATCGTCGCAGGCCACGCGGAGCGCCTCGATGACGAGGGAGGAGAAGGGCTCGCCGAGCCGATCGAGCCGGGCTCGCTGGTTGGCGAGATGGCGATGCTGGTGGAGCACGACTATCGCGCCACGGTGGTGGCACTGGATCGCGTGCACTGCCTCAAGATCACGCGCGCGGCAATTCACAGCCAGATGCTCGACGATCCCGGACTTGCCGAGCACCTGCAGGCCAAGATCACAAAGCGATTGCTGAGGATGGCGGAGGACCTTCGCCAGATCGACCGGCTTCTCGCCGACGCAGCATCGGCGCCGGCTGCAAGCGACCGCGCTCTGCAGGGCGCAACCACCGGTTCAAACTGAAAGCGCAGTTCGGCGGGAGGTTGTCTCGCGGAAAAGAAAAGCGCCCAACCCCGGGGGAGGAGTTGGGCGCAAGAAGCGCGTCATGCGCATGGTGCCGGGAGGGAAGCCGGCACCGCGGGCGATGTCTTTCGGCTAGACGGGGGGCACTACCGATGAAGAGCGACACCGCTCGCTATGACCCGAAAATAGTGCCTGGCGTTGGCAGTTCAATGGGGAGGGACGGTCTGATCACGAAATTGTTACGGATTGTTTCATTTTTCCCCAGATTTGAATTTGCCTTGAATCTAATGGGCCACAGGCCGATTCGCGAGACTACTGCAACTTCTGGAGCGCGACCGGCGCGGGCTTGAACAGCCCTGGGTCCAGGTTTTCGGCCTTCGCCAGTTCCACCAGCTCGACCCTGGTTTCCAGGCCCTGGGTGTCGGTGGTGACCCATTCCTTGAGCTCCAGGGCTGGCTTTTTGACCAGGTAGAGCTTGATCCGGCCCGGGTTGTCCGGGCTCTTGTCCTGCAGGCTGATGACGATGACGTCGTCAACCTCCTGAAGCTCGAGAATTTGGGCGTCGCGCAGCAGATCGACGTCCTTGCGGAGCAAAATTCTGAACGGTGTTTGCGCCAGCGCGATGCGATCGTCGGTCTTCAGGTCGAGATCCTGGATGGCGAGATACTGGCCGTCCGAGGTGATGACCAGGCGGCTGGGCGGGTTGTAGTCGAACCGGAAGCGTCCGGGGCGCTGCATATAGAACTTGCCGCGGGTGCGCTTGTTGTCGGCGCTGGTCTGCACGAATGCGCCCTGGATGTCGGGCAACTGATTGAAGTAGAGGTCGATCTGCTTGATGAGGGCGAGCTGGGCGTCGGTGAACTGTGATGGTGCAGCGGGCTCTTTGCTGATCTTGGAGCCCCAGCCCCCATCGGCGCCGACGGCATTGGGGGGCAGCGGCCGCTTGGCGTCCTGCGCCGAGGCTCCAACTGCGGCCAGCGCAAGGCAAAAGGCCACGGCCGACGCCAGCGGCACCCAGTGACGAAAGCCCATGATTCCCCCTAGTCTGCGTTCCCCGCGACGCCGGCGACTCGCCCGTCTGGCCCAACATTGGGACAACATTGTGGGCAAAACCGGCCCGGTGGCCACTCACATCCCGCCGGGCGGTTACTTTTGCCGGGGAGACGCCTAGAGGTCGTGGGCGGGGCCGCCAACCAGAACAGGGCGGCCACCCTTGAAGGAGGGCGGGCCGATGATGCCTTCCTCTTCCAGCCGCTCGATCAGGCTGGCAGCCCGGTTGTAGCCGATGGAAAGACGGCGCTGGAGATAGCTGATCGAGGCCTTGCGATCGCGCATAACGATGGCAAGCGCCCTCTCGTAGAGATCGTCGCTGTCTGCCCGCTGCGCCTCGAGCGCATTCTGAACCTCCGGCACATCCGTGATGCCCTCGACATAGCGGGGCTCGCCCTGGGTGCGCAGGAAGCCGACGATGCCTTCGACCTCGTCGTCGGAAACGAATGGTCCGTGCACGCGCAGCACGCGGCCGCTGCCGCCGGCGAACAGCATGTCGCCCTCGCCCAGGAGCTGCTCGGCGCCATGCTCGTTGATGATGGTGCGGCTGTCGAAGCGCGAGGCCACCTTGAAGGATATGCGCATGGGGAAGTTGGCCTTGATGGTGCCGGTGATGATATCCACCGACGGCCGCTGGGTGGCCATGATGAGGTGGATGCCGGCCGCGCGCGCCATCTGCGCAAGACGCTGCACGGCGCTTTCGATCTCCTTGCCCGCCACAATCATCAGGTCGGCGAACTCATCGACAACAATCACGATGTAGGGCAGCGGCGAGAATTCGGCGTCGCCGCCGCCGAAGCGCGTGGTGAGACCGCCACGCGGGGCCGCGTCGCGCACGCGCGCGTTGTAGGCTTCGATGTTCCTCACGCCGAGCTTGGACATGCGCTGGTAGCGATCTTCCATCTCGCGCACCGCCCAGTTCAGAGCGGCGATTGCTTTCTGCGACTCCGTCACCACAGGCGCGAGCAGATGCGGAATGCCGTTGTAGACCGACAGCTCCAGCATCTTGGGATCGATCATCAGGAAGCGGCACTGATCAGGCGAATGCCGGAACAGGAGCGAGAGGATCATCGCGTTGATGCCGACAGACTTGCCTGAGCCCGTCGTGCCCGCAACCAGCAGATGCGGCATGCGGGCGAGATCGGCGAAGGCCGGCGCGCCGTCGATGCCCTTGCCGAGGGCCAGCGGCAGGGCCGCTTTCGAAGCGCGGAAGGCGTCCGCTTCCAGCAGTTCGCGCAGGTAGACGGTCTCGCGCCGCAGGTTCGGCAACTCGATGCCGAGGGCGTTCCTTCCGGGAATGACGGCGATGCGTGCGGAGGCCGCGCTCATGGATCGCGCCACATCGTCGGCCAAGCCGATAATGCGCGAAGACTTGGTGCCACGCGCCGGTTCGAACTCGAACAGCGTCACGACGGGACCGGGGTGAATATTGCGGACCTCGCCCTTGACGCCAAAGTCCTGCAGCACGCTGACGAGCATCTGCGCCTGGTCGCGCAGCGCCCTCTGCGAGGCGGCGGTCTCGGCGCGCTGAGGCGCGGCCGGCCGCAGCATCGTCAGCGGCGGCTGGCGGTAGGCGGTAGAGACGTCGCTGCGCACCGGCGGTGGCATCCGCGGGGCAGCCGGCAGCGGCAGTTCCAGGTCCCCGGTCACAGATGGCGTGGAAGCGACACCGACGGGCGCGAAGCGTTCCGCAATGGCCCGGCTGCCGTCGGTCACATCATCATGGACCTCCGGCGGATGGGGGGCTTCGAAATAGGGCTCAGGCACGAACGGCGCAGGTGCGAGGATCGGCGCCGGAACAGACGGCGCGGGCATCTCCAGTCGCGGCGGCTCCGGCGCGAACGAGGGCTCAAATCGCTCCTCGGGCGCAAACATCGGCTCGCGCCGCGCCTGGACGATATCGCGCCCGAATCTCCATGCGCGCGAAAAGCCTCGCACCGTCGCTCGCGGAAGCGTGCTGGCCGGGGAGCGACGGCAGATCAGGCTGAGATCGCGCCGGGACAGGCCCAGGCTGGCCATCATGACGAGCAGACCGGCGGCGCAATAGAACAGGCCGGCGACCGCAAACGCCCGCTGGGGATTGATCACGGCCAGGAACTGGGCCATCAGGGCGAGCGTCATGTCGCCGACAAGGCCGCCAAATCCGTGATGGAGAGGCCACGCCGACGCGGTTGGCAGCGCCGACAGCGCCGCTGCCAGCAGCAGAACCGCCACGGGCGCCAGCACCATCTTGGGGCGGACGGAATCGAGGCGCCCGCAGATCACCAGCTGCAGGCCCCAGAACAGGGGCGGCAGCAGAACCAGGACGCCGGCAAATCCCAGCATCTGCATCAGGATGTCGGAGAGGATTGCCCCCAGCGGTCCCAGCGCGTTGCGGGTGAAGCCGCCGGTGGCGTGGGTCAGGCTAGGGTCGACGACCGACCAGGTAAGCAGGCTCAGGGCCCCTGCCAGGCACGCCAGCAGAACCAGAAAGCCCACCGCCTTGAGCAGCCAGGCCCTCAGTCGCTCTTCGAGCGAGGCCGGCAGCAGGGGGGCACGATCGACAGCCGCGGACGCCATTCACCAGACGGTAGGTTCTACGCAAAAGCCTGGACCATACGCTTCAGCGCTTCCCTGACCGTGGCCGCGTCTTGAACGAGCGCAACGCGGATGTAGTCCCGGCCGGGGTTCACGCCCGAACGGTCCTCCTGGGCCAGGTAGGCACCAGGTATCACTTTGACGGCGCAGCGTTTCCAGAGCGTTAAGGTTGCTTGTTCAGAACCGCCCAGGCGGCTGACATCGAGCCACAGGAAAAAGCCCCCGGCGGGCCGGGCATACCCGAACCGGCCGCCAAGGACCTCGTCGCAGACGTCGAACTTGGAGCGGTAGGCCTGCCGGATAACCTCGACGTGTTGCTCATCCTCCCAAACGGCGGCCGAGGCGTGTTGGACCGGTCCCGGCATGGTGGGCGCCACCTGATTGCGGATCTCCGCTAGGCTTTCGAGAAAATCGCCGTCACCCGCCGCGAAGCCCGACCGCAGGCCGGGAAGATTGGAGCGCTTGGAGAGCGAGTTGAAGACCACAAGGTTGGCGAACCGCTCGGGCGTCTCCAGCGCCACCGGCAAGCCGCCCGGCGGGGCCTCGCGCGTGTAGATCTCGGAGTAGCACTCGTCCAGGAACAGCACGAAATCATACTGCCGCGCGAGCGCCAGCGCGCGCCGGATGTAGTCCGCGCTTGCCACCGCCCCCTGCGGGTTGGCGGGCGAGCACAGATAGAACGCCACCGTTCGCTTCAACAGGTCCGGCTCGCGTGCCAGGGCGTCAAGGTCGGGAAGATGCCCCGTGGCCGCCGTCGCATTGAGAAACACAGGCTCGCAGTCAACCGCAAACGCGGCACCCAGATAGGCCTGGTAAAACGGGTTGACGATCAACACCGCCGGCCTGACGTCGAGCCGCTTGCGCCCCGCCGCCGGCAACGCCGCGAAGAAAAGACCCTCACGCGATCCATTGAGCGGCAACACCTCGCGCGCCGGATCAATTCTTCCAGCAATGCCATAGCGCCGGCCGATCCAGCCTGCGATGGCGCCGCGCAGGGCATCCGAGCCGCGGATCTTGGGATAGGTCGAAAACAAGTCCTGCGATTCGCGCACCTTGCCGGCCACGAAATCCGGCATGCGCTCGCGCGGATCGCCGATGGTCAGATCGATGGGCGCGCCGCCCTCGGTCGCCACGCCCTCGAGCAGGCGGCGCGTTCGCGTGAAGGGCGAGAGAATGGCGCCACGGGCGAGGGCTTGCAGGCCACTGATCTGCGACATCGCTTGCTTCGCCTTCCTCGCCGCGGCAGGCACAGGCCGTGGCCTGCAACGCCACACACGTGGAGGGCCGGACATTCATCCGGCCCTCGCGGCACCCGGCGGAAATTATCACACGCGGCCGAGGCGCACATCTTCCTCGGGGTTGGCGCTGATCTTGTGCACGGCGAGGTCGGCACCACGGCGCTCGTCATCAGGACTGAGCCGAAAGCCCATGAGCTGATCGACGCCACTGTAGATGACAAATCCTGCGAACGCTCCAAACCCGGCTCCGATCAGGCTCCCGACAAGCTGCGACATGAAACTGACACCGCCGAGCCCACCGAAAGCCTGCAATCCGAAAATGCCGCATGCGATACCGCCCCACAGGCCACACAGGCCATGCAGAGGCCACACCCCGAGCACGTCGTCGAATTTCCACTCGTTGGTGGCGATCTGGAACACGTAGACGAAGATGACGCCGGCGACGCCGCCGACCAGCAACGAGCCGATCGGATGCATGACATCCGAGCCCGCGCACACCGCCACCAGCCCGGCCAGTGCGCCGTTATGTATGAAGCCAGGGTCGCCATCGCCGGCGATCAGCGCCGCCAGGATGCCGCCGCACATCGCCATCAGCGAATTCAGCGCGATCAGTCCCGTGACGCCTTTCAGCGATTGCGCGCTCATCACGTTGAAGCCGAACCAGCCAACGCACAGCAGCCAGGACCCGAGCGCCAGCCAGGGGATCGAGGAGGGCGGAATGCCGGTGACGGTCCTTCGGTCGTAGCGGCCCAGCCGCGCACCGAGCCGGCGCACTGCCGAAAATCCAATCCAGCCGCCTACCGCATGCACGACGATGGAGCCGGCAAAATCGTGAAACTCGGCCCCCAGCAGCGCCTTGAAGAAGCTCTCCTGCAGGCCGTAATTCTTGTTCCACATGATGCCTTCGAAGAACGGGTAGAACAGGCCGACGATCAGCGCGGTCGCCGTACACTGCGGCAGGAACCGCGCCCGCTCCGCGATGCCGCCCGAGACGATGGCAGGGACCGCAGCAGCGAACGTGCACAAGAAGAAGAACTTGACGAGCGTCAGGCCTTGACCGTCGAACCCGCCCGCCGGTCCGTTGAGAACGCTCGCCCCTTTGAAAAAAGTGACGCCGTACGCGATGCCGAAGCCTATGAAGAAATAGGCAATGGTGGAGATCGCGAAATCGACCAGAATTTTGCAGAGCGCGTTGACCTGATTTTTGTGCCGCACGGTGCCGGCTTCGAGAAATGCGAAGCCCCCGTGCATAGCAAACACCAGCACCGCGCCCACCAGTAGAAACAACACGTCGGCGCCGGTCTGCAGCCCCGCCAACCCTTTCTGAATGTCCGTCATACCCTCGCCCCTGCGCGCCCTGCCCAAAATATAGGCAATGACGCCGGATAGGCGTCATTGCCCACGTACTAGGCAAATGGCGGGCGCATCCTGTCAAGGCAGGCGAGCGCACCTGTTCGAGCAAATGTTTGGAAAAACCGGCGGCGTGGCCTTATCGCACCCGGCGCGGGTTCATGTAGAGGTCGGCTTCCTGCTTCTCGAGCTTGGGCGCCAGCCGGCCGCCGAGCACGTCGCGCGCCAAGCGGCGCATGTGGCGCCGGGCGTCGTGGTTGAAGATGATCATGCCGCAGAACAGCTTCAGCACCATCAGCATGCGCTGGTCGGCGTGCTCCGACCTTACGCTGCCGAACCATTTGCCGCCGATCGAGAACACCTTGCCGTCGAGCCGGCCGACGACCTGATTGCGATGATCGAAGAGCGTGTAGTCGCCGCCGAGGTCGATCAGATCGTTGCGCAACCGGTAGAAGCGCGGCTTGCCCTCATCGAGCAGGAAGAACGAGAAGTCCTCAGGCATCAGCGGCCATTTGTTCGCTGAGCGCTCGAGATAGACCATGTCGTCATGGTCGCCGGTGTTGATGGAGAAGGCGGTGACGGGAAGCCCGCGCGCGCCAAGGGTAAGCTGCAGGCTGCGGCCGATCATCAGATCCATGGTGGCGCGCCAGTTCAGTGCGTCGCTGAACAGCTTGAACACCAGGCGCTTGTCCATGCCGGTGTTCTTGGTCCATAGGTCCTCGCGATAGCCGAGCAGACCGGTCCGCTTCCCGTTCTCGATCACCTCGGCGAAGATATCCATGTCGGAGGTGAACTGGCGCGACTTGGCACGGTTGCGGCTGCGCTTGTAGATGCCGAATTCGGTCCAGTTGAAGTTGGTGATCCACACGTCAACGACGAACTCGGTCCAGGCCGTCTTTTTACCCGATCTGGACTTGGCAACCGGTGCCGGCGCGAGCTTCTCGGCACTGCTGACCGTGACGCCGCGTTGCAGCACTTCCGCCCTGGCTTCGCGAGCCGCATCGGCCGCGGCAGCGTTGGCCTCGATTTCCGCGGTCCTGCTTCCGTCAGCCATGGCATCGGCCTCCTCGCCGGGCGCCGGACGCAGGACAGGGGGCGCGAATCACTTTCGCCAAGTTACCAGCCCGATTTGCCGAGGCGAGGCCCCGGCAAACGTTGTTCGCAAAAAGCTGCGCGAGCGTCGCCTGTTACCCCGCACGCGCGGGCCGGGTGCCGAAAATCTCCGAGCCCACGCGGACGTGGGTGGCGCCGAAGGCAATGGCCGTTTCGAAATCGGCGCTCATTCCCATGCTGAGCTGCGTGAGGCCGAGATCGCCGGCCAGCTTGGCCAGAAAAGCAAAGTGCACGCCCGCTTCTTCATCAAGAGGCGGAATGCACATGAGACCAGCAATCTCGAGGGCAAGCTTCTCCCGGCACAGGCTGAGCAGAGCGGCGGCTTCGCGCGGCATGACGCCGGCCTTCTGCGCCTCCTCGCCGGTGTTGACCTGAATGAAGAGCTGACACCGCTTGCCGAGCTTTGCCATCTCATGTGCGACGGCTTCGGCGATCTTGGGCCGGTCGATGGAATGAATGGCGTCGAACAACGCGACCGCGTCCTTCGCCTTGTTCGACTGCAGCGGGCCAATCAGATGCAACTGCAGATCCGGATAGAGCTCCCTCAGCGGCGCCCACTTCGCCTTCGCCTCCTGCACCCGGTTCTCGCCGAACAGGCGATGCCCGGCCTCGAGCACCGGTGTGATGTCGGGGGCGCCAAACGTCTTGGTCACCGCAACCAGCTTGACGGAGGCGGGATCGCGCTCTGCGGCGCGGGCGGCCGCCGCGATGCGCACCTGAACCGAAGCGAGACGATCAGCCGGCGAGGTCATGCGCGCTCCCTCGCACGGCGCCGGGGTGCGTCCGTCGCTTCTGTCTGCGGGTATGGCGCAAAGGCATGCTCGTCGCTGAACAGCACGTCCAGATACTTGCGATGCAGAAAGACCTTGTCGCGCCCCACCTTCTCCTCTTCCAGAATGCCCAGTCCCGCGAGTTCCTTCAGATAGGCCGAGGCGGTGTGGCGCGAGGCGATGTCGTGCGCGACCAGGTCGCCAATGCGGCTGTAGGGCTGCGTGAAAATGCGTTCGATCACGGCGTGCGGCATCTTCGGCGCCGCCGCGCGGATGTATCTTGTGGTTTCGCTCATCAGCGCTCGCACCGCGTGAATCTTTTTCGTTGTCCAGGCGGACGTCTCCTCGACCGCCGTCAGCACATAGAGGATCCACGGCTCCCACTCCTGGTGGAAGGTCACGCGCGCGAGGCGATTGTAGTAGTCGGCCCGCGTCTTGAGGATGTGGCGGCTGAGGTAGAGCGTCGGCTGGTCCAGCAGGCCATCCTGGATGAGGCTCAGGATATTCAGGATGCGTCCGGTGCGGCCATTGCCGTCGGGAAACGGGTGGATCGCCTCGAACTGGTAGTGAAGAACGGCCATGCGGACCAGCGGATCGAACTCCGGGCTCTGGTTGGCAAACTGCTCCCAGTTCGCCAGCAGTTCGCGAAGATGGGCCTCGCCTTGCGGCGGCGTATAGATCACCTCGCCGGTGTGGCTGTTCAACAGCCTCGTGCCGGGCGTGCGGCGGATGTCGAGGTCGATACCGGTGATGGCCCGGCAGGTGTCCACCGCGATTTTCGTGGAGAGCGGCCGCGTCTTGACGGCCTCGGTCGCGGCATAGAGCGCATTGCGGTAGCGCGCGGCTTCCTTGGTGGCCGGCGTCGCCTCGTGATCACCGAGGCTCGCCTCGCGAAACAGGGCATCGTTGGTGGTGACGATGTTTTCGATGGCCGAGCTGTCCTTCGCCTCCAGGTTGGGGATGGCGTGCACCAGCACGGACTGGTCCGGAATGAGGTGCCCGGCCAGGCGGAGCTCGGCCAGGGCCGCGCGCGCTGCCACGCATTTCTTGAGGACGGCGCGCGTCTCTATCTCGATGCCCGGCGGCAGGCGGGGCAGGTCGTTGTGGGGCTTGGTCGGATCCGGAGCCATCGCGCCCTATATGGCCAAAAGACGTGATTTTCTCTCCATATGAGGATGGATATGGCATGTGACTGGCCACGTCAATCCAATTGTGGATAAAGAACTTGCTTTTTTGGCCATGTCGGCGCCGATATGGCGTCGCGGTGGACATATCGACGCCCATATGTCGACAAAACGCAGTTTTTTCGCCATATAGGCCCTGCCGCCAAGCCCCGACTTGACCGTGCCAACCCCCATCGGCCATTAACCCGCGCCTAACCCCACGAGATCCCGCTGATGGCAAGCGAACGCTACAACGCGCCCGTACGCGAGAAACACTGGCAGGCGGTGTGGGCCGAACGCCAGGTCTTCCGCGCCAAGGACGGGGGCAAGCGGCCCAAGTCCTACGTGCTGGAGATGTTTCCCTACCCTTCGGGGCGCATCCACGTCGGTCACTCGCGCAACTATACCATGGGGGACGTGCTGGCCCGCTACAAGCGGGCCAAGGGCTTCAACGTGCTGCACCCGATGGGGTGGGATGCGTTCGGCATGCCGGCCGAGAACGCCGCCATGGAGAAGCGCGTCCATCCCGCCAAGTGGACGTACGAGAACATCGACGTCATGCGCGCGCAGCTCCGTTCCATGGGGCTGTCGATCGACTGGGACCGCGAGTTCGCAACGTGTGACCCGGGCTACTACAAGCACCAGCAGAAGCTGTTCCTGGATTTCCTGAAGAAGGGGCTCGCATACCGCAAGTCCTCCAAGGTCAACTGGGACCCCGTCGACATGACCGTGCTCGCCAACGAGCAGGTGATCGACGGCCGCGGCTGGCGCTCGGGCGCGCCGGTGGAGCAGCGCGATCTCACGCAATGGTTTTTCCGCATTACGAAATTCTCTGACGATCTGCTCGACACGCTGTCCATACTCGACAAGTGGCCGGAAAAAGTGCGCCTGATGCAGGCCAACTGGATCGGCCGTTCCGAAGGACTGCTGGTGCGCTGGGCGCTGGTTCCTGGAACCGCGCCGAAGGGCAGCAAAGAGCTTGAGATCTACACCACGCGGCCCGATACGCTGTTCGGCGCGTCCTTCATGGCGATCGCGCCCGACCATCCGCTGGCCAAGGCCGCCGCCAAGGACAACGTCGAACTCGCCGCATTCTGCGCCGAGTGCCGGCGCTCCGGAACGTCGGTGGCCGCCCTCGAGTCCGCCGAGAAGATGGGCTTCGACACAGGCATCCGGGCCGTGCATCCCTTCGACCCGAATTGGCATCTGCCGGTGTACGTCACCAACTTCATCCTGATGGACTACGGCACCGGCGCGATTTTCGGCTGCCCGTCCGGCGATCAGCGCGATCTCGAGTTTGCGCGAAAGTACAAGCTGCCGGTGATCCCTGTCGTCATGCCGAAGGATGCCGACCCTGCCACCTTCACGATCGGGGAAACGGCCTACACGGAAGACGGCGTGATGATCAATTCGCGCTTTCTCGACGGCCTGGACACCAAGGCCGCGTTCGAGGCGGTGGCCGAGCGGCTAGAGAAGGAAAAACTCGGACGCAAGCCCGTCGCCAAGCGAAAGGTCAATTACCGGCTGCGCGATTGGGGCATCTCGCGCCAGCGCTACTGGGGCTGCCCAATTCCGGTGATCCACTGCGAGGCGTGCGGGATCGTGCCGGTGCCGGAATCCGACCTGCCCGTGCTGCTGCCGGACGATGCGACGTTCGACGTGCCGGGCAATCCGCTGGAGCGGCACCCGACCTGGAAGCATGTCCCCTGTCCGCAGTGCGGCAAGCCGGCGCGGCGCGAGACCGACACGATGGACACCTTTGTCGACAGCTCGTGGTATTTCGTACGCTTCACTGCGCCCCACGCGGACACGCCGGTCAACGCGAAGTCGGCGAACTATTGGCTGCCGGTCGATCAGTACATCGGCGGCATCGAGCACGCGATCCTGCACCTGCTCTACTCGCGCTTCTTCACCCGCGCGATGGGCGCAACTGGACATCTGAAGAAGAGCCTGAAGGAGCCGTTCGCTGCGCTGTTCACGCAGGGCATGGTGACGCACGAAACCTACCGCACCCGCAACGGCCAGTGGTTGCTGCCCGCGGAGGTGCAGGTGGAGGGCGAAGGGGAACATCGCAAGGCGGTGCAGATTGCAAGCGGTCAGCCCGTGCTGATCGGGCCCGTCGAAAAGATGTCGAAGTCGAAGAAGAACATCGTCGACCTGGACGACTTCATCAGCCAGTTCGGCGCGGATACCGCGCGCTGGTTCGTGCTGTCCGACAGCCCGCCGGAGCGCGATGTCATCTATACGGACGTCGGGGTGCAGGGCGCGCGCCGCTTCGTCCAGCGGGTATGGCGGCTGGCGGAAGACTGCGCCGAGAAGGGCGCCCCGAGCGGCGCCCCGCGTCCCGCGGTCTTCGGCCCCCAGGCAGAGGCGCTCAGACGGGCCGTCCACAAGGCTCTGAACGGTGTTAGCCATAACATCGAAGGCCTGCGCTTCAACGTGGCAGTGGCGCAGATTTACGAGCTCGCCAATACCCTGCAGGCCGCCCTCGGCGGGGACGATGAGGGCATGCCGTGGGCCATTCGCGAAGCCGCCGAGCTGCTGGTGCAGATGATCGGCCCGATGATGCCGCATTTGGCCGAGGATTGCTGGGCGCGGCTTGGATACAACACCCTTCTGGTGGATCAGCCCTGGCCCGAGCCGGAGGCGGCGTTGCTCGTTGACGATACGATTACCATTGCCGTACAGGTAAATGGCAAACGGCGGGGCGAACTTACCATCGCTCGGACGGCTAGCAAGGACGAGATCGAAGCAGCGGCTCTACAGCTGGAGCCGGTCGTTCGCGCCATGGCGGACAGGCCGGTGAAGAAGGTGATTGTCGTGCCGCAGAGGATCGTGAATGTCGTCGGCTGACGCTCACAAGGCTCCGATGACGATAAGCCGCCGGTCTCTCGTGCGCGGCCTTTCCCTGCTGCTCGCCGCCTCGCCGGTGCTGGCGGCCTGTGAAAGCGGCTTCCAGCCGCTCTACGGCGCCAATTCGGCCGGCGTGCGCGCCAGCGAGCGCATGGCCGAGGTCGATTTCGCGCCCATTCCGGGCCGGGTCGGCCAGCGCATCCGCAACGAAATGATCTTCCAGACCACCGGAGGCGGCACGCCGGCGCCGCCGAAGTATCGGTGCGACATCATTATCAAGGAGACGGTCACTTCGACACTCGTGACCAACCTCGGCGAAGCCCGCGGGCAGATTTATGTGCTGGAGGCCTCGTTCCAGCTCGTGGATCTGCGGGACAAGAAGGTCGTTTTCAGAGGCGCCTCGCATGCGCGCGCCAGCTTCGAGCGGTTCGAGTCGATCTACTCGAACGTGCGCGCGCGTGAGGACGCAGAGAACCGCGCGGCGCGCACCATTGCCGACGACCTGAAGACGCGCCTCGCCACCTACCTGCAATCGGCCTGAACCTCCTAGCAGGTCTCGTCCGCTGCCGGGCGCGCCTTAGCGAGCGACCATGGTTGCCATCAAGACCCATCAGGCCACGGCCTTTCTGGCGGCCCTCGACCGCGTGCCGAACGCGGTGCTCCTCTACGGCAGCGACGAGGGCCTGGCGCGCGAACGCGCCGCTACGCTTGCAAAGCGCCTTGCCGAGCGCGACGGCGGTGACATTCTGCGCCTCGACGACGCCGACCTGGAGAACGACCCGGACCGTCTGGCCGTGGAGCTGCGCACGATCTCCATGTTCGGCGGCCGCAAAGTCGTGCGAACAACAACGGGGCGAAGGGTCAACGTCAACGCGCTGCGGCCGCTTGTGGAAGAGGGCAACCTGGAGGGCTACTTGATTGTCGAGGCCGGCAGCCTGCGCCCTGACGACGCGCTGCGCACGCTGTTTGAGAAATCACCCAACGCGGCGGCAGTTGCCTGCTTTCCCGACGAAGCGCGCGACCTGGAAGCGCTGGTGCGCGAAACCCTCGCAGGCACGCGCGCACAGCTCACGCCGGAGGCACGCAAGCTGCTGCTCGCGCGCCTTGGCGCCGACCGGGCCTTGTCGCGCGCGGAGATCGAGAAGCTCGCGTTGTATGTGGGGGACAAGCGCACCATCGACGTTGAGGACGTGGAAGCCGCCGTCGGCGACGCGGCCGAACTGGCGCTGGACAGGATCGTGATGGCAGCCGGGGCGGGTAATGTCGCGGAGGCCATCAGCGAGTGCGAGCGCATGGTGGCGGCGGGGGACAGCGCGCAGTCCGTGATCGCCGCCCTGCAGCGCCATTTCCTGCGCCTGCATCGCATCCGCGGCGCCATGGAAGGCGGGCGCTCGCTGGATGAGGCACTGCGCGCCCAGCGTCCCCAGCCTCATTTCAAGCAGAAGGCCGCGCTCGAACAGCAGTGTCGAACTTGGGACTTGGCGACATTGAGCGTTGCCCTGACCCGCATCGGTGCCGTCGCGAAAGAGGCGCGGCTGAACGCGGCGCTCGAAACCAGCCTGACGGAGCGCCTGCTGCTCGACCTCGGCGCGCTCGCGCGGCGGGGCCCGCTCTAGATCGTCTGCCGCGGCGCTAGATTGTAGCCGCGCAAACGTTGACAGGGCGCCTGCGGTACGGGCAAGGCTGATGATGCGCGGCAGGATATGTCGGGCCGCGCACCGGATTTCACTGTTTAGGCAACTGGCGCGCGGTGCGCCACGACTGAGGAGTCCCCATGCAGGAACACGACGTCGTCGGCATCGGCAATGCCATTGTCGATATCATTGCGCACTGCGATGACCAGTTTCTCAAGACGCACGGCTGCACCAAGGGCACCATGCACCTTGTCGATGCGACGGCGGTCGAGAAGCTCTACGACGCCATGGGGCCGGCTATCGAGGTGTCGGGTGGATCGGCGGCCAACACCATGGTCGGTATCGCGTCGCTTGGCGGCAAAGCGGGTTTCATCGGCAAAATCGCCGACGATGCGATCGGGCGTGTGTTCGCGCATGACATTCGCGCCGCCGGCGTCACCTTCACCACCCGGCCGGCCGAATCCGGGGCGCCGTCGGCTCGCTCCCTGATCCTGGTGACGCCGGACGGGCAGCGGACGATGAACACGTTTCTCGGCGTCAGCTCGCAGCTTGGAAGCGGCGAAGTGGACGAGGACCTCGTCCGTTCGGCGCGCGTCGTCTACCTTGAGGGCTATCTCTTCGACCGCGCCGAAGCGAAGGCCGCCTTCCGCCAGGCCGCCGGCATTGCCGCCAAAGCCGGGCGCCAGGTCGCGCTCACCCTGTCCGACCCGTTTTGCGTCGACCGCCACCGCGCCGAATTCCGCGACCTCATTCGATTCAACGTCGACATCCTGGTTGCCAACGAAGCCGAAATCACCGCGCTCTACCAGACTGAGTCGTTTGAGGAGGCCGCGCGCCAGGTGCAGGCCGAGACCAAGCTCGCTGCTTTGACGCGCTCCGAGAAAGGCAGCGTCATTCTGCACGACGGACAAACGATCGCCATCGCGGCAGCGCCGGTGGCGCGGGTGGTGGACACGACCGGGGCCGGGGATCTCTACGCCGCGGGGCTGCTGTTTGGCATCGCGCGCGGCCTCGGCCTCGAGACGGCCGGCCGTCTCGGCAGCATGGCCGCCGCTGAGATCATCAGCCACATGGGGGCTCGGCCCGAGGTCGGGTTGCTGGATTTGGCCAAGAAAAACAAACTATTGTAGCAGAACGCTCATAGCAACGCTCAAAGCGTGATGGCGGCCGCTGCGCCCTGTCAGATCCGGCGCAGCGCGACGCTCTCGATGCGGTGATTGCTGCCTTTGCGCAGGATCAACCGCGCGCGCTGCCGTGTCGGCAGGATGTTGTCGTACAGGTTCTTCTCGTTGATGGAGCGCCAGATCTCGAGCGCCTGTGCGCGCGCCTCGTCTGGCGACAGATGCGCGTAGCGGTGGAAGTAGGCGGCCGGATCGCGGAACGCGGTCTGGCGCAGACGCAGGAAGCGCGTCACGTACCAATCCTCGATCACCTTGGCGGGCGCGTCCATATAGATCGAGAAATTGAAGAAGTCCGACACGAACGGAATGGCCTCGCCGTCTTTGGGCAGGCGCGCCGCCTGCAGCACGTTGAGCCCTTCCACGATCAGGATGTCGGGCCGGTCCACCGAAATCGTCTGCCCCGGAATGATGTCGTAGTGGAAATGCGAATAGATCGGCGCCTCAACGTTCTGCCGCCCCGACTTCACATCGTGAAGGAAGTTGAGCAGACGCGCCGTGTCGAAGCTCTCCGGGAAGCCTTTGCGGTTCATCAGCCCGCGCGCCTCGAGCTCGGCGTTGGGAAACAGGAAACCGTCCGTCGTGATCAGGTCGACCCTCGGGTGATCCGGCCAGCGCGCCAGCAGGGCCTTCAGCACGCGGGCGGTCGTGCTTTTGCCGACCGCGACCGAGCCGCCGATGCCCAGAATGTAGGGCACGCGCCGGTCACGGCGGCCGAGAAAACGGTTGGTGACGGCATGCAGCTCCTGCGCCGCCGCAACATGCAGATTGAGCAGGCGGGATAGGGGCAGATAGATCTGCTCCACCTCCTCCATCGACAGCTCCTCGATGATGCCGGAGAGTTGCTCCAGGTCGCGCGGAACCAGGGTCATCGGCGTGTCCGCGCGCAGGCGCGCCCACTCCTCGCGCGAAAACACCCGATAGGGCGAAAACTGCAGCTGCGAGCGCTGCCCAGCCCCCGCGGGTGGCTGCATCGTACCTTCGTCGAGCGGGTTCATTGCGCCTTGTTCGACTGCCGCGCCGCCTTCTCCGCCAGGCCGGACGTTCCCATGCGCGACCGCAACTCAGCCAGAACATCCGCAAGCGGAACCTGCTTGGATTCGAGCAGAACGAGCAGATGGTAGAGGAGATCGGCGGCTTCGCGGGTGAGCGCGCGCCGGTCCTGGGCCAAGGCCGCGATGATCGTCTCGGTCGCCTCCTCGCCGAGCTTGCGCGCGCAGCGCTCAGGGCCGGCGTCGAGAAGCTCCCGGGTATAGGATTTGGCCGCGCTCTCACCGCGCCGCGCGCGAATCAGTGCGGCCAGCTCCTGCAGCACATCCTCGCTCATCGGCTTCGTCCCTTGCAGGCTTCGACCCACTCCAACAACGCCGGCCAAGGGGCGTCAAGGGTCTCCGCCGGTCAAGGTGAGCGCAATGCCGGGCCCTGGCGCGCCGCATGCGTTCGGGCCCGATCTGCCCTGCATCTCAGTAGGCCGGTGGACCGACCAGACGCATGCGGATGTAATCGAGCTGCTCGAAATTGCCGTAGGCGACGGTGATGACGCCGCTCTCGCCCGAGCCGGCCTTGATCTCGACCTTGAGGCCAAGCGCATCCGACATGTCTTTCTCGAAGGCGCGCGTGTCGGCGTCCTTTTCCTTCGGCTGCCGCGTGCCGGAGGAGGGCGCGCGTCCGGTCCCGGCGCCGCCGCCGTCTCCGGTCTGGACCAGCAGCTCCACATCGCGCACGGTGAGATTGAGGTCCATGATGCGCTGGGCCAGCTTCTCGGCGTCCTCGCGTCCCACCAGCGCGCGGGCGTGGCCAGCGCTGAGCTTGCTTTCCTGCACCAGGGCGCGCACCGCAGGCGGCAGCTTGAGGAGGCGCAGTGTGTTGGCGAGATGGCTGCGGCTCTTGCCAATGCCTTCCGCCACCTGCTCCTGCGTGTAGCCGTATTTCTCGATCAGCTCCTGGTAGCCCGTCGCCTCCTCGATCGGGTTAAGGTCGGCGCGTTGCACGTTCT
>DASZQG010000068.1:0-12924 GCA_035550075.1 Hyphomicrobiaceae bacterium | reverse complement strand
TGGTCGAGCGTGCGCCGCGCCTCAGCCAAGCCCTTCTCGCTGAAATTCATCGGCTGCCGGTAGTGGCTCGACAGCAGCACCAGCTTGATCGCCTCGCCCGGCCACTCCTGCAATAGCTCGTTGATCGTCACGAAATTCCCCAGGCTCTTGGACATCTTCTGTCCCTCGACCTGCAGGAAGCCGTTGTGCATCCACACCTTCGCCATCGCCGGCGTGCCGTGCGCGCAGCGGCTCTGGGCGATCTCGTTCTCGTGATGAGGAAACACCAGGTCGATGCCGCCGCCGTGGATGTCGAACACGTGCGGGTGCGCCAGCCCCGCCGCCGACAGCGTTCCCTCCGCCGCCTGCCAAAGCCACCTGTCCGCCATCGCCGAGCACTCGATGTGCCAGCCCGGCCGGCCTTTCGCCGCGATCCCCGCCGGCGAATCCCACGCCGGCTCGCCGGGCTTCGACGGCTTCCACAGCACGAAGTCCATCGGCCCCTTCTTGTAGGGGGCCACGTCCACCCGCGCGCCCGCCTCCATCTCCTCCAGCGAGCGGTTGGCAAGGCGGCCGTAGTCCGGCATCGACGACACGTCGAACAGCACGTGGTCCGCCGCCACGTAGGCGTTGCCGTTGCCGATCAGCCGCTCGATCATCACCCGCATCTCGCCGATGTGCTCGGTGGCGCGCGGCTCATGCGTCGGTGGCAGGACGCCCAGCGCGGCGATGTCGGCGTGAAACTGCTTGCCCGTTTCCTCGGTGACCTTGCGGATCGCCTCGTTCAGCGGCAGCCCCGGATACTGCTCCGCTGCCCGCGCGTTGATCTTGTCGTCGACGTCGGTGATGTTGCGGACGTAGGTGACGTGGTCCGCGCCGTAGAGGTGCCGCAGCAGCCGAAACAGCACATCGAACACGATCACCGGGCGCGCGTTGCCGATGTGGGCGAAGTCGTAGACCGTCGGCCCGCACACATACATGCGCACGTTCTTCGGATCGATCGGCTCGAACCGCTCCTTTTTGCGCGTCAGCGTGTTGTAGAGCGTCAGTGTCACGGGACTACCTCGGCACGACCCTCGCCGCTGGGCGGGGCGTTTCTCTGTCTCGGGACGAGGGGCAAAGAAGGGCCGCGCCAGCCGGTGGCTAACTCGTTGCAATAATGCCGCATGCACGCGGCACTGACTTGGTGCGCAGACCCAACATGTGCCCGCTTATCGGCAGTTTTCCCACCTAGGTCAAGCGCACCGGCGCCGGACCGGTCCGCCGTTTGACCCCTTGCCGCAACAAACCCATAATCGCGCGAGAGGTTACGATAGAGTCGGTGTTTGGAGGCCGTCGCCTCGGCACACGGATCGGGCTGCCCGCCACGCATGCTGCGCACATCACGCATTCTCCTGCTTGTCCTGTCGCTGGTGCCGGCCATCGCGCTGGTCTCGGCCGGCGCCATGGCGCAGGGCTGGAGCTGGTGGCCTTTCGGCCAGGACCCCGAGCCGCAGCCGGTGCCGCGCGAGCCGGTGTATCGCCCGCAGCCCGGCACGCAGCCCATTCCTCCGGGCGCGCCCGGCGCCCCGATGCCCGCACGTCCGGGGCAGCCATTGCCGCCCGGCGCGGCGGGGCCGTTGCCCTACGCCAGCCGTCCCGGCGTCAACAACATCTGCGTCCAGCTCGAGCAGCGCCTGGTGGCGGAGACCCAGGGCGGCGCCTCGCGCGAGGCGCTGCCCAAGCTCGAGGCCGATATTCGCCAGCTCGAGCAGTCCTACCGGGTTGCCCAGGCGCAGCTCAACCGCGCGGATTGCTGGGAGCAGTTCCTGTTCTCCAAGACGCTGCGCCGCACCCGCCAGTGCCTGCAGCTCAACAACCAGGTGGAAAGCATGCGCTATCGCCTGGCCGAGCTCGACGCGCAGCGCCAGCAGATCGTCGGCCAGCGCGACCGCTCCTACCAGGATGAGATCATCCGCGAACTTGCTCGCAACGGCTGCGGCCCGCAGTACAGCCAGGAAGCTCGCCGCCGCGACAACGCCAACAATCCGTTCGCCATGCTGTTCGGCTCCGACGAGGACGATGGCCCGCGCAGCCCCGCCAACAGGTTCGGCAACCTACCCTTCGCCACCTACCGCACCTTGTGCGTGCGCCTGTGCGACGGCTACTACTTCCCGGTGAGCTTCTCGACGCTGCCCAACCACTTCCAGCGCGACGCCGACATGTGCCAGTCGCACTGTGCCGCCCCGGCCGAGCTCTACTACCACCAGAACCCCGGCGGCGCGGTCGATCAGATGGTGTCCGTCACCACCCAGCAGCCTTACACCAGCCTGAAGTCGGCGTGGCGCTACCGCAAGGAGTACGTGCCAGGCTGCTCCTGTAAGCAGGCCGAGTACAAGCCCGAGATGCTGGAGAAGAAGGCCGATACTACGCCCGCTCCTGCCGCCGCGACGCCCACGCGCAAGGCCGATGCCACGTCGGCGCCGGCCGCCGCGCCCGCCCGCACCATCCACTAGCTTTTTTTGCCGGCATCTTCGCGCGCCCGCCGCTTGATGCTAGCGTCGACCGTGGGTGCCTGTTGCACCCGCGCTGCCGAGTAACGGCCGTGGCAAGAGAGTACTGCGTATGAGGCTGTCGGTCGCAATGGCTCCCTGCAAGGCGCTTCGGGAAACGCTCGTCATCCGGCGGGTCGGCATCGACGATTTTGCCGACGTGCGCCACGTGCACGCGACCTCGCTCAGCGCGCAAACCGCCGACACGCTCTCCGATCCCGAGATCGCCGCCTTCACCCGGTTCGTGCAGTCGGCCGCTTACGGCGACATGCTCCTCAACGAGGAAACCTACGGCGCCTGGATCGCCAACGACCTGATCGGCACCGCCTCCTGGCAGGGCGGCGGCGACGACGGGGCGATGGCGCGCATCTGCTCGGTGTTCGTGCGGCCGATGTTCGTGCGCCTCGGCATCGGCGCCCTGCTGCTCGGCGAGGTCGAGGCGCGCGCCCGCGAGGGCGGCTACAGCCGCTTCGGCGCCAGCGCTACCGCCAACGCCGTGCCGTTCTTCGAGGCGCACGGCTACCGCGTCGCTTCCAGCGGCACCAAGACGCTGTCGCCCGGCTGCGCCCTGCCCGTCACCTTTCTGCGCAAGACGGTGCTGCGCGTGGTGGGCTCATCGCTGCACTGAACCGATCCGCGCTGAGTGCCTCGCGCGCTAGCCCGCCCCGTCGAGCGGCTCGCGGAACTTGTTGACGATCGGATAGCGCCGGTCGCGGCCGAAGTTGCGCGCGGAAATCTTCACGCCGGGCGCCGCCTGCCGCCGCTTGTACTCGGCGATGTAGAGCAGCCGTTCAACCTTCTTCACCGTCTGCCGGTCGTGTCCGCGCGCCACGATGTCGGCGAGCGGCATCTCCTTCTCCACCAGGCACGCGAGAATGTCGTCGAGCACCTCGTAGGGCGGCAGCGAGTCCTGGTCGGTCTGGTTCTCGCGCAGCTCCGCGCTCGGTGCTTTCGTCAGGATGTTCTCCGGGATCACGATCCCGCCCGGCCCCTTGGCCCCCTTCGGCACATGCGCGTTGCGCCACCGGCACAGCCGGTAGACGTCCATCTTGTAGAGGTCCTTGATCGGATTGAAGCCGCCGTTCATGTCGCCGTAGAGCGTGGCGTAGCCCACCGACATCTCGCTCTTGTTGCCGGTCGTCACCACCATGCCGCCGAACTTGTTGGAGATCGCCATCAGCGCCGTGCCGCGCACACGGCTCTGGATGTTCTCCTCGGTCACGTCGGGGGCGCGGCCCGCAAACATGCGCGCAAGCGTCTGCGAGAAGCCATCGACCGCCGCCTCGATCGGCACGATGTCGTAGCGCACGCCGAGAGCCTCCGCGCAGGCGGCCGCATCGGCGAGGCTCTCGTTGGAGGTATAGCGGTAGGGTAGCATCACGCAGGACACGCGCTGCGGCCCCAGCGCATCCGCCGCCAGCGCGGCGCACAGCGCGGAATCGACGCCGCCCGACAGGCCCAGCACGACGCTTGGAAACCCGGTCTTGTCGACGTAGTCGCGAAGGCCCAGCATGCAGGCGTGGTAGGCGGCGGCTTCCCCCTCCTCGACAGGCGCGCGCACGCCCGGCTCGCAGCGCCAGCCCGTGGCCGAGCGCCGCAGCTCCACCACCGTGATGATGTCCTCCCACGCCGGCATCTGCACGGGGAGCGACAGGTCGGCATTGAGCGCGAACGAGGCGCCGTCGAACACCAGCTCGTCCTGACCACCGACCTGGTTGAGATAGAGCAGCGGCAGCCCAGTCTCGGTCACGCGCGCCACCGCCACGTTCATGCGCAGGTCGGGCTTGGTCCAGTCGAACGGCGAGCCATTGGGTACGATCAGCAGCTCAGCGCCCGTCTCCTGCAGGCACTCGCACACCTCCTCCTTCCAGATGTCCTCGCAGATCGGCACGCCGAGGCGCACGCCGCGAAAGCCCATCGGGCCCGGCATCGGGCCGACGTCGAAATTGCGCTTCTCGTCGAACACGCCGTAGTTGGGCAGATCCACCTTGAAGCGCACGCCGGCCACCTGCCCCCCTTCGAGCAGCGCCACCGCGTTGTAGAGCTTGCCGCCCTCCGGCCACACGCTGCCCACCAGCACACCCGGGCCGCCGTCGGCGGTGTCGCGCGCCAGCGCCTCGACCGTCGCCCGCGCCGCCGCCGCGAACGCCGGCTTGCGTACCAGGTCCTCGGGCGGGTAACCGGTGATGAACAGCTCCGGCAGCACCAGCAGTTCGGCGCCCTTGTCAGCCGCGCTCGTGCGTGCCTTGCGCAGCTTCTCCGCATTGCCGGCCAGGTCGCCGACCACCGGATTGAGCTGGCCTAGGGCGATCTTCAGGGAATCGGTGATCGCGCGCGCCATCGGCGCATCCTACCCCTTTGCGCGCTTTAAATGCTCTGCAATCCGGAATGCCAGCTCCAGCGATTGCGCGGCGTTGAGGCGCGGGTCGCACCCGGTATCGTACTGCCGTGCCAAGTCCGCTTCCGAAATGCGCGCGGCACCGCCGGTGCATTCCGTCACGTTCTGCCCGGTCATCTCGATGTGCACGCCGCCGGGATAGGTGCCCTCGGCCCGGTGCACCGCAAAGAACCGCTCCACCTCGCTGACGATGCTTTCGAACGGCCGCGTCTTGTAGCCGTTACCGGCGGTTGTGGTATTGCCGTGCATGGGATCGCAGGACCACACGACCGTGCGCCCCGCCTTCTTCACCGCGCGCACCAGCTTGGGCAGGTGCTTCTCCACCTTGTCCGCGCCGAACCGGCAGATCAGCGTCATGCGGCCCGGCTCGTCGTTCGGGTTGAGAATGTCGAGCAGCCGCAGCAGCTCGTCGGGATCGAGCGACGGCCCGCACTTCAGGCCGATCGGGTTGACGATACCGCGGCAGTATTCGACGTGCGCGCCGTCGGGTTGGCGCGTGCGGTCGCCGATCCACAGCAGGTGGCCGGACGTGCCGACATACTGGCCCGAGCCCATCGCCTCGTCGCGGCGGGTCAGGGCCTGCTCGTAGCTCAAGAGCAGCGCCTCGTGGCTGGTGTAGAAACTGGTGGTGCGCAACGCCAGCGTGTTCTCCGCCGTCATGCCGAGCAGGCGGTTCACCATCACCGTGCGGCGGATTTCCTCGGCGAGCGCCGCATAGCGCGTCTCCACCGGGGTGCCTTCCATGAACTTCAGTTCCCACCGGTGGGTGTTCTCCAGCGAGGCGTAGCCGCCGTCGAGCAGCGCGCGCAGGAAATTCAGCGTCGCCGCCGACTGGCGGTAGGCCTGGAGCTGCCGGCGCGGATCGGGCACGCGGTCGGCCGCCGTGAACTCCGGCCCGTTGATGATGTCGCCGCGATAGCTCGGCAGCTCCTTGCCGTCCTTCTTCTCGGTCGGCGAGGAGCGCGGCTTGGCGAACTGGCCGGCGACGCGGCCCACCTTCACCACCTGCCGGCCGCCGGCGAAGGTAAGGATCAGCGCCATCTGCAGGAACAGCTGGAAATAGTCGCGAATGTAGTCGGTCTTGTGCTCCTTGAAGCTTTCCGCGCAGTCGCCGCCCTGCAGCAGGAAGCTGTTGCCCTGCGCCACGTCGGCCAGCTTGGCCTTGAGGTCGTTCACCTCCGTGATGAACACCAGCGGGGGAAAGTTGCGCAGCAGCGTATCCACCTCGGCCAGCGTCGCGGCGTCCGGATACTCCGGCACCTGCACGATCGGCTTCTTTCTCCAGCTTTCGGGAGTCCACGGGGCAGACATCGAACGTCTCCGGTCGCCGCGCCGGGAAACAGCCGGACGCGGGCAGGGCTTTTGGCACACGCACGTGCGCAATGTCCTGCGCCTTATAGGGGAAACTCCTGCCGCTCGCCAGTTGCGTGCCGCGCCGCTTGCAGAGCAGGCGCCGACCGCTATGGTGACGTTAACGTCATTCTCGTTTGCGCCCTCCCGTTTATCCCGCCCCTCATGAACGTACCGCCCGCCCCAGAGCCGCCACCGGCCGCCTCCGGCACCGGCCTCAGCATACGCCTGCCGGATGGGCAGGTGCTGGCGGCAACCCTGTTTGCGCCTCAGACCGACACCGCGCGCCCGCTGACCATCGTCGGCCCGGCGGTTGCCGTGCGGCGCCGCTACTATGCCCGCTTCGCCGCGTTCCTCGCCGAGAGCGGGCGGCCCGCGCTCGTCTTCGACTACCGCGGCATCGGCGACTCGCGGACGGGATCGCTGGTGGGCGCGCCGATCACCATGCGCGACTGGTGCACGCGCGACGTACCCGGCGTGCTCGACTGGGCGGCGGCGACCTACCCCGGCCGCCCCATCCACTGGATCGGCCACAGCATGGGCGGCTTCGCCACCGGCCTTGCGCACAACAACCGGCTGGTCGCCCGCCAGCTCAACATCGCCACGCTCTCGGGCTACTGGGGACGCATGGCCGTGCCCGAGCGCTACCGCGTGCGCGTGATGATGGGCATCGCCGCTCCCCTCGTGGTGCGCGCGCTCGGCTACCTGCCGGGCCCGCTGATAGGCGGGGAGGATATGCCGGGCCCCGCGTTCCTCGAATGGGCGCGATGGTGCATGATGCCGGAGTTCATCTTCGGCGATCCGACCTTCACCGAAACCGCCAACGTCGCCCGCTTCCGCGCCCCGATCCGCTTCGCCCACATCTCCGACGACAGCTGGGGCACGCCGGCGGCGGTCGGCCACATGGCGGAACACTTCACCGGCAGCATCGACCGCTCCACCTGGCGCATCACGCCGGCGCAGGCCGGGGTGCGCAAGATCGGCCATTTCGGCTTCTTCCGCCCACAGTTTCGCGACTCGCTCTGGCGTGAAGCGCTGGCGTGGCTGGACGGGGAAAGCCCGGAAAAAGCCTAACCCCCGGCGGCCTTCTTGTGGGTGCGCATGGCGTCGGCAAACCGCTCGAACAGGTAGTGGCTGTCCTGCGGGCCGGGCGACGCCTCGGGGTGGTACTGCACCGAGAACACCGGCTTGTCCTTGAGCCGCAGGCCGCAGTTGGAGCCGTCGAACAGCGACACGTGCGTCTCCTCGGCCCTGGCCGGGAGCGTCTCGCGGTCGACCGCGAAGCCGTGGTTCATCGAGGTGATCTCGACCTTGCCGGTGGTGAAATCCTTCACGGGATGGTTCGCGCCGTGATGGCCCTGGTGCATCTTTTTGGTCTTGGCGCCGACCGCGATGCCGAGCATCTGGTGGCCGAGGCAGATGCCGAACACCGGCAGCCCGGTGGCGATCAGCTTCTTGATCTCGGGCACCGCGTATTCCCCGGTCGCCGCCGGATCGCCGGGACCGTTGGAGAGGAACACGCCGTCCGGTTTGCGGGCCAGAATTTCTTCGGCGCTTGTTTTCGCCGGCACCACCGTCACCTTGCAGCCGGCGGCCGCAAGGCAGCGCAGGATGTTGCGTTTGAGGCCGTAATCGACGGCGATGACATTGAGCTCATGCCTGCTCTGACGCCCGTATCCCTTGCCCCACACCCATGGCAGCTCATCCCAGGTGTAGCTCTGGCCCGCGGTCACCTCCGGCACCAGGTCCATGCCGAGGAGGCCGGGCCAGGCCTTCGCCTCCGCTTTCAGCTTATCGATGTCGAACTTGCCGTCGGAGGCGTGCGCGATCACCCCGTTCGGCATGCCCTTCTCGCGGATGCGCGCCGTCAGCGCGCGGGTGTCGATACCCGCCAGGCCGATGATGCCACGCGCCTTCAGCCAAGCATCCAGCCGCTCTGCGGCGCGATAGTTCGAGGGCTCCGTCACGTCAGCGCGCAGGATGCAGCCCCGCACGCCCGAGCGCATGGCGAGGTTGGAGGTTTCCGTGTCCTCCGGGTTGGCGCCAACGTTGCCGATGTGGGGAAAGGTGAAGGTGACGATCTGCCCGGCGTAGGAGGGATCGGTCAGGATCTCCTGGTAGCCGGTGATCGCCGTGTTGAAGCAGACTTCGCCCGCTGCCGTACCGATCGCGCCCAAGCCCTTGCCGGCGATGACGGTGCCATCCGCCAGCACAAGCCGCGCGGTCAGCGGCGTGTCGGTCCAGGGCTGGGGTATCTGATTGGCCATGGCTTTGCCTCCGCGCCCCTGTTAGGGGATGCCCGCGGCGGGGTCAACGCACCGCTTGCCGCGCGCGCCGCCCCACCATAGATCAGGGTGGAGCCCACAAGGAGCACCCCTCATGCGCGAGCGCCTCATGGCCGAAACCCGAGCCGCCCTGAAAGCCCAGGACAAGGCGCGCCTCTCCGCTCTGCGCCTGATTTCCGCGGCCCTGCAGGAGCGCGACATCGCCGCCAAAGCGCCGATTCCCGACCAGGACATCCCGGCCCTGCTGCAGAAGATGATCAAGCAGCGGCGCGAATCGCTCGCCATCTACGAGCAGCACGGCCGCAAGGAGCAGGCCGCCCAGGAAGCGGCCGAGATCGCCGTCATCGAGGAGTTCCTGCCTAAGCAATTGAGCGAAGCGGAAGCCGCCGAAGCCATCGCCGCCGTCATCAAGGAGGTCGGCGCCGCCGGCCCCAAGGACATGGGCAAGGTGATGGCCGCGCTCAAGGAGCGCTATGCGGGGCGCATGGACTTCGGCAAGACCAGCGGCCAGGTGAAGGCGCTTTTGCAGAAATAGGCGGCGCGGCGCTGTGGATATCGAGGGCTTGGCGCTCATCACGCAGGCGCGTCTCGCCGTCTCCGCCCGAATCGCTGTTGAGTCGGCTCACGCCTATTGATTCGGGGTTGCATGCGCTTCCCACCGTCCCTGCTCGACGAAATCCGCGCCCGGCTGCCCGTCAGCCAGGTGGTCGCGCGCAAGGTGGCGCTGAAGCGCGCCGGCCGTGAGTTCAAGGGCCTGTCACCCTTCAAGTCCGAGAAGACGCCCTCTTTCACCGTCAACGACCAGAAGGGCTTCTATCACTGCTTCGCCTCCGGCGAGCACGGCGACATCTTCACCTTCCTGGTCAAGACGGAAGGCCTCTCATTCCCCGAGGCCGTCGAGCGGCTGGCGCAGGAAGCGGGCGTGCCGATGCCGAAGGCCTCCCCGCGCGAGGCGGAAGCGGAGGACCAGCGCGGCCGCCTCTACACACTGATGCAGGCGGCCTGCGCCTTCTTCCAGCATCAGCTCGACGCCCTGCCCCGCGACTCCGAGGTGTGGCGCTATCTCAAGAAGCGCGGCGTCACCGGCGCCATCGAGCCCTTCCAGCTCGGCTACGCGCCCAACAGCAAGTCGGCGCTGCGCGAGCATCTCGCCAAGGCCGGCTTCACCACCCGCGAGATGATCACCGCCGGCATGCTGATCTCAGGCGACGACATCCCCGCCGCCTACGACCGCTTCCGCCACCGCATCATGTTTCCGATCGGCGACCTCAAGGGCCGCGTCATCGCCTTTGGCGGCCGCGCGCTCGATCCCGCCGCGCCGGCGAAATACCTGAACTCCCCCGAGACGCCGCTCTTCCACAAGGGCGCCGTGCTCTACAACGCCCACCGCGCGCGCCCCGCCACCCATGACAAGGCGCAGGTCTTGGTTGTGGAGGGCTATATGGACGTGATTGCCCTGGCCCAGGCCGGCTTCCCGCAGACCGTCGCCCCGCTCGGCACCGCGCTCACCGACGACCAGCTGAAGCTGCTCTGGCGCATGGCGCCCGAGCCGATCCTCACCTTCGACGGCGACGAGGCCGGCCGGCGCGCGGCCTTCCGCGCGGTGGAGACGGCGCTCCCCCTGCTGCGCCCCGGCTACAGCGTGCGCTTCGCCTTCCTGCCGGACGGGCTCGACCCCGACGACCTCGTCCGCCAGCACGGCGCCTCTGCCGTCGAGGAGATCCTCAACCGCCGCACCCGTCCCCTGTTCGACGTGCTGATCGAACGCGAAGAACGGGTCGGGGAAACCACGACCACCCCCGAAGGCCGCGCGGCCCTCGAGATGCGCTTGAAGGGGCTGGTCTCCCGCATCGCCGATGCCGCCGTGCGCAGCCAATACGAGGCGGAGCTGCGCGAAACCCTGTGGGCGCGCAACCGCCAGGCCGTGCGCGAGATTGCCGGCGCCAAGGGGCCGCGCCCGGCCCACGTCGCCACCCGCCGCCGCGACAACGCCCAGGCCGACTGGCGCGTGCGCGAACGGGCGAGCGAGGTCCGCCGACTCGGCGGCCTGCCACGGGCTACGCTGGCGGCCGCGGCCCCCGTGTTCAACCGCAGCAACGAACTGGCCGGGCACACCCAGCCTCTCCCCGCCCGCGAGGCCCTTCTCCTTCGCGCCTTGCTTAATCATCCGTTTCTGCTCAGGGACCACTGCGAGCAGGTTGCCGCGCTACCTTTGACGTCGCCGCCCTTGATCCGTCTGCGGAACGCTCTTTTGGAGCTGCTGGCGGGCGATTTCGACCTTGAAACCGCGGAAATCCGCCACCAACTGAGCAGCGTAGGTCTGGCGAACGTGGTTGCTTCCGTCGATCGGGCGATCACGCACAAAAGCGACAAGTTTGCGGAACGGGGTACGGACGCTGCCGAGGTGGAAGCCGGCTGGCGGCATGCCGTTGCCCTGCACGAGCGCCAGCTTGGCCTCAGGCGAGCCCTGGAGGCCGCCGAGCAGGCGTGGCGCGCGGACCCGGGCGAGGAAGCCTGGGGCCGGATTGCCGAGATCCAGGGCCGGCTGGCGCAGTCCCTGGAGATGGAGGACGTCGGTGAATTCTGAGGCTCGGTTGATGTCCTCGCCGGCCGCCCGGACGCAATCTGGAATAAAATTCCAGGGGTTTGCGTTTTCGCAAAAAGAAAGACTGGAAAGGCGTATGCGAGTTGTGTATGCCTGCGCAGGCTCCCAGTTCAGGGATTCGCGAGCTCCGCGCTCGCTCCTGAGGCGCTTTCGCCCCGTGGGCCTTCACGTTGCAGCCAGCCTGGCGGGTTTTCCCGCCGCCCGGGCCGTTTGGTGTTCTGCGTCCCAGGACCCCTGCGGCATCGATGCTGCACGACACGTGTGAATCCCAGGTTCCGAGGTGAGCTGATGGCAGCGACAAGACAGCAAGAACAACCCGCCGCGCAGGCCGAGGCGCCCGAGAAGGACAGTCCCCTTCTCGACATGTCCGACGCGGGGGTGAAGAAGTTCATCAAGACCGCCAAGACGCGCGGCTACGTCACCTACGACGAGCTGAACGCGGTGCTCCCCTCCGAGCAGGTTTCCTCCGAGCAGATCGAAGACACCATGTCGATGCTGTCCGACATGGGCATCACCGTGGTCGAGAGCGAAGACCCCGAGGAAGGCGTGCAGGAGGCCGACGGGGCGGGCGACGAGGAGGACGGCGGCCGCGCCGTCACCGCCAGCAGCGTGCCGGCCGTGACGCAGACCCGCGCCGAGCCGACCGAGCGCACGGACGATCCGGTGCGCATGTATCTGCGCGACATGGGCTCGGTGGAGCTGCTCTCGCGCGAGGGCGAAATCGCCATCGCCAAGCGCATCGAGGCCGGCCGCGAAGCCATGATCGCCGGCCTGTGCGAAAGCCCGCTCACCTTTCAGGCCATCATCATCTGGCGCGACGAGCTCAACAACGCCAAGATCCTGCTGCGCGACATCATCGACCTGGAAGCGACCTACGAGGGGCCCGAGGCCAAGGCCGCCCCCCCGCTCGCACCAGTCCCTGACGCGGTTGCGCCGGCTGCCGCGCCCGTGCCCGCCGAGCCCGGCCTCAACGGCGACGGCGAAGCGCGCCCGGAAGGCGAGATCGACGACGAGGACGATTACGAGAACGCCCTGTCGCTCGCGGCCATGGAGGCAGAGCTCAAGCCGAAGGTGCTCGAGACCTTCGACAACATCGCCAACGCCTACAAGAAGCTCAGGAAGCTGCAGGACAAGAAGGTCGAGATGCAGGTGGCGAGCGAGCAGTTCTCGCGCCAGCAGCAGAAGGCCTACGACAAGCTGCGCGACGAGATCATCAAGGACGTCAAGAGCCTCTCGCTCAACAACGCGCGCATCGAGAGCCTGGTCGAGCAGCTCTACCGCATCAACAAGAACCTGGTGGCGCTGGAAGGCCGCCTGATGCGCCTTGCCGACAGCTACGGCGTGCCGCGCCCGCAGTTCGCCGCCGAGTACTACGGCAACGAGCTCGACCAGGCCTGGCTCGACCGCATGGGCAAGCTCGGCAAGCGCGGCTGGAACCAGTTCCTGCGCCACGAGAAGAAGCAGATCGAGCAGATCCGCGAGGAGATCCGCGCCCTCGCCTCCGAGACGGGCCTGGAAATCACCGAGTTCCGCCGCATCGTCAAGGCGGTGCAGAAGGGCGAGCGCGAGGCCCGGCAGGCCAAGAAGGAAATGGTGGAGGCGAACCTGCGCCTCGTCATCTCCATCGCCAAGAAATACACCAACCGCGGCCTGCAGTTCCTCGACCTGATCCAGGAAGGCAACATCGGCCTGATGAAGGCGGTCGACAAGTTCGAGTACCGCCGCGGCTACAAGTTCTCCACCTACGCCACTTGGTGGATCCGGCAGGCGATCACC
>DASZQG010000067.1:0-20564 GCA_035550075.1 Hyphomicrobiaceae bacterium | reverse complement strand
AGTTCGAGCGCTACGACCTGAGATCGGCGCCGGTGGTGGACGCTGATCAGCGCCTGGTCGGCGTGGTGACCGTCGATGACGTGGTGGACGTGATCCAGGAGGAGACCGAGGAGGACATGCTGCGCCTTGCCGGTGTCGGCGACGAGCGCCTGAGCGACACGGTGGTCAACACGGTGCGCAACCGGTTTCTGTGGCTGCTGATCAACCTGGGAACGGCCCTGCTCGCCTCATCGGTGATCAAGCTGTTCGACGCCACGATCAACCAGATGGTGGCGCTGGCGGCGCTGATGCCGATCGTGGCCTCGATGGGCGGCAACGCGGCGACGCAGACCATGGCGGTGGCGGTGCGCGCGCTCGCCACGCGTGAGCTTGGTCCCTTCAATGCGGTGCGGGTGGTGCTGCGCGAGGCCTACGTGGGGTTGGTGAACGGGTTCGTTTTCGCGCTGCTGGTCGGCGGCCTGGTCCTGCTCTGGTTCGGGACCGGCGCGCTCGGCGTAGTGATTGCGATCGCGCTCGTCACCAACTTCGTGGCCGCCGCCCTGGCCGGCATCATGGTGCCGCTGGCGGTCGCCCGCTGCGGTTTCGACCCGGCGGTGTCGTCGGGTGTGTTCGTCACGATGGTCACCGACGTGGTGGGGTTCTTCTCCTTCCTGGGGCTCGCCACGCTGTGGCTGCGGTGAGAGCAAGCGGGTGCACGGTTCGGGGCGCTTGCTGGTTTCTCCCTGAGCGGGTTCCTGCGTAAGATGGTGCGGAGCGATGGCGCACAGCGAGGAGCGGCCGATGCAAAGCGATGACGGAAGCGGCGCTTCGCCCGTGCGCGTGCGGCCGCTGGAAGCGCGCGACAAGCCGCAATGGAAGGAACTTTTCAAGGGGTACATCGCCTTCTACAAGGCGACCGTGGCCGACGAGGTGATCGAGGGCACCTGGCAGCGGCTGATGCGGGGCGATCCCGACTTCCACATCGCGTTGGTGGCGGTCGATGAGAGCGATACGGCCTTCGGCCTCGCCCACGTGCTGTTCCACCGCTCGACCTGGTCGCCGACCTGGTACTGCTACCTGGAAGACCTGTTCGTGGATCCGGCCCGGCGGCAGAAGGGGGCCGGGCGTGCGCTGATCGAGGCGGTCTACCGCGAGGCCGACGCGCGCAAGTGCACGCGCACCTACTGGGTGACCCAGGAGTTCAACTATCGGGCGCGGGCTCTTTATGATCAGGTGGCCAACAAGTCGCCCTTCGTGCAGTACCGGAGATAGCCGAAATGAAAACCAAAGCCGCCGTCGCCCTGGAGAAGGCCAAGCCGCTGGAGATCATGGAGGTCGATCTCGAAGGCCCGAAGGCCGGCGAGGTGCTGGTCGAGGTGAAGGCCACCGGCATTTGTCATACGGACGAGTTCACGCTTTCCGGCGCCGATCCCGAAGGCCTGTTTCCCGCCATTCTTGGCCACGAGGGCGCAGGCATCGTGGCGGACGTCGGCCCCGGCGTCACCAGCGTGAAGAAGGGCGACCACGTCATTCCGCTCTACACGCCCGAGTGCCGGCAGTGCCCCTCGTGCTTGTCGCGCAAGACCAACCTGTGCACGGCGATCCGCGCCACCCAGGGCCAGGGCGTGATGCCCGACGGCTCCTCGCGCTTCTCGCTTCAGGGGAAGAGGCTGTTCCACTACATGGGTACCTCGACGTTCTCGAACTACACGGTGCTGCCGGAGATCGCGGTGGCAAAAATCCGCGAGGACGCGCCCTTCGACAAGGTCTGCTACATCGGCTGCGGGGTGACGACCGGCATCGGCGCGGTGCTCAACACCGCCAAGGTGGAGCCGGGCGCCAAGGCGATCGTGTTCGGGCTGGGCGGCATCGGCCTCAACGTGATCCAGGGCCTCAAGCTCGCCGGCGCCGACATGATCATCGGGGTCGATCTCAATAACGACAAGAAAACGTGGGGCGAACGCTTCGGCATGACGCATTTCGTCAACCCGAAGGAAGCGGGCAAGGACCTCGTCGCGCACCTCGTCGATATGACCAAGAAGGGCGCCGACCAGATCGGCGGCGCCGACTACACCTTCGACTGCACGGGCAATGTCACCGTGATGCGCCAGGCGCTGGAGGCCTGCCATCGCGGCTGGGGCGTTTCGGTCATCATCGGTGTGGCGCCGGCGGGAGCCGAGATTGCGACGCGGCCGTTCCAGCTCGTCACGGGCCGCGTATGGAAAGGCACCGCCTTCGGCGGGGCGCGCGGGCGCACCGATGTGCCCAAAATCGTGGACTGGTACATGGAGAAGAAAATCCAGATCGACCCGATGATCACGCACACCCTGCCGCTCACCGACATCAACAAGGGCTTCGACCTGATGCACGCCGGAAAGAGCATCCGCAGCGTCGTGATCTACTGAGCGCGGGGCGGATGAAGGCCTCAGACGTCGCGCTGGCGGTTCTGGTTGCGGCGCTCTGGGGCGTCGCCTTCGTCTTTACCAAGCTGACGCTCGAGACCTTCACCCCCTCGCAGCTCGTCGCGCTGCGCTTCCTCGTCACCGCGCTGCCCGCGGTCGCGCTCGCCCGCCCGCCGGTGCCCTGGCGCGTGCTGATCCCGATCGGGTTGACGTTGTTCGCCGGCCAGTTCCTGTTCCAGTTTCTCGGCATCGCCAACGGCATGCCGCCGGGGCTGGCGGCGGTGATCGTGCAGACGCAGGCGCTCTTCACCGTGCTGTTCGCGATGCTCCTGGGCGAACGGCCGGAGGCGCGCGACTACGCCGGCATGGCCATAGCTACCGCGGGGCTCGGCTGCATCGCTGCGACCGTGGGCGGCGATTCCATGACCTTCCTGGGGCTTGGCCTGACACTGGTGTCCCCTGTCGTTTTCGCCGTCGGCAACATCCTTCTGAAGCAGCTCGCCGGCGGCTATCGCACCTCCGACATGCTGGGCCTGATGACGTGGCTGGCGCTGGTGCCGCCGCTGCCCATGCTGGCGCTATCGCTGTATTTCGACGGCGCGGGCGCGCTGGCTGCCGCGCTGCAGCGGGCGACCTGGTTCGATGCATTTGCGCTCTTCTACATGGGGATCATCTCCACCACGATCGGTTATGCGGTGTGGGGTATGCTGCTGCACAAATACTCGGCCACCCAGGTGGCGCCGTTCGCGCTGCTGGTGCCGGTGATGGCGGCCGCCGCGTCGTGGCTGACGCTCGGAGAGCGATTCGGGCCACTGCGGCTCGCCGGAATGGTCCTGGTGCTGGCCGGAGTGTCAGTGGTGTTTCTGCCCGTGGGCCGCCGGCAAAAGACGCTTAGCGCGGGGCTGCGCCAGCCTTAGAATGCCGCGAAGCCGTCTCCCTGCTTCTGCCAGCCCGGTCGCCGTGTCCCGCATGAAACGAATTCTGCGATGGTCTGCACTCCTTGCCGGCGCCCTCGTACTGGTTGCGGCCTGCGCGGCGGGCGCCCTCTACGTTGGCCTGCGCAACACGGTGCCTTCCGCCTCGGGCAAGCTCGCGATTCCGGGATTGTCGGCGCCGGTCGAGATCGTGCGCGACCGCGAGGACGTCCCGCACATCTTCGCCAAGTCGATCGAGGACCTCTACTGCGCGCTCGGCTTCGTGCACGCGCAGGACCGGCTGTGGCAGATGGAGGTGCTGCGCCGCACCGCGCAAGGGCGGCTGTCGGAAATCCTGGGCGAGCATACCTTCAATACCGACGTGTTCCTGCGCACGCTCGATCTTTACGGCCACGCTGAACGTTCGATGCAGGCGCTGCGGCCCGAGGTGCGCAAGCTGCTGGACGCCTATGCGCGCGGCGTCAACGCCTACCTGGAGCGCAGCGCCGGTCTGCTGGAGCCGCGCCTGCCGCCACAGTTCTGGCTTTTGCGCTACGCGCCCGAGCCCTGGCGGCCCGCCGACAGCGTGGCGGTCATCAAGATGATGGCGCTGCAGCTCTCCACCAATCTCAACCACGAGCTGCTGCGGCTGGCCCTGGCCGCACAGGGGCTGTCTTCGGCCGAGATCGAGGACCTGATGCCGCCGGACGCGGGCGACCCGCCGCCGCCGCTGCCGGAGCTTGCGCAGCTCTATCCGCTGCGCCGCCCGGCCGTGGCCGAGAAGCACGCCGCGGCGACACTGGTCGATGACCTGCTTGGCACCGCCGCCTCCAACAACTGGGTGGTGTCGGGCGCGCGCACGGTGAGCGGCAAGCCGCTGCTCGCCAACGATCCGCACCTGCACCTTACCGCGCCCTCGATCTGGTATCTCGCGCACCTGGCGCTGGAGCAGCCCGGAGCGCCGCCCGCCAACATGGCCGGCGCCACGCTGGCCGGAGTGCCGCTGGTGGTGCTCGGGCGTGGTGATGCAATTGCCTGGGGTTTCACCAACACAGAGGCTGACGTGCAGGACGTCTTCATCGAGAAGGTCAACCCAGACAAGCCGGGCGAATATCTCACACCCGACGGCAGCCAGCCGTTTGTTGTCCAGCCGATGACGATCAAGGTGAAGGGAGCCGGCGAACGCACGGTCGAGCGCCGCAGCACCCGCCACGGCCCGGTGCTGCCCGGGTTCTATCGCGATCTCGATAAAGTGCTGGCGCCCGGCTACGTCGCCGCCCTGCAGTGGACCGCGCTCAGCGATGACGACACCACCATCGCTGCCGGGATGATCGACCCCAGCGTGCGCACCGTCGGTGCCTACATCGCCCACATGGGCAGCTACGTGGTGCCGATGCAAAACATGGTTGTCGCCGACACCGCCGGCAACATCGGCTACATCGCGCCCGGCCGCGTGCCGATCCGCGACCCCGCCAACAAGGTGGCGGGTCGCGCGCCGGTGCCGGGCTGGGACGCCACCTACGACTGGAAGGGGACCATCCCCTTCGGCAGCCTGCCGCGCGCGGAGAACCCGCCGGCCGGCGCCATCGGCACCGCCAACGCGCGCATCGTGCCCGCCGGCTACCCCTATCTCATCACCTACGACTGGGATGCCGATTTCCGCCAGAAGCGCCTGCAGGAGCTGGTGCTCGACCGCACCGGGCATGACATGGCGAGCATGCGCGCCGCCCAGCTCGACGTGGTCGACCCGGCCATCGCCCGCCTGCAGCCGCTGATGATCGCCGCGGCGCAGGCCGGGGGCATCACTGACGACGCGCTGCTCGACCAGCTCACCACCTGGGACGCCAGCATGCGGGCCGATGCGCCCGAGCCGCTGATCTTCACCGCCTGGCTGCAGGAAGCCCTCAAGGCCATCTACGCTGACGACCTCGGCGCCGCGTTCCCGCGCTTCTTCGACGAGCGGGCCACGGCCCTGATCCGCCTGCTCGAGGGCCGCACCAACAGCCGGCGCTGGTGCGACGACCGCGGCGTGCCGGTGCACCAAGGTTGCGGGGCGAAGCTCGCCGCTGCCCTCAATGCGGCACTCGCCGATCTCACCAAGCGCTACGGGCCCGACCGCAAGGCCTGGAGGTGGGGAAAAGCGCACATTGCCCTCGGCGAGCAGCAGCCTTTCAGCAGCATCGCCGCCCTCAGGCCATACTTCAACGTCGAGGTGCCGAGCCCCGGCGGCACCTACACGCTGAACCGCGGCAAGGTCGATTTCGGGACCGAGCCGGAGTTCGCCAACCGCCACGCCTCCAGCTACCGAGGCATCTACGACCTCGCCGACCTCGACGCCTCGCTCTACATCCAGACCACCGGGCAATCGGGCAACCCGATGTCGCCCTACTACCGCTCGTTTGCGCGCCGCTGGGCGGCCGGTGAGTACATTACGATTTCGACGAAGCGCGATGAGATCGCCAAGGACGCGCTCGGCACGTGGACGCTGGCGCCGCGGTAGGCGCGCGTGGAGCAACGACGGAGAAAGTCGATGATGCTGCGCTTGATTTCTCTCGCTGCGGCGGTGGCCCTTGCGGCGGCAATTGCGGCCGGCCCGGCCATGGCGGCCAAGGAATGCAGAAATACGATCTCCGCCAAATCCCGGTCTGCCGCTCGCGTCAGCGATGCGGAGCGCGAGCGGCGCGCCACCCGCAACGCCCTCGCCAGGTGGCGCGTCGAGGCACGCCAGGCTTACGGCTGGCGCTACCGCTTCTGGTCGCAGGCGCAGGATCGCAGCACCCGCTGCGGGGGCGGGGCGTCATCGAAGCACTGCACGGTCAGCGGACGCCCCTGCCGGCTGTTTTGAGCGTGGCGGCAGTCGGGCTGCGGTGCGGCGCCATCAGGCGTTGCCGCGGTCCTCGCGCCACACGCCGATCTTCTCCTGCACCGGGCGGTCGGAGAAGCTGAACAGCACGCTCTCCTCGTCGGCTTCGTGGGAGACCGGCGCCCAGCTCGGGGCAACGAAGATGTCCTTCGGGCCCCAGTCGAGGGTTTTGTCGCCGACGCGCGTGCGGCCGGTTCCCTCCATGGCGACGAAGATGGTGGCGTCGGTGGAGCGATAGCGGCTGGTCTTGAAGCCCTTGGGCAGCAGCTGAATGAAGGTGCCCATGGTGGGCATGGCGTGGTCGCCGGTGACGGGGTTGGAGTAGCGCATCTTGATGCCGTGGCAGGGGTCGAAGTTGCCCGCCTTCTGGAGCTGAGCCAGGGCCTCGCGGGTGCGGTCGTAGGGATAGTTGAAAATCGGCGACGTGGCCGAGCCGTTGCGGTGGTGATCGACGGGCAGCAGGTTGGCGCCGTAGCGGGCGAGCGAATCGCCGGCCGGCTTGCCGATCGGCTGCTCCTCCTCCTCGTGGTGTTCGACAAACGAGGCATCCAGCATCTGGATCAGCGGGATGTCGAGGCCGTCCAGCCAGAAAATCGGTTCGTCGGTCTCGTTGCCGTGGTCGTGCCAGGCCATGTAGGGCGTGATGATGAAATCGCCGGGATGCATCGCGGTGCGCTCGCCGTCGACCGAGGTGTGGGCGCCGTTACCCTCCAGCACGAACCGGAGCGCCGACTGTGAATGGCGGTGGGCGGGTGCCACCTCGTGCGGCATCACGAGCTGCACGCCGGCATAGAGCGACGTGGTGATCCGCGACTGCCCGCGCAGGCCGGGGTTCTCCAATACGAGCACGCGGCGCTCGGCTTCCTTGGCGGTGATCAGCTTGCCCGCCTCCAGCATCGCCGTGCGGATCTCACCGAACCGCCACACGGCCGGCACGCAGGCGCTCTTGGGCTCGGGCGTGATCAGGGAACTCATGACGGTCCACAGAGGCGTCATGTTCTGCTTGTCGATGCGAGCGTAGAAAGCCTTGCGTTCCGGCGTCTCGGTCGGGGCGTGGTCCATTGATCACCTGGATATGCAACGCGGGCGAGCCGCTTTGCGCCAGTCTAGGCCGCCTCACCACGCCGGTCCACCCGGCGGCCGCGGGCTGTGCGCCTATTCGCAAAAGGCTTTATGCCGGCGCGGCGCCAGATCGAAATGCAGATGGTTGCTGTGGGCCGCATTCGCCTCCGGCCCCAGCACCGTCCCGAATGTTCCGCACGCGCCTTTGTGCAGGCGATGCAGGAACACGCCTTCCTCCGTCACCTTGGCGGGCTTGGATGGCGCGGCGGGGACGGGAATAGCGCCCTTGCGCTCCGCCGCGGCTTCCGCCTTCGGCGCGCCCTTGCCGAGCCGACGCAGCTCGGTGGTGTCGATTGGTGCCCTGGCGGCGATCTTGAACCTGCGCCGGTCCGCGGCCGAGACGCCGACGCCGCTGTCGGTGCGCGATGCCACATGCGTCTTTGCCTTTTCGTCTTTGCCTTTGCCCTTGGAGGCGGCGGCCTCCTCCTTGGCCCGTTCCTTCTGCTGGCGCGCCTGCTCGGCGGCGATCTTGGCCGCCTCGCGCTCTTCGCGCTTGGTCGGGCCCCAGTCGTGCGAGACATCGACGGTGCGCCCGTCGGCGGTGACGAAACTCGCGATATCGATGGCGTTGGCGCGCGCGTGCTCGCTCAGCTTGTCGGCGCCATGCAGGCTGCCGTTGCGGTTGCGGCAGGCGTAGCCCGACAGGTTGCGCAGGCGCGTGATGTGCGTGCCCAGCACGTCCTGAGCAGTGGGCTGCAGCGTGTCTTCGACCCAGTGGTAGAGGCTTGCCGCCATCGCGCAGTTGACCACCGCCGGCGGCTGCAGCTCGACCTTGTCGATGCTGCGCAGGACAACAGGGGCCGGATCGCCGCATTCCTCGTGCTTGAGTGGTTCGGAAACTTCGATCTTGGCGCTGATCGGCGCCAGCAGGCGGACGCACTGGCGCAGCGCCGCGATGACCTCCGCGTCCGACCAGACGTCGGGCTTGGGCGCCTCGGCCGCCTGCTGCACATCGGGTGTCTTCTCGTCCTTGCCCGGCGGCGCCGGCTCCTGCTTGGCGGCATCCTTCATCACCGGCGCCGACTTGTCGTCCGGCGACGGCTTGGCGGCGGCGGGCTCGGTGGGCTCCGGCTGGCGATGGCGGTGGCGGCGGCGCGCTGCAACCTGCACGGACTCGCTGGCAGGCGGCTGGGCGGCCGGCTCCGCCGGGCTCACCAGCGGCACCGGCTTGGCGCGCACGATGTCGATCGGCGTCGGCGGCACGGCCTTGTGCGCAGGCGGTGCGCTTGCGGTGGTGAGCGGCGCAGGTGCTGGCTTGTTCGCCGCGGCTCGCACCGCGGCCAGCGACGGCGCGAAGTTTCCCGCCGGCAGCAGGGTGAAGAGCGTGAGGCCTAGAACGGCGGCAATCGACAGTCTTGTCGACACGATCTCAGCAGCCCTCGAAAGAGACGAAAGGACCTTGGCAGCAGGGGCCATGCCTCCACGTTCACCCACGCACTTGTTTGCAACGAGACGATCAATGTGGGGACGTTTTGTGTTCGAACAATGGAAACTTGGGCGTCGCCGTCGATGCAACGCCCTGCTCTGCTTTACAAATTTCGTTGCGAAATATTTTCGCTAGCTGGTCGGCCCGTCGAGCTTACGTGTGAGATTCTCGAACTCGCGCCGCAGCTCCTCGTTCTTGAAGATCTGGTCGAAGGTCGGCGCTTCGAGCTTCTGGATCGCCTCGAACGAGGCCGCCGAATCCCGCATCAGGTTGCGGAGCTGGAAGCTCGCTTCCACCGTCTCGTAGGTGTTGTCGGCGATGCGCAGGTCGTGGGTGGCGCGCTGGCGCGCCTTGGCCACCTGCTCGCGCTGCTGCAGCAGGTAGCGGCGATAGCCCTTGGCCGCGTCGTCCGCAAGCCGCTGGCTTTCGCGGTTGCTCTCCAGCGTGCGCTTCTGGTCGTCGCGGTTCTCCGCCTTCAGCAGCTCGGCGGTGCGCAGCCGCGCTGCCTTGATGTCCGCCTCGATGGCGGACAGCTTCGGCAGGTACTGCTTGTCGATCTTCTCGATCAGCATGTCCTGCGCATGCACCAGCAGGGCAAACAGCGCCGCGTGCATGGCGAAATATTTGCGCGCCGCGCCGATGTTCTCGCCCGAGGCCGCCAGCAGCTTGGCGAGCTGGCCGTCGACCAGCTTGGCCGAGTTGAAGACCGCCACCAGCCGCACCAGGTCGCCCGACAGCACCGTGTCGAGCAGCAGGTCGGTCTGCTCCGGGGTCAGCGTGATGCCGGACTTGGCCAGCGCGTCGCGGATTTCGTTCTTGGCCTTGTCGATCTCGTCGCGGTTCGCTTCGATCCGCTTCCTGGTTTCGTCGATCTGCTGGCCCAGGCTGTCGACGGTGTCGGTGATGTAGCCCGGCAGCACGCCGTCCTTGGGCGCGCCGATCTGCTTCTCGCGCAACCTGACGATGCGATCCTCGAGCTCGCGGATGTTCCTGCGCAGGCCGTCGATCTTGCGCTGGATGTCGACGATGGGCACATCGGTGACGATGCCGAGCGCCGACTCCAGCAGGTCGCTGACTTTCTTTTCGCGGTCCTCGCGCGTTTCCGTCCACAGCGGCTTCATGAGGAAGTCGCGCTCGCGGGGCAACTTGCGGGCCTCGCCGCGCTGCTTGGCGGCATCCTGGAGGATGGCGTCCACGGCCTTCATCATCCGCTGCGCCTGCTCGAAGGTCGGGTCGCCCTCGCGCGGATCCTTGGCGGCGGAAGCGTCGGGCGGCGGGGTCGCCGGCGCGGGCGCGGTCTGCGCGCGGCTGTCGGCGGTGCGTTTCAGCACATCGGCAATGGTGTCGCGCTGGGCCGCCTGGGCGTTGGCGACGGACGCAAAACCAAGCCCGCCGATCGCCAGCGCGACCGCGGACAGGCTACAACGCGTGAGGCTCGACATCCCCGCACCTCCTGCTCAGCCGAAAATATGGGGTCGGAAATCTGGCTTTTCCGTGATCCGCGTTCAGCCGCCGCGCTCGGCGGCGAGGCGCACCAGCGCCAACAGGTCATCGTTCACCTGGCGGGCATCGGTCAGCAACAGCATGTGGGTGATGGAGGCGCCGACCCCTTTCATGCGGGCCTTCTGGAGCTGCGGATCGAAGGGGTGATCGCCGAGGGCCAGTCCGAGCCGCACTTCGGTCGCGTGCAGCGTGACGGCCGCGAACTCCCTGGGCGCGCCGATTGAGACATACGCGGCTTTCGGGGTGACCACCGCCGCCGGCAACGCCTGGCGGATGCGGGTCTCGAGCAGGTGATACAGCGGCCGGTAGCCCTTGGCAGCTGCCAGCAGCTTGTCCATCTGCGCCGCTTCGCGGGCCTCGCGCTCGGGATTGCGCGGCTTGGGCTTCGGCCGCTCGGCCGGTGGCGGGCTCTCAGGCCTGGAGACCGACTCGGCATAGATCGGGCGGCCGCCATTAGAGTGGATGCGCTCCAGCCACGAGGCGCGCGCGAACGGGAAACCCTGCGTGCGCAGCCAGTCGATGGTCTGGTTCTTGTCGGTGAACCCCATGGCGCCGATCGCCGCCATCCACTCGGCAAGGTCGCGGCCCGACCGCGCCTTCAAGTCCGCCAGGAATTCCTGCTCTTCCTCCTGCTCGCTGCGCGGCATCGCCCGTGCTCGACGTCAGAACCAGCGGCGCGTGCGCGCCTTGTAGTCTCGGTACTCGTCTCCGAAGCGCGCTTCAAGATGGCGCTCCTCGGGAAGGATGGACAAGAACAGAATTGCAACGGCGAACACCGGCGCCATGATCGCCAGCCAGATATTGTACGTGACCTGCGCGAGACCCAGGAAGACCAGCACCTCGCCCATGTAGATCGGGTTGCGCCGGAAACGGAACGCGCCTTCCGTGACGAGCCGCCCAGCCGTCTTGTGCGGCTGCACGGTGGTACCGGCGCGCATCAGCGTGAAGATCCCCCAGCCTGCGAGCGCGACGCCGACAAGGCCCAGCGCATAGCCGGCGATCCGCGCCGGCCGGTCGTCGAGCCCGGGCCAGGGCAGCGGCGACAGCTCGCCAAGGATGAGGCCCGCCGCAACCGCCCCCGCGAACAGCAACGGTGGCCAGGGAATGACGGAAGGCTTCTCGTGCGACATGCGGCTGATCCAATTCCTCGTTATGCGCACTATGGAAGCGTCACCCCACGGCCGTAAAGGCCGGCATCGGGGGGCGTTCACACATTCGCTTCTTGCCCGCGCGCGCCGCCGGCGCTAGCCAGAGCGGACGACGCCAGGAGAACACAGACGATGATCCCCAACGATCTCCCCACCCTCAACTTCGACCTCGGCGAGACCGCCGATCAGCTCCGAGCCACGGTGCGCGGGGTGACGGCGGATGAGATCGCGCCGTTCGCCGCCGAGATCGACAAGACCAACGAGTTTCCGCGCCAGCTTTGGCCGAAGCTCGGTGAGCTCGGCCTGCATGGCATCACGGTGGAGGAGGAGTACGGCGGCTCCGGCCTCGGCTACCTCGAGCATTGCATCGCCATGGAGGAAATAAGTCGAGGGTCGGCGGCAATCGGCCTTTCCTACGGCGCCCACTCCAACCTGTGCGTCAACCAGATCCGCCGCAACGGCTCGGACGCACAGAAGCGCAGGTATCTGCCCAAGCTGATCTCGGGCGAGCACGTCGGCGCCCTCGCCATGTCGGAGCCGAACGCGGGCTCCGACGTCGTGTCGATGACGCTGCGCGCCGACAAGAAGGGCGACCGCTATGTCCTCAACGGCAGCAAGATGTGGATCACCAACGGGCCCTGCGCCGACGTGCTTGTGGTCTACGCCAAGACGGACCCCAAGGGCGGTCCGCGCGGGATCACGGCGTTCCTGATCGAAAAAAGCTTCAAGGGATTCTCCACCTCGCAGAAGCTCGACAAGATGGGGATGCGCGGCTCGGACACCGGCGAGCTGGTGTTCCGGGACTGCGAAGTGCCGGCCGAGAACGTGCTGGGCGAGGTCGGCAAGGGCGTCAACGTGCTGATGAGCGGGCTCGACTACGAGCGCGTGGTGCTGGCGGCCGGCCCGGTCGGCATCATGCAGGCCGCGATGGACGTGGTGATCCCCTACGTCCATCAGCGAAAGCAGTTCGGGCAGCCGATCGGCGAATTCCAGCTCGTGCAGGGCAAGCTGGCGGACATGTATACTACCATGAACGCCTGCCGCGCCTACGTGTATGCGGTGGCGAAGGCGTGCGACCGGGGGGAGACGGCGCGCAAGGACGCCGCCGGTGCCATCCTGTACGCGGCCGAGAAGGCGACGCAGATCGCGCTCGATGCCGTGCAGCTCCTCGGCGGCAACGGCTACATCAACGACTTCCCGACCGGCCGCCTGCTGCGCGACGCCAAGCTCTACGAGATCGGCGCCGGCACCAGCGAGATCCGGCGCTGGTTGATCGGGCGTGAGCTGTTTGCGGAGTCGGCCTGAGGCCGCCACGGCCATGCGCGCCTACACGAAGAAGGATTTTCCGGTCTGGAACGTGCGCCGCTTTCTGGAGCCGGGGCCGATCGTGCTCGTCAGCTCGGCCTGGAAGGGCGAGCGCAACATCATGACGATGGGCTGGCACACGGTGATGGAATTCACGCCGTCGCTGGTCGGCTGCATCATCGCCGAGGGCAACCACAGCCACGAGCTGGTCAAGCGCAGCCGGGAGTGTGTCATCAACGTGCCCACCGCCGACATCGCCAAGACGGTGGTCGGCATCGGCAACTGCTCGGGCGCCAGCGTGAACAAGTTCGAGAAGTTCAAGCTGACGGCGGCGCCCGCGGAGCAGGTCAAGGCGCCGCTGATCAAGGAATGCTACGCGAATTTCGAATGCCGGCTGGCCGACGCCCGCCTCGTGCGGCGGTACAACTTTTTCATCTTCGAGGTGGTCAAGGCGCACGTGGCGGCCTCGCCCAGGGTGCCGCGCACCATCCACTATCGCGGCGATGGCGAGTTCATGGTCGCGGGCCGCGAGGTGAGCTACCGCTCGCTGTTCCGCCCCGGCATGCTGTGAGGCTAGCGGGGCGCCTCGGCCCTGATGACGCCCGAGCGCGCCCCGAAGTCGTAGACGCCGACGAAGCGCCAGCCCTTGTACTCGCCGGAGACGAGATGGCCGTACAGGCGAAACTGCGTGCCGTCCCCAAGCTCATCCATCCGGTCGAGGTGCGCGGCGACCGCGTCCGTCTGGGTGTCGAAATGAATGTGCAGGTGCCTGTCGGGATAGGCCACCGCCCATTGCAGGTCCGGCTTGTCGGGGCCGTCGACGATCCTGAGTTCGACGTCTTGCATGGCAACCTCCAGCCGGGAAACGTTCCGGGCGGGGAATGGTTGCGCGGCCCGCGGGCCAGCCTGTGTCAATGAAACACTTTTGACCGCGCACGATCGCCGTTTCCGCGCCCGCGGTTAGCCGCTAAGGTGCCTTTGTGGAACCGCGGACACCGCCGCGCAGACCGGGGATGAAGACAACGGCATGAACCAGATTGGCAGACAACAGGATGTGCGCACGCGCAGTGCGCTCGGCACCATCCGCCATGACTGGACGCTTGAGGAAATGCTCGAGCTGTTCCACCTGCCCTTCACCGAGCTGGTGTTCACCGCGCAGTCCATCCACCGGCGCCATTTCGATCCCGGCGCCGTGCAGTTCGCCCAGCTTCTGTCGATCAAGACCGGGGGCTGCCCCGAGGATTGCGGCTACTGCGCCCAGAGCGCGCACTTCGAGACGGGGGTGAAGGCCAGCAAGCTGATGGACACCGAGGCGATCCTGGCCGAGGCGAAGCAGGCGCGGGCGAACGGCGCCACCCGCTTCTGCATGGGCGCCGCCTGGCGCTCACCCAAAGACCGCGACATCGACGACTTGTGCGAGACCGTGGCCGCGGTGAAGGACCTCGGCATGGAAACCTGCATGACGCTCGGCATGCTGACCGCGGAGCAGGCGCGCCGGCTCAAGGAGGCCGGGCTCGACTACTACAACCACAACGTCGACACCTCTCCTGAGTACTACGGCAGCATCGTCACCACCCGCACCTACGCCGACCGCCTGGAGACGCTGGCGCACGTGCGCGACGCCGGCATGGCGGTGTGCTGCGGCGGCATTCTCGGCATCGGCGAGACCGAGCGCGACCGCGCCTCCATGCTGTGCCAGCTCGCCAACCTGCCGGTGCATCCCGAGAGCGTGCCGATCAACATGCTGATGCAGGTCGAGGGCACGCCGCTCGGCAAATCCAAGCGGGTCGACCCCATCGACCTGGTGCGCACCATCGCGGTGGCGCGCATCACCATGCCGGCCTCCGTGGTGCGGCTGTCGGCCGGACGCGAGCACATGACGGACGAGGCGCAGGCGCTGTGCTTCCTGGCAGGCGCCAACTCGATCTTCGTCGGCTCCCGGCTGCTCACCACGCCCAACCCGGAGCGCAGCAAGGACGAGCGCCTGATCGAGCGGCTCGGCATGCGGGCAGAGACGCCGGACGCGCCGATCCGGCCGGCCTGATCTTTCGCCCATAAGGATGGGATAGCGAACCGCGGGCGAGTTGACCGCGCCCCCTTCGCCGTGCTCCATCGGGACAAGACAAGGAGCATCCCCATGACCACCGCACAGGAAGACCCCGTCGTCGTCGTCGGCATGGCGCGCACCGCCATGGGCAGCTTTCAGGGCGCGTTCGCGCCGCTCACGGCACCCCAGCTCGGCAGCGCCGCCATCAAGGCGGCAGTCGAACGCGGTGGGGTGAAGCCGGACGAGGTGAGCGAGGTGCTGATGGGCTGCGTGCTGCCGGCCGGGCAGGGCCAGGCGCCGGCGCGGCAGGCCTCCATCTTCGCAGGCATTCCCAACACGGTGCCGTGCACGACGGTCAACAAGATGTGCGGCTCGGGCATGAAAACCGTGATGCAGGCCTACGATGCCCTGCACGCGCGGCCGGCCGACGTGATCGTGGCCGGCGGCATGGAGAGCATGACCAACGCGCCCTACCTGCTGCCGAAGATGCGCTCCGGCGCCCGGCTCGGGCACGCCGAGGTCAAGGACCACATGTTCCTCGACGGCCTGGAGGACGCCTTCGACAAGGGCCGCCTGATGGGCACCTACGCGGAGGATACCGCGCAGCACTACCAGTTCACGCGCGAGGCGCAGGATGCCTTCGCCACCGCGAGCCTGAAGCGCGCCAAGAAGGCCAACGAGGACGGATCGTTCGCCAAGGAGATGGTGTCGGTCAGCGTGAAGGGCCGCGGCGGCGCGGTGGATGTTGCACAGGATGAGCAGCCCTTCACGGCCGACCTCGCCAAGATCCCCAAGCTGAAGCCGGCCTTCCGCGAGGGCGGCACGGTGACGCCTGCCAACTCCAGCTCGATCTCGGACGGCGCCGCGGCGCTGGTGCTGATGCGGGCGAGCGAAGCCAAGCGGCGCAAGCTGCAGCCGCTGGCCAAGATCTCCGGCGTCGCCGGCGTCGCGCAGGCGCCGGCCTGGTTTACCACCGCGCCCATCGGCGCCATCAAGAAGGTGCTGGAGCAGGTCGGCTGGAGCGCCAAGGATGTCGGCCTCTACGAGATCAACGAGGCGTTCGCCGTGGTGGCGATGGCGGCCATGCGCGATCTCGGCCTGCCGCACGAGAAGGTCAACGTGCACGGCGGCGCCTGCGCACTCGGCCACCCGGTCGGCGCCTCAGGCGCGCGTATCATCGTCACGCTGCTGCATGCGATGGAGAAATACGGCCAGGACAAGGGCGTGGCCTCACTGTGCATCGGCGGCGGCGAGGCGACCGCGGTGGCAGTGGAACGGATGGGGTGAGGGGGCTATCCCCCAATCTCCGGCTCGACCAGCTTCGCCAGGTTGCGCAGCGACTCCTGCCAGCCGAGATAGCAGGCCTCCGCGGGAATGGCGTCGGGAATACCCTCCTGCACGATGCTGATCTCGGTGCCGACCGAAACCTTCTTGAGCGTCACCGTCACCTGCATCTCGCCGGGCAGGTTCGGATCGTCGAACTTGTCCGTGTAGCGCAGGCGCTCGCCGGGCACGAGCTCCAGATAACTGCCGCCGAAGGCGTGGCTCGCGCCCGTGGTGAAGTTGCGGAACGACATCCTGTGGGTGCCGCCGACCTTCGCGTCGAGCTGGTGCACGGTGCAGGTGAAGCCGTTGGGCGGCAGCCACTTGGCCATGGCGTCGGCCTCGAGGAAGGCGCGATATACCTTTTCGGGCTTCGTGGTCAGGACGCGGTGCAGGCGGACAGTGCTGGGCATATTGCTACTCCCGAACAGGGCAAGCGGCTCGCGCCACCACCGTGGTCAATACCCCCGCGGGCTCGGCACGGGCAAGCGCTTGCCACGGCAACTTCCCGCAACCCTTCCCGTTCCGCGCGCCTTGCAACATTGGGGCCGCCTGCGTCACGATACCGGCCGCAAAGCGAAGGTAGCTTGTGAGCGAGCGTGGAGAGGCCAGCGTGAAGGATAAGCCAGGTCAGGATGGTGCGTCGCCATCGAAGCTCATCGACGCCCGCATCAAGCAACTCGGCGACTGGCGCGGCGAGGTGCTGGCGCGCGTGCGTGCGCTCATCCGCGCCGCCGACCCGGACGTGGTCGAGGCGGTGAAATGGCGCAAGCCGTCGAACCCGTCGGGCGTGCCGGTGTGGGAGCACGCGGGCCTCATCTGCACCGGGGAAACCTACCGGGACTATGTGAAGCTGACCTTTGCCCAGGGGGCCGCGCTCAAGGATCCGGCGCACATGTTCAACTCAAGCCTCGAGGGCAACGTGCGCCGCGCCATCGATATCCGCGAAGGCGACCGGATCAATGAGACAGCCTTCAAAGCGCTTATCCGCGCCGCCGTGGCGCTGAACGTGGAAAAACACGCCGCAGCCCGGCCTGCGCGCACGCGCAGGTGATCCATGCGGACCATCCATACGGAAATTGGCATCCTGGCGTCCGCCGAAAAGGTGTGGTCCATCCTGATCGATACAGGCCAATGGGCCGCGTGGAACCCGTTCGCGACGGTGAGCGGGCGCTTCGCGGTTGGCGAGCGCGTGGCCGTCACGCTGACACCGCCGGGCCAGCGCGCGATGACCTTCACGCCTACGATCGTGCATCTGGAGCCGGGACGCGAGCTGAGATGGCTCGGGCACCTCGGTATGCCCGGCCTGTTTGACGGCGAGCATGGTTTCCGTGTGTTGCCGGAGGATGCCGGACGCTGCCGCTTCGAGCAGTTCGAGACGTTTCGCGGCCTGCTGGTGGCGCCGATCTTCTGGATGGTCGGCGCGTCGACCAAGGCCGGCTTTGCGGCGATGAACAGTGCGCTGAAGGCGCGGGCAGAAGGCTCGCCCTGAGGCATCGGCGGGCCGGAGGGGGAGAGGGTGTTCTTTGTCGTTGCCAAGGTGGCATGGTTCCTGGCGCAACCTTCATCGCTGATGGTGGCCGCCATCATCGGCGGCGTCCTGCTGACGGTCACTCGCTGGAAGCGCGCCGGGGTGCGGCTGGCGCTGGCTGGCTGCGCGCTGCTGTTCGTGTGCGGCCTGTCCCCGGTGGGCGAGATGCTGATCCGTCCGCTGGAGAACCGCTTCGCGCGCCCCGACCTGTCCGCGCCGGGCCGCGCCATCACAGGCGTGATCGTGCTGGGCGGCGCCAGTGACGGACGCGTGGTCGGCCGTCCGGATCTCGCCCCGCTCAACGAGGCCGCCGAACGCATGACCGAGGCGGTCGTGCTGGCCCGCCGGTTTCCGCAGGCGCGGGTGGTGTTCTCAGGCGGATCCGGCGCGCTGATTGCGCGCGAGCCCCCGGAAGCGGCGGCGGCCGGACGCCTGTTCACCGCGCTCGGCGTCGACCCGGCCCGTGCGCTGCTGGAGGACAAGTCCCGCGACACCTATGAGAACGCACTGTACACCCACCGGTTGCTGCAGCCGAAACCCGGCGAGCGCTGGCTGCTGATCACGTCGGCCTGGCACATGCCGCGCGCCATCGGCTGTTTCCGCCAGGCCGGTTTTGCGGTGGACGCCTGGCCGGTGGACTACCGCACGCCGCGCCGGCTGCGGCTGCTGCCTTTCCCAAGCCTGCCGGAGGGGTTGCGGCGCGTCGATTTCGCCATGCGCGAATATGCCGGGCTGGTCGTCTATCGCCTGACCGGCCGCACCGGCGCGCTGTTCCCCGCGCCGTAAGGGACTAACCCGCTAGTATTTGCGTGGCGCCTCGGGCGGCTTTGCCATCTCGGCTTCGATGTCGACGGTCTTGCAGTGCTTCGCCGCGAGCTGGGCATTGTAGGCGCGCAGCTTGGCACGCAGCCGCGCATCCACCACTTTCGGGTCGACCGCCCGCATGGAGTCACCGAATAGCGGGCCGAAGGTCTGCTGGGTCGCCGTGGCGGCGCCGGAGGGCTGCACCTGATCGCGCGCGGCGCGGAGCTGGGTCATGATGACATAGATCGACCCGGTGAGATGCTTGCAGTCGAGCTTGTTCTCCGCTTCGCTCATCCGGTAGGTGCCGTCCCCTTCAAGATCGCCGCTTTCGCTGGCGAACTTGTGCTTCTCCTTGAACGGGGGCGGGGAATACCCAGGTACGGCAGCAGCACAGCCGGCGAGGCACAGGACGGCGAGGATCAGCGGAAAGCGCGCGGGCATGGGCCGGGACTAGCAGATTCGTCGTCGCACCAGCCACGCAAACGTGGCGCCGCGAAGGCGCTTGGCGTAGGAGTGGGAGCGGACAGGAGCGGCCTTCAGGAGTTGCGCGTGCCTCAGAAAATCACGAAAAGCGTCAAGTCGATGGTGGACGCCGCCAAGCGGGAAATCGAGGAGATTCCGGCCGCGGAGGCGGTAAAGCTGGCCGGGCGCGACGACGTCGTGCTGGTCGACATCCGCGACGTGCGCGAGCTGGCGCGCGACGGCAAGGTGCCGGGTGCCTTCCATGTTCCGCGCGGAATGCTCGAGTTCTGGCTCGACCCCGAGAGCCCCTACTACAAGCCGCGCTTCGGCGAGGACAAGAAGTTCGTTTTCTTCTGCGCCGGCGGCCTGCGCTCGGTGCTCGCCACCAAGACCGCGCAGGACATGGGGCTGAAGCCGGTGGCGCATATCATCGGCGGATTCCGCGGGTGGAGAGACGCCGGCGGCCCGGTTGTCCCCGTCGAAGTCAGGAAGCCCGAGGAGAAGAAATAGCAGCAGCAATGGCCGGAGCGCCTTAGTCGTTCCCGGCGGAGGAGCCAGGCGATGAGCACCAAGCAATACCCCGTCACGCGCACCGAAGCCGAATGGCGCAAGCGCCTGACGCCCGAACAATATGCGATCATGCGCGAGCACGGCACCGAGGCGCCGGGAAGCTGCGCGCTGAACTTCGAGAAGCGCGCAGGCACCTTCACCTGCGCGGGCTGCGACCAGCCGCTGTTCGTCTCCAAACGGAAATTCGAGAGCGGCACCGGCTGGCCCAGTTTCAACGATCCCGAGCCCGGCGCGGTCGAAACCGAAACCGATCGCAGCTACGGCATGGTGCGCACCGAGGTGCACTGCAGTCGGTGCGGCAGCCACCTGGGCCACGTGTTCGAGGATGGCCCGCCCCCGACCGGCTTGCGCTACTGCATCAACGGCGTGGCGATGAATTTCAAGCCTGAATAAGCAACCGGCCGCCGCTTGCGAACTGCCCTTCGTGCGGGTTAGGTGGGGCGAACCGCTGGGGGATGCCGGTCCATGCCGAAGATCAAGACCTCCGTTGCCACGACGTCGGAGGAGTTCAAGGCCAACGCCGCCGCCATGCGCGCCCTGGTGGCCGACCTAGCCCGGAAGCGGGCGGAGGCGGCCTCGGGCGGGCCCGACAAGCTGCGCGAGCGCCATGTGGCGCGGGGCAAGCTGCTGCCGCGCGAGCGCGTGATGCGGCTGATCGATCCGGGCTCGCCGTTCCTCGAGCTCTCCCCGATGGCGGCCTACGGCCTCTACACCAAGGACATCCACGCGGCCGGCATCATCACGGGCGTGGGGCGCGTGTCGGGCCGCGAGTGCGTGATCGTGTGCAACGACGCCACCATCAAGGGCGGCACCTACTTCCCCATGACGGTGAAGAAGCACGTGCGCGCGCAGGAGGTGGCCCGCGAGAACCGGCTGCCGTGCATCTACCTGGTCGACTCAGGCGGCGCCAACCTGCCGCAGCACACCGAGGTGTTCCCCGACGCCAACCACTTCGGTCGCATCTTCTACAACCAGGCGACGCTGTCCTCGCTCGGCATTCCGCAGATTGCGTGCGTGATGGGCTCGTGCACGGCGGGCGGCGCCTACGTGCCGGCGATGTCGGACGAAAGCATCATCGTCAGGAAACAGGGCACGATCTTCCTCGGCGGCCCGCCGCTGGTGAAGGCCGCCACCGGCGAGACCGTGAGCGCGGAGGAGCTGGGCG
>DASZQG010000066.1:0-1722 GCA_035550075.1 Hyphomicrobiaceae bacterium | reverse complement strand
TGCGAAACGGACTGCGGCAAACAATGTACGGGGAGAAAGATCCACTCCCGGTGGAGATAGCGGATCTGGGGGCGCTTGTTCGCACCAAACCGCAAGGCGCTGTTGCTACCAAACTAAAATGGAACCAATTATCCGACGAAGATTTTGAGCGCCTAATTTTCTTGCTGATATCAACGACGGCAGGGTATGAAAATCCCGAATGGTTAACCAAGACAACTGCTTCTGACCGCGGTCGGGACTTGTCGGTCTATCGCGTAAATGAGGACGAATTGGCAGGCACCAGTAGGCAACGCACGATCATTCAATGCAAGCACTGGTTGACGAAGAGCGTCGCTCCTCCTGATATCGCAACTCTACGGGAGCAGATGAAACTCTGGGAGCCGCCTAAGATCGATATGCTTGTAATTGCAACGTCCGGACGATTTACCTCAGACGCTGTGGACCTAGTCGAACGGCAGAATCAGTCTGACAGCGCGCTGCGCATAGCAATGTGGCCGGAAAGTCATTTGGAAAAACTCTTAGCGAGCCGGCCGGCCATCATTGCCCAATTTGCCTTACGTTGATGAAAGTGGGCGTAGCCCTTATACGGGCGCGGCCGGGGCTGTCCTGGGCCTACCCCGCCCACCCCGCCGCAGGCCGGGCACAGCCAGCCATTCCCCTGCAACGTTCAGGGTTATGCCCCCTTGGGGTACGGTTTGTAATTGTGGGGACGCCAGAAAACAGAAACGCCACCCTTTGCGGAGGCGTTTTTGTTTTCTTCGCATGCCCACGGGGACCGGAACCCCGCAGGGGTTCGACCAGAACGCATGCGTTCTGGGACGCCACGCGCTCTTTGCGTGGCGGTCCCTCGCGCGGCTCGCCGCTTGCGAGGGATTCGCGAATCGCCCCAAGGCGAGCCGCGAACAATCCCCGTGGGACAGATTGGCGCCGCCCTGGCGGCATCCTTTGAAGTGCCCTTTCGGAGAGCTCCATCTCATTTCGCGGGATTCGATCCGCCCGAAACCGCGGCCTGTCCCCTGTTCAGCCGGGAAAGCGCGGCAGTTCCGCATCCATGCGCCGCAGCACTTCCTCGCGCCCGATCAGCTCGAGCACCGCGTCGATGGAGGGCGTCTGGGTCTCGCCGGTGAGCATCACCCGCAGCGGAATGGCGAGCCTGGGCATCTTGAGGCCATGCACGCCGATGACCTCCTTGATCGCCGCGCCGAGCGAGGCCCGGTCCCAGGCGACGCCCGCCAGCTTCTCGCGCAGCAGCTTCATCGCCGGCAGGATCTCCGCCGCGTACTGCTGCGCACGCAGCTCGTCCGTCGGGTGCAGGGCACGATAGAAGTACACGGCCTCGTCGGCGAGCTTGACGATGGTATCCGCGCGGTCCTTGACCAGGGCGACCACGTCCTCCAGCTTCGGCCCGCGCGACAGGTCACAGCCGTCGCGCTCCAGGAACGGCCGGGCCAGCGCGCCCAGGCGCGCGTTGTCCGCAGCCTTGATGTACTGCGCGTTGAGCCACAGCAGCTTCTCGGGATTGAACTTCGCCGGCGAGCGGCTCACCGCCTCCAGGGAGAACCACTCCACGAACTGCTCGCGGCTGAACATCTCCGCATCACCGTGCCCCCAGCCCAGGCGGGCCAGGTAATTGAGCAGCGCCTCGGGCAGGAAGCCCTCCTCCAGGTACTGCATGACGCTCACCGCGCCATGGCGCTTCGAGAGGCGCTCGCCGTCGGCGCC
>DASZQG010000065.1:0-3710 GCA_035550075.1 Hyphomicrobiaceae bacterium | reverse complement strand
CCTGCAATTGCAGAAGAAGATCCAGCGCACCGGCACGATCGCGCGCTGAGGACGGAGGATGGACGAGGCCCTCAAGCAGTTCGGCGAGCACCTCGCGCGGGCCCAGGCGGGCCTGGTGCGCGCGGCCGAGGTGGCCCATGGCGAGCTCATCGTCCTGGCCGAGCGCGAGCGCATCGTCGAGCTGCTGACCTATCTGCGCGACAACCCGAACTGCCTCTTCAAGCAGGTGGTGGACATCACCGCCGTGGACTATCCGGACCGGGCGGAGCGCTTCGAGGTCGTCTACAACCTCCTCAGCCTCAAGCACAACCGGCGCGTCCGCGTGAAGGTGACGACCGACGAGGACACGCCGGTGCCGTCCTGCAGCGGCGTGTGGAGCGCCGCCAACTGGTTCGAGCGCGAGGTGTGGGACCTCTACGGCGTGTTCTTCTCCGACCACCCGGACCTGCGCCGCATCCTCACCGACTACGGCTTCGAGGGGCATCCGCTGCGCAAGGACTTCCCGCTCACCGGCTATGTCGAGGTGCGCTACGACGTGGAGCAGAAGCGGGTGATCTACGAGCCCGTGAACCTGCAGCAGGAGTTCCGCAGCTTCGACTTCCTCTCGCCCTGGGAGGGCGCGCCGCGCGCGCTGCCCGGCGACGAGAAGGCGAAGCCGCCAACGCCCGGCACCGGCAAGGCCTGAGGGTGAGCGGCAGGTTGAACGCTTGAAGGATCGGGCGGGACGCGCGCATGGCAGAATCTGAAATCCGCAACTTCACGCTCAACTTCGGGCCGCAGCACCCGGCCGCGCACGGCGTGCTGCGCCTGGTGCTGGAGCTGGATGGCGAGGTGGTCGAGCGGGTCGACCCGCACATCGGCCTTCTGCATCGCGGCACCGAGAAGCTGATCGAGCACAAGACCTACCTGCAGGCGATCGGCTACTTCGACCGGCTGGACTACGTGGCGCCTATGAACCAGGAGCACGCGTTCTGCCTGGCCATCGAAAAGCTGTTGGGCCTGGAGGTGCCGAGGCGCGGGCAGCTCATCCGCGTGCTCTACAGTGAAATCGGCCGCCTGCTGTCGCATCTGCTCAACGTCACCACCCAGGCGATGGATGTCGGCGCGCTCACCCCGCCGCTGTGGGGCTTCGAGGAGCGCGAGAAGCTGATGGTGTTCTACGAGCGCGCCTCGGGCAGCCGCATGCACGCCAAGTATTTCCGCCCGGGCGGCGTGCATCAGGACCTGCCGCCGAAGCTGATCGAGGACATTGCCAAATTCTGCGAGACGCACCCCAAGGTGCTCGACGACATCGAGGTGCTGCTCACCGACAACCGCATCTTCAAGCAGCGCAACGTCGATATCGGCGTGGTGAGCCTGGAAGACTGCTTCCGCTGGGGCTTCTCGGGCGTGATGGTGCGCGGCTCGGGCGCCGCCTGGGACCTGCGCAAGGCCCAGCCCTACGAGTGCTATGCCGAGCTCGATTTCGACGTGCCCATCGGCAAGAACGGCGACTGCTACGACCGCTACCTGATCCGCATGGCCGAGATGCGCCAGTCGGTGCGCATCATGCGCCAGTGCTGCGAGAAGCTGATGTCCGCCGAGGGGCAGGGCCCGCATGTGGCCGAGAACAAGAAGGTGGTGCCCCCCAAGCGACCCGAGATGAAGCGCTCGATGGAGGCGCTGATCCATCACTTCAAGCTCTACACCGAGGGCTTCCACGTGCCGGCGGGCGAGGTTTACGCCTGCGTCGAGGCGCCCAAGGGCGAGTTCGGCGTGTATCTCGTGAGCGACGGCACCAACCGGCCCTACCGCTGCAAGATTCGCGCGCCGGGCTTTCCTCACCTGCAGGCGATGGATTTCATGAACCGCGGCCACATGCTGGCCGACGTGTCGGCAATCCTGGGCTCGCTCGACATCGTGTTCGGCGAGATCGACCGCTGACGGGCCAGGGCATTGCACAGTCCGGGGCGAGACAGATGGCCGGGCAGCAGAAGGATGGCGCGGCGCGCTGGCTGGCCTGGGTGGCGCTGGCCGGAGGCGCGCTGCTGACCGTGATCGGCGTGCGGTTCTTCCTCACGCCCGGCAGCGCGGCGCGCACGTTTGGCGTCGCAGCTCACCCTGAAGGGCAGGAACTGCATACCATCATCGGCTTGCGCAACGTCTGGCTCGGCCTGCTGGCGGTGGCGTTTGCTCTCCTGCGCGAATGGCGGGCAGTGGCGCTGTGGTTCGCGCTGGGCGCCATCGTGTGTTTCGCCGACGCCCTGGTCGTCACGGCGTCGACCGGGCGGGTGCCGCAGATCGCGTTTCATGTGAGCTGCGGGATCGCCTCGATCGCAATCGCCGCGCTGGCGTGGCGCGCAGCGCGAGCGCGCTAGCGGTCAGCCGCCCGCCTGCCAGGTGCGGATCGCGTCCACCGGGTGGATCAGCATGATGATGTTGAGCGTGAGGTTGTCGCGGATCAGCACCAGCAGGATCACCTCGGTGGCGATCAGCAGCGCCACCGTCACCCAGGCCGGCAGCCGCGATGCCAGGATGAATCCCACGATCATCGCCAGCATGTCGCCGACGGAATTGATTATGCTGTCGCCGAAATAGTCCTTGGAGACCGTGCCCTGGCGGTAGCGGTTGATGATGAAGTCGGTGTTCTCGAAGATCTCCCAGCCGGCCTCGATGAACATCGCGATCACCAGCCGCGCCGCCACCGACAGGCGGCCCTTCGCGAACAGGCCGATCAGCCAGTAGAAGATGATGCCGTGCAGGACGTGGCTGTAGGTGTACCAGTCGGCCAGGTGCTGCGACATTTCCGAGTCGCCACGGGCCGAGTGCCACAGCTTGATGGTGCCGCATTTGCAGATCGGCTGCCGCCCCATCGCATACTCGACGCCGGCCGCGGCGGCGATCACGGCAGCGCAAATGACGAGGGCGAGGGGAAGACTGAGGCGGCGGCGCATTGCCCAACAATTGCACGGGTTGGCTGGCAGTGGAATTCGGCGAACCGGGCGCCGCATCGCGTTGAGCGCGTGTTGCGGTTCCCGCGCAACAGTGGGGGCCGCCGCGGTCGGGCGTTTGACCCGCGACAGTTTTCCGGCGTAGGTCAATACCTTGCGGCGGGGGCGCAGAACGTGGAAGGAACTTATGCGGCGACTGGGACCTCGCGTGAAGGGGCTGGCCGGCGTTGTCGTTTGCCTGGCGGCGTGGACGACCGCAGCCAGCGGTGCTCCTGGGTGCACGAAGGAGGATTTCGGCAAGGCGGTGGATGAGGCCGGCGCAGCGCTGCGCCGGCTCAACGCGGAGAACATCCCGCGCGTCCAGGCCAAGCTGCAGCTCCTGAAGGCGGCCAAGGGCTGGCCGGATGACGGATTCGAGGAACGGGCGGCTCGCGCGCTGCGCGATGAGCGGATCACGGGGTTCGATACCCAGGCCAACGAATTGATGGCCAGGATCGACTCGCTCGGCACCGTCGATCCGGCGGGCGAGCTGGACTGCAGCAAACTCGAGGCGCTGACCGCGACCAGTCTGGAGCTGCAGGCAACCGTCAAGGCGAGGACCGCCTATACCCTGTCCAAGCTTGACCAGATGCTCGGCCTGCCGCCCTCCAAGCCGGTCGTGGCGGCGAAGCCTGCACCCGCGCCTAAGCCGGCACCACCTGCGCCGGCCGCCGCAGCGGCGCCGCCAGCTCCGGCGGCGCCGTCACAACAGGCGCAGGCGCCGGCGAAGGCCCCCGAGAC
>DASZQG010000064.1:0-2713 GCA_035550075.1 Hyphomicrobiaceae bacterium | reverse complement strand
CGCGGGCGCCGACGCGCTGGGGCGAAGGTACCTGCGCGGCAAACCGATCGTCACGCGGCGGGTGAACCATCGGGAACTCGCCGACTGCGCCATTCTGTACATTGCGGCGTCGGACGGACCCCGCATCCGCGATCTTGTGCTGGCCGTTCGGGGCACTGGCGTCCTGACGGTGTCGGACGCCCCCGGCGCGGCCCTGGAGGGCGCGGTAATCGGCCTGTCGATGACGGACCAGAGGATCGTGTTCGACGTCAACGTGAAGGAAGCACGGCGCAACAACCTCGTCATCAGCGCCAAGCTGCTCAGCCTGGCGCAAGCCGTGGTGGAGGCGCCGTGAGCGAAGCGACGAACGCCACCGGCACGCGCCCGCGCCGCATCAGACCCGAGTCCCTGAGCCTCATCAGCGTGGGCGTCGCCCTGCTCATCGCGGGCGCGTTGCTCACCTCATACCAGTACTTTTCCCTGCGCAACTCGTTGCGCAGCGACCTTACCGTGCAGGCCCGGCTCATCGGCGACAATGTGCAGGCGGCACTCACCTTCGAGGACGTCCGTGCCGCACAGGACCTGCTGTCGTCCCTGAAGTCCTCCGATACGGTGACCTCCGCCGTCGTCTTCAACCGCAACGGACGGGAATTCGCGCGCTTCGATCGAGAGCACGTGCCGCCGGACGGCGATTCCGCCCGCCCCTTCAGCCGGTCGCCGCCTTACCAGATCGAACGCATGCAAGTGGAGCAGGAAATCGTGCTGGGCGGCGCGCCGGTCGGGCGCATCCGCATCGTGGGCAGTCTCGACCAGGCCTATTTCCGCCTGGCCCTGTTCATCGGGGCAACCCTGCTCACCAGCGTGCTCTCGATGGTGCTCGCCAAGCTCCTTATCTCGGGCATGCACCGGGCAGTGAAGCAGGCGGAGGAGCGCCTGGATTACCTGGCGCACTTCGACCCCGTCACCAACCTGTTCAACCGGCACGCGTTCAACGAACGGCTCGATTTCGCCACCAAGCGCGCGCGGCGGTTCGGCAACCGCGTGGCCCTGCTGCTGCTCGACCTCGACAACTTCAAGACGGTCAACGACACGCTGGGCCACCAGGCCGGAGACACATTGCTCAAGAGCGTCGCCGACCGCCTTGGCCAACGCCTGCGCAAGAGCGATGCCATCTGCCGGCTGGGGGGCGACGAGTTTGCGGTGATCCTGGAAAACATCGCGGACGCCCAACAGGCGGCCAGCCTGGGTCAGGCGGTGGTCGAGGTCATCTCGGCTCCGTTCGAGATCAGCGGGCGGAAGGTATTCGTGACCGCCAGCTGCGGCATCGGCGTGTTCCCGGATCACGCGGAAGCCGCCAAGGACCTCATCCGCAGCGCCGACACGGCGATGTACCACGCCAAGGACGCGGGAAAGAACATCTCCGCGGTGTTCCGGCCCGAGATGACGGCGAAAGCAGACCGGCGCATCAATATCGAAGGCAGCCTGCGCGCCGCCCTGGAAACCGACCAGATGGAGCTGTACTTCCAGCCCAAGGTCGACTTCGTGAACCGCTGCCTGAACGGGGCGGAAGCACTGTTGCGATGGCATCACCCGCTTCACGGGGACATCAGCCCGGTCGAGTTCATTCCCGTGGCGGAAGTCAGCGGGCTGATCGGTCCGCTCGGCAAGTGGGTACTTCAAAAAGCCTGTGCGCAGGCGGCCGCCTGGCAGCGCAAGGGCTATCCGTCCGTCGACATCTCGGTAAACATCTCCGTCATCCAGCTCAAGGACCCCAGGTTCGTGGACATCGTCGCCGATGCGCTGGCTGCCGCAGGGTTGCCGGCGCGCCATCTCGAACTCGAGCTCACCGAGAGCATGCTGATGGAGGACGTAGAGGCGAACCTCGGCGTCATGAAACGCCTTCGCGCGCTCGGCGTGCAGATCTCGATCGACGATTTCGGCACGGGCTACTCCTCCATGAGTTACCTGAAGCGCTTCCCGATCACCACCCTCAAGATCGATCGCAGCTTCGTGAGCGACCTGCCCAACGATCGGGAAAACGCCGCCATCACCGAGGCCATCATTGCGCTTGCGCACGCCCTCGACCTGAAGACGGTCGCGGAAGGCGTCGAGACCCAGGCCCAGGCGCAGGAGCTTTCCGAAGCGGGTTGCGACTACCTCCAGGGTTATCTGTTCAGCGAACCCTTGCCGGCCGACGCGTTCATCGCGTGGTGGAAGTCGAGCGGGCTCTCGACCCCGAATTCGGATCGCTCCGTCGCGGCCTAAGCGACCTTCCACCCCGGTGTCTGCCCGGGGCGCCCATGGACATGCGCCGGGACGCCCCCCGATTGCGGGAATTGCCAAGCCCGCATCCCCCGCCACCGAGCATGCCCGCGCGATACGCAGGACGGTTCATCGCCTTTCTTATGGTCTGTGTAACGCTCCGGATCGATCAACAGAGAAAAACCTGCTGCTTCATTTGGTTGCGCGGACTGTCAGCACCTGCCCGCCAACCCCTGAGGGTGGGCCTTGTGGCCGGCCCCTCCCGCCTTCAAGGCGACTCTTAATTCCATATCGGAATGGATGATATGGGCACTTCCGGTCTATTGTGCGGCGCGCCAATCCGGATAATGCAAAGCGTGCGAGGGACGAAAGGGTTTTCGCCCCGCCCCGGCCCGAAAGGCCGAGGTTACGCAAATGACACATTCATTCTCAATTGGAAGGAGATTCAAATGACGATCACCAAGCTTATCCT
>DASZQG010000063.1:0-15893 GCA_035550075.1 Hyphomicrobiaceae bacterium | reverse complement strand
GTGCAGTCCGACCTGCGTATCGCCATCCTCAAGGCCCTGCGCGCTGCCGCAATCGAGATCCCGTTCAACCAGGTGGACGTCAACCTGCGCCGGGGCGAGGCCGTCGACCGTGCGCTGGCCGCGCTTGCCGATGGCCACGGGCAGCCAGCGGACGGCAGCGCGGGCAGCCGCGGCGGAGGCGGCGGCGAACGCCCCTGAGGGACAAGGGGACTTGGCTGCGGAGCGAGGCACCGCTAGGGCGGGCGCGGGCAGCTCAGTCTTCGCGGAACACCTTTTCGCGCCGCTCGTGGCGCTCCTGGGCTTCCAGCGACAGGGTGGCAATAGGCCGGGCATCGAGCCGCTTGAGGCCGATCGGATCGCCGGTCTCCTCGCAGTAGCCGTAGGTGCCCTCTTCCAGCCGCGCCAGCGCCGCATCGATCTTGGCGATCAGCTTGCGCTGGCGATCGCGCGCGCGCAGTTCCAGCGCCCGGTCGGTTTCGGAGGTCGCGCGGTCGGCGAGGTCCGCGTGCTGGGCGGAATCCTCGTGGAGAACCTGCAGCGTCTCGCGGTTCTGCCGGACTATTTCTTCCTTCCAGGCCACCAGCTTGTTGCGGAAATACACCCGGTGGCGGGCGTTCATGAACGGCTCGTCCTCAGAAGGACGGTAGCCCTCGGGCAGCACGATGTTGCTGAGCACCGCCGCCGCGGAACGTTTCGCGGCCTTCGCAGCCGGTTTCCCGTCCGCCACTGCTCCGCCGGTGGTCTTCCTGGACGACGACTGTGCACGGGCGGCGCGTCCATGGGTCGCGCTGCGCCCGTTCGCCTTGGTCTTCGGGCGCGCCTTCGGCGTGGGTTTTGCAGCCACCTTCCGGCGATCGTTTTTGCCCATGCACGCTTCCCGTTCAATTTCTGTTTGTTGGCCGCCACCTCGGGCGGTGCAAATTTTGGAGCCGTATTTAAGCGGCTGTTATTTCAAGTCAAGCAGTTGACGTGCGCTGCAACAGAGGGGCCCGGCCGGGCGCGATTCGAGTTGGTCCTGCGACCCGGCGTTCGCCCCCCAGACGGGGTAGTACCCTCGCGGATTGCCTCCCGGTTTACCGAGAATTCATCCGGATGTGCGAAAACTGCGGACTATGCGGGCGGGGCCCTCAACCTGCTCCGGGCCGTTGCCGTGGCCCCCTCCGGCCTCCCGGGACCTGCCATCCGGCAGCGCTTCCACGGGAAAGCCCGGCCTCGAAGACCGGCCGACTCGCCACTGGCCGCCCACCGGGCGCGCCTGTCCTCGACGCCACGCCCCGATCTCCCCCGGGGCGTGGCGCTTCCTTTTGCGCAGGCGGCTCGCCTTGAAGCGGGGAGTCGCTTTCCCTAAGCTCCCGCGGCTTTGATCCACCCAACAGGAGCGCGGCAAGCGGCACCATGCAATTCAAAGGCACGAAGGACTACGTGGCGACCGAAGACCTCAAGGTCGCCGTCAACGCCGCCATCACGCTGCAGCGTCCATTGCTGGTCAAGGGCGAGCCGGGCACAGGCAAAACGGTGCTGGCCCAGGAGGTCGCCAAGGCCATCAAGGCACCCTTGCTGGAGTGGCACATCAAGTCCACCACCAAGGCCATTCAGGGACTTTACGAGTACGACGCGGTGAGCCGCCTGCGCGACAGCCAACTCGGCGATGCGCGCGTCGCCGACATCCGCAACTACATCCGCAAGGGCAAGCTATGGGAGGCGTTCACCATGGATGAGCGCCCCGTGCTGCTGATCGACGAAATCGACAAGGCCGACATCGAGTTCCCCAACGACCTGCTGCAAGAGCTCGACCGGATGGAGTTCTACGTCTACGAGACGCACGAGACCATCAAGGCGCGGCACCGGCCCGTGGTGATCATCACCTCCAACAATGAGAAGGAGCTGCCGGATGCCTTCCTGCGCCGCTGCTTCTTCCACTACATCAAGTTCCCCGACGCCGACACCATGCGCGCCATCGTCGACGTGCACTTCCCCAACATCAAGGGGCGGCTGGTTTCCGAAGCGCTGAAGGTGTTCTACGAGGTGCGCGACGTGCCGGGCATCAAGAAGAAGCCGTCCACCTCCGAGCTGCTGGACTGGATCAAGCTGCTGCTGAACGAGGACATCTCGCCGGAGACCCTGCGCGAGAGCGATCCCAGAAAGCTGATCCCGCCGCTGCACGGCGCGCTGCTCAAGAACGAGCAGGACGTGCACCTGTTCGAGCGCCTGGCCTTCATCGCCAAGCGGCAGGGTCAGGGCTGAGGCATGATCAACGAGGCCTCGCTCGCGAAATTCTCCTCCCTGGGCGGCGGCCTCCTCAAGCCGGTCTACAGCGACTATTCTTTTGCCAATATCTCCAACACCGCCGAATTCCTGCTGACCGGCAACCGGTTCGGGCCGCTGCTGCCGCCCGACTGTTTCGGCGGCGCCTATCCCGCGCCGAAGAAAGTCGTGGTGTTCTTCGTCGACAGCTTCGGCTGGCGGTTCTGGCAGGACCACGCGCACCGCTTCCGTGCCACCGCCCGCGTCAACGAAAAGGGCACGCTGACGCCGATCTCCGCGCTGTTCCCGAGCACCACCGCGGCCAGCGTCTCCACCCTCAACACCGGCGTCCTGCCGGCCCGGCACGCCGTCTATGAGTGGAACATGTACGTGCCGGCCTACGGCGAGGTCATCCAGTCGCTGCTGTTCTGCCCGCTCGGCCAGTCCAGGCAGGATGCCTGCCTGCAGAAGGGCTACGATCCCGCGCTGCTGCTGATGGAGCATGAGACCGTCCACCAGCGTCTTGCGCGGCACGGCGTGCGCTCACTGCAGTTCTCCGGGCGCAGCTATGCGGGCTCAGCCTACAACCGCACCGCCAGCGCCGGCGCCGACGTCATCCGGCACGTCACGCTGGCGGAGGCGCTCGTGCAGCTCAAGGAGACGCTGCTGCAAATCGAGGGCAAGGCGCTGCTCGCCTTCTACTGGGCGACGATCGACACCATCGCCCATATCTACGGCCCCGGCACCCCCTACCACGCCGCCGAGATCGCCGGCTTCTGGCGCACTTTCGACGAGGTGTTCCACGACGTGGCGAGCCCCGACACGCAGTATCTGTTCATCGCCGATCACGGCCAGGTGCGCGTCGATGCCAAGTCGACCTATTACATCAATGAGCGCATCCCGGCGCTCGCCGATTGTCTCGCCGTCAGCCCGACCGGCAACCCCATCTATCCCAACGGCTCGCCGCGCGACATGTTTCTGCACGTGAAGCCCGAGCGGCGCGAGGAGGTGCTGCGCACCCTGCAGCAGACGCTCGACGGCAAGGCGCTGGTGATGCCGATGGACGAGGCGCTGGGACACGGCCTGTTCGGCGCCGAGCCCGTAAGCGACGAGTTGCGCCGGCGCCTTGGCGATATTCTGATCCTGCCGGAAGCGGACCAGTTCATCTGGTGGCGCCAGAAGGGCATCATGGCCAACCACTTCAACGGCCATCACGGCGGGCTGGCGCCGGACGAACTGATCACCGTCTTCGGCGCCGTCGACAGCCTGTGAGCGGGAGACTGCTCGTGCCACCCAACATCCAGGGCCTGCTGATCGCCTTCGTGGTCCTGCTGGTCGCCTTCCGCGCCCTGCAATGGCTGCGCCCGGTTGAACGCCGCCTGCCCGTGTTGCGGCGCGGCTTCTGGACGGACCTTCTCTATTGGGCGTTCACGCCCCTCGTCACCCGCGCCGTCACGCGCGCCGCGGTGGTGGTGGCGGTCGTGCCGCTGGCGCTTCTGATCTACGGCAAGGTCGACAAGGACCTGCTGCTGCACGGCTTTGGACCCGCGTCGCGCTTGCCCCAGTGGCTGCAGGCTATCTCCATCCTTATCGCCGGCGACCTCATCGGCTACTGGATGCACCGCGCGTTCCACCGCGGCCGCCTTTGGCGCTACCACGCGGTCCACCATTCCTCGCAGGAGCTCGACTGGCTGTCCTCCGTGCGCCTGCATCCCGTCAATGATGCGCTGATGCGCATCGCCGCCGCCCTGCCGGTGCTGGCGCTGGGGTTCGCGCCAGCGGCGGTCGCGGGCGTCGCTCCCCTGCTGACGCTGATGGCCATCCTGGTGCACGCCAACCTGGACTGGGACTGGGGTCCGTTGCGCGCCGTGATCGTCTCCCCGCGCTTTCATCGCTGGCACCACACCAGCGAGGCGGAGGCACGCGACAAGAACTTCGCCGGCCTGCTGCCGCTGTGGGACATCCTGTTCGGCACCTACCACATGCCGAGAGAGCGCGTGCCCGAGCACTTCGGCACCGATACGCTGGTACCGGCAGGTCTCCTCGGGCAGATGCTGTTTCCCTTCCGGCGCTGAAGTTGGCCGCCTGCCGCTTGCCCGCGCCCAGGGCACGGCTTACCTCAAGGCACAGAGGCAAACCCAGTGCGGCTCACCGATTTCACCGACACCACTGCCGATGCGCTGAGGAACGCCGGCGCGTATCTCAGCGGGCTGATGACCCCCACGCTCCGCCTCGGCGTCACGGGGCTCGCGCGCTCGGGCAAGACCGTGTTCATCACCGCGCTGGTGCGCAACCTCCTCGCCGGCGGCCGGCTGCCGTTCTTCTCAGCCATGGCCGAGGGGCGGATCGAGCGCGCCTACCTCGAGCCGCAGCCGGACGATCGCCTGCCGCGCTTCGCCTACGAGGAGCACCTGGCGGAACTCGCCGCCGATCCGCCGCGCTGGCCGGAAAGCACGCGGCGCATCAGCCAGCTCCGCGTCACCGTCGACTATATGCCGGGCTCCGCGCTGCGCAGGGTGCTCGGCAGCGGCCGGCTGCACGTCGACATCGTCGACTATCCCGGCGAATGGCTGATCGATCTGCCGATGCTCGGGCTGTCGTTCGCGGAATGGTCGGCACGCGCGGTGGCTGATGCCAATGCGCCGCGGCGGCGCGGCACTGCCCGGCAATGGATGGAGCTTGCTACCGCGCTCGGAGCCGACGCGCCCGCCGACGAGCAGATCGCGTTGCGGGGTGCGCAGCTTTTCACCCACTACCTGCAGGAGGCGCGCACACCCGACGCCGCACTCGCCGCGCCCGGGCCGGGCCGCTTTCTGCTGCCGGGCGACCTCGCCGGCTCGCCGCTGCTCACCTTCTTCCCCATGCTGCCGTCGGGTGCATCCGGCTACGCCCGCGGCACTCTCGGCGGCATGCTGGCGCGCCGCTATGAGAGCTACAAGGCGCATGTCGTGAAGCCGTTCTTCCGTGACCACTTTGCCAGCCTCGACCGGCAAATCGTGCTGGTCGATGCGCTCTCCGCCCTCAACGCCGGTGCCGAGGCGGTGGCCGACCTCGAGCAGGCGCTGGTCGCCGTGCTCGCCTGCTTCCGGCCCGGCGCCAACACCTGGGCCTCGAGCGTGTTCGCCCCGCGCATCGACCGGCTGGTGTTCGCCGCCACCAAGGCCGACCATCTGCACCATTCGAGCCACGACCGCCTGGAGGCGCTGCTGCGCAGCATCGTCGGCCAGGCCATCGAGCGCGCCTCCTTCGCCGGCGCCGACGTCAAGGTGCTGGCGCTGGCCGCGCTGCGTGCCACGCACGAGGCGGAAGCGCGCTCCGGCCGCCAGCGGCTTCCGTGCATTGTCGGCGTGCCGATGCCCGGCGAGCGCATCGCCGGCAAGGTCTACGACGGCCGCAAGGAGGCGGCCGTGTTCCCCGGCGACCTGCCCGACGACCCCGCCGCGCTCTCCACCCTGCCGGTGCAAGAGGCCGTGCATTTCGTGCGCTTCAGTCCGCCGCGCATCTCGCTCGATACACCCTCGGTCGAGGGTCCGGCCCTGCCTCATATCCGCCTCGACCGCGCGCTGGAATTTCTGCTTGGAGACCAGCTCGCATGACCGTCGCTCCTGAGGTGCGCCGCCCGCAGGCGTTCGAAGCCGACGACCCCTCTCTCGTGGTCGAGACGCCGCAGCCCGACGCGGCGCAGACCGAGGATCTGGCGCCGCCCGCCGCCGACCAGCCGCCGGCCCGCCCCACCCTGGCGCAGATCGGCGAGACCGGCATTCGCTGGGGCCTGCTGCTTGCGTCGGCCCTGTTCGGCGCGGCCTGTCTCGGCGTCGCCGCCTGGTTCGCCCGCATCGTCTCCGCCGCGCTGGCCCGCGACGACTGGATCGGCACCGCCACCGTCGTCCTGCTGTGCGTTGCCGCGTTTGCCGCGTTGATGCTGGTCCTGCGCGAGCTGGTCGGCATGCTGCGCCTCGCCCGCCTCAGCCGCCTGCGCAGCGACGTCACCCGCGCCGTCACCAACCAGGACAAGAAGAGCGAGCGCAGCGCGGCCCGCCGCCTGCTCGCGTTGTATGCCGCGCGTCACGACTTGGCCTGGGCCCGCCGCCGGTTCGAGGAGCACGCGGGCGACGTGCACGATCCCGGCGAACTGCTCGCGCTCGCCGACCGCGAGCTGATGGCCCCGCTCGACATCGACGCCCGCCGCCTCGTCACCCGTTCGGCCAAGCGCGTCTCCACCGTCACCGCACTTTCCCCGCTCGTCTTCATCGCCGTCGGCTTCGTGCTGATCGAGAACCTGCGCCTGCTGCGCGCGCTTGCCACTCTCTACGGCGGCCGGCCGGGCCTGCTCGGCGCGCTGGCGCTGGCGCGCATGGTGTTCACCCACATCATTGCCACCGGCGGCATCGCCATGACCGACGACCTACTCGGCCAGTTCCTCGGCCAGGACCTGCTGCGCCGGCTGTCGCGGCGGCTGGGCGAAGGCGCCTTCAACGGCGCGCTCACGGCCCGCGTCGGCGTGGCGGCGATCGGTGTGATCCGCCCGCTGCCCTTCCTCGCCGCCAGGCCGCCGCGCCTGCGCGACGTGCTGGGCGAGGTGCTGCGGCCGGTGTTTACGGGGTCAAAGCCTGCGGCAAAGGGATGACCTGCCCCTTCGGTGCATCCGGCACTGGATACCGCACGCCGCGCCCGGTATGACTGCACTCGAAAAGACCGCCTGGACCAGCAGATGTTCGCCACCTTCTTCCACGAGCTGAAAGCCGCCAAGGTGCCGGTCACCTTGAAGGAATACCTCACGCTGATGGAGGCGCTGGAGGCCGACCTCGCCGACCGCAGGGTCGAGCACTTCTACTACCTCTCGCGCGCCGCGCTCGTGAAGGACGAGCGCCACCTCGACAAGTTCGACCAGGTGTTCGGCCACGTGTTCAAGGGCCTGGAGCTGATGGGCGAGGCGCTCGAGGCGCAGATCCCCGAGGAGTGGCTGCGCGCCATCTCCCAGCTCTATCTGACCGAGGAAGAGAAGGCCAAGATCGAGGCGCTCGGCGGCTGGGAAAAGATCATGGAGGAGCTGAGGAAGCGCCTCGAGGAACAGAAGGGCCGCCACCAGGGCGGCAAGAAATGGATCGGCACCGGCGGCACCTCGCCCTACGGCGCCTACGGCTACAACCCCGCCGGCGTGCGCATCGGCCAGAAGGAGAACCGCAACAACCGCGCCATCAAGGTGTGGGACAAGCGCGAATACAAGGACCTCGATGACCAGGTCGAGCTCGGCACGCGCAACATGAAGATCGCGCTGCGCCGCCTCAGGAAGTTCGCCCGCGAAGGCGTACCCGACGAACTCGATCTCGACGGCACGGTGAAGGGCACCGCCCACAAGGGCTACCTCGACATCCACATGCGGCCCGAGCGGCGCAACACGGTCAAGGTGCTGATGTTCTTCGACGTCGGCGGCTCGATGGACTGGCACATCAAGACGGCGGAGGAGCTGTTCTCTGCCGCGCGCACCGAGTTCAAGCACCTCGAGTATTTCTATTTCCACAACTGCATGTACGAGTTCGTGTGGAAGGACAACGCGCGCCGGTGGACCGAGCGCACACCCACCTGGGAGGTGCTGCATAAGTATCCGGCCGACTACAAGGTGATCTTCGTCGGCGACGCCTCGATGAGCCCTTACGAGATCTCGGTCGCCGGCGGCTCGGTGGAGCACATGAATGCGGAGCCCGGCGCGCTGTGGATGCGCCGCGTCACCGACATCTACGAGCACTGCATCTGGCTCAACCCGGTGCCGGAGGACCACTGGTCCTGGACGCCGTCCATCAAGATCATGCGCGACCTCGTCTCCGGCCGCATGTATCCCCTCACCATCGAGGGGCTGGACCGGGGTATGCGCGAGCTTATGCGCTAGAGCGGGAAGCCGTGGCCGTGGCCCGTTTACCACGCCGTGGCAGGCGATCTACGCACGCCTTTCTCGGGCCACCATTGCGCGCCCACGATGCCGCCCAGTTGACGCTTGGCGGTGTCTCGGCGCACTAATCGCCTCGGGGGACGGATTCCAATGACTCGATTCGCGCACAGGCTCGCCCAGTCGCTCGCCCTCGCCGGCACGCTGGCTCTCATCGGCTGCAGCGGCAGTGGCAGCGGCCTCAGTCTCGCCAACCTCACCACCGGGACCACCAAGCCTGCGGCGGGCACGCCCGAGACACCCGCGCCGGAGGACCCCATGGCGCGGCCGGTGCAGGTTGCCTGGACTGCCGCGCGGGCCAAGCGTTGCGGCTTCTTCTTCGACCCCGCCAAGCTGCGCAGCACGTACTTCGCCTACGAGTCGAGCCACGGCGCCGCCGGCGAGCAGCTTGCGAAGATGGAAAAGACCTACGACACCACCTTCGCCACCATCTCGACACGCGTCTCGGAAATGCCGGCCTACTGCACCGATTCCGTATCCGCCGATATCAAGCGGGACCTGCAGCGGCACCTGGCCGGCGACTACACGCCGAGCCCGAAAAAGAAGGTCATCGCGCAGTGCGGCGGCCTGTTCGACCCGTGCGTCAAGAAGGAAAACGGGCCCTTCGATCCGGCCGAGTACTGGAAGCAGAAGGAGAAGGAGAACAACATGGCCGTCGGGCACTAGACGCCCGGCGTTCCCTCTCCTTCGCGTCGCCTCCCCTTTCGTCAGCTCACGCCCAGCTTCTTCTGCAGCGAGCTTGACGAGGTCGTGTACTGGAACAGCAGGCGCTTGCCCGGGTAGACGATTTTGTAGGCTGCCTGCGCCATCAGCGCCACTTCGTGGAAGCCGGACAAAATCAGCTTCAGCTTGCCCGGATAGGTGTTGATATCGCCGACGGCGAAGATGCCATGCTCGCTGGTCTCGAATTTCTCGGTATCGACCGGAATGAGGTTCTCAGTGAGGTTGAGGCCCCAGTTGGCGACCGGGCCCAGCTTCATGGTCAGACCGAAGAACGGCATCAGCCGGTTCGCCTTCACCCGCGTCTCGCCCTCCTTGGTCTTGATGGTGACGCCGACCAGCTGCCCATCCTCCTCGTGCAGCGCGGCCATCTGGCCGATCAGCAGGTTAATCTTGTTATCGGCGACCAGCGCGCGCATGCGCTCCACCGAGTGCGGCGCGCCGCGGAATTCATCGCGCCGGTGCACGAGGGTCAGGCTGTTGGCGAGCGGCTGCAGGTTGAGCGTCCAGTCGAGCGCGGAGTCGCCCCCGCCGACGATCAGCACGTCCATGCCGCGGAAGTCGTCCATGCGGCGCACCGAGTAGAACACGGAGCGGCCTTCGTGCGCCTCGATGCCGGCGAGCGGCGGACGCTTGGGCGTAAACGAGCCGCCGCCGGCCGCGATCACCACCACTTTGGCGATGAACGTCGTGCCGGTGTCGCTTACAAGGCGGAAGCGCCCGTCCTCGAGCCGCTGCAGGGCGTCGATGCGCTGGTTGAGATGAAAGGTGGCACCGAACGGCTTGATCTGCTCCATCAGCGCGTCGGTGAGGCCCTGGCCGGTCACCACCGGCAGGCCCGGAATGTCGTAGATCGGCTTTTCCGGATAGAGCTCCGCGCACTGGCCGCCGACCTTGTCGAGGATGTCGACCACGTGCGCCTTCATGTCGAGCAGGCCAAGCTCGAACACCGCGAACAACCCGACCGGGCCAGCGCCGATAATCAGGGCATCGGTCTCGATGGGCACTGCGCCCGTTGCGCCTTCTGCTGGCATCGCTGCAAAACCGTGGTTCGCGTTGCTCCGTGAAGGGTGCTTATCGGGACCGCGGGGCTTGGCGTCAACCCTTTGTGCGCGCATGCAAAGCTTGGTCGCACCGCAGGGGCTGCTACAGGTGTTCGCCGGTCCGGGCAGAGATATAGCGTTTCAGCGTACAACGCGAGAAGCCGCTGCTCGTCAGGGTTGCCTGCACCGCGGCCCGCGCTTCCTCGCGACCGGCCCCCGGCGAGGCGGCACAGGCGCGAGCCGGCCGCGTACAGCACATCAGCGCGAACACGTCGTCCAGATCGTCGGTGGACGCGGGCGCTTCCGCGCAGCTTTTCGAGACGCGGCGGCAGGCGGCAACCGCGGCGTCGTGCGCTTTTTCGCGGGTCGTGCTCCACACCACCGGAGAAGTCGCGTGCGCATCGGGATCGATCGCCGCCCAGCGCTTGGCTTGCGCCAGAACGTGCCCTGAAACGGTCGCGATGAAGAGCCCCGCTATCGCCAGTCGCACCATAGCGAGCACGCGTGCCTCCGAAGTGGCGATTGCCTAGAACTGCTTTTCCGGAATGCGCACGACCAGGCCGTCGAGATCATCCGTCACCTTGATCTGGCAGCTCAGGCGGCTCGTCTCGCGCACTTCGAAGGCAAAATCCAGCATGTCCTCCTCCATCTCGGAGGGCGATCCGGTCTTCTCGCGCCAGGCTTCGTCGACATAGACGTGGCAGGTGGCGCAGGCGCAGGCTCCGCCACATTCGGCCTCGATGCCTTCGACATCGTTTTTCCTGGCCACCTCCATGACGGTCAGGCCGGTCTCGGCCTCGACGGTCTGCGAGGTACCGTCGGGCTGGATGTAGGTGATCTTGGGCATGGCGGAGGGCGGCAACTCTTCCTGGCGCGTCGTCTGCTGGCCGTGGTGTTAGCCAGCGTTGCCCTTAAACACAAGCAGCTCGGACGCCGCCGACCCGCCACCAATCGACGCGATGAGGCGGCAGACCTCGTCCGCCGCCGCGCCCAGCGCCGTCAGGGCCGCGGCGCGCGCCTCCCCGTCGGCAAAGTCGAGCTGCTCGGCCGCCAGCGCCACAGCCGCCACCCGCTTCGCGCCCACGGCCGCTGCCGACCCTTTGATCGTGTGTGACCATTCGCGCCACGCTTTGGGCGTGGCGGCCGACCGCAGCTCGGCGAGCGAGACCGGAAGCTGCATCGCGAAAAGCTGCAACACCTCGCGCTCTAACGCGACGTTGCCGTGCGTGAAGCGGCGCAGGTAGGCGAGGTCGAGCGGCGCGTTGGCGCACGCGGGCCACCTGCTGCCGCCATCATCTGCTGCGCTGCCCATCCACCGCGCCTCGTTGCCCGCCGCCCCGCCTCGTCTTCCCTGTTTCGCGGCGGAGGCCATCACATTGCATTGCCGCCCATAACCAGCTCTTAAGCGCCCTGCCGCAATCGTCCGCCTTGGTTAAGCCAGGCCGTGATTCGACAGTTTCCCGAGGCGTATCAACATCTTTGTTTTGCCCCATTGCGCTCCTAGCTAGGGCGGGAGGGGCGTGGCGCATGAGGGAGGCGCTCGCGCCTCGTCCGGGGACGGCTGATCACCAGTTTTCAGCGTCGGAAGTCTGTGCCCCGGCTGGGAAATACGGTATGTGTCGCGCCAGGGGATCGGGCCCTCGCGGCACCGAAGTTGGAACGGGGAATGGCGCACGACGGCAAGACGCAGCGCGAAACGGCGAAGCGCACGCCTGCGCAGGGCAATGTCGAGCGCCTGGAACCAAGGGAACCTTCGCTGTCCATGCAGGGGTCCGGCGCGGACGACACCGGCGGCCGCAAGGATCCAAGGCTGCCGGGGCTGAACAGCGACGACGCGCCGGAGCGCACTGGCGCGGGTGATGACCGCGCCGCGCCCAAGTTCAATTCCGTTGCCCATCTCGAAGCCGCCCGCAAGACGACAGGCGCCACGCCGCCGCCGCTGCGCATGGGCGCGGGTGCGCAGCAGGCCGCGGCCGCCGCCAGGCAGGAGCCGCCCGAGACCCAGCCCGAGTCGGCCCGCCGGCCCGCCAAGCGCCGCGCTGCCGGCCCGGCGCGCAGCCGGGTCGCCGCCAACGACGATGCGCCGTCCATCGGCGGGCTGATTTTCGCGCTGCAGCAGAAGCCGTCCAACCGCAGCTTTATCATGGCCGCGGCAGCCTCCGGCGGCTGGTTCGCCGTGGGAGGCCTGCTGGCCTGGGCCATGCTGGCGCCGGAGATCGCCCGCAACGGGTTCACGGCGACGCTTTCGAGCCCGACCATGATCATCGTGGCGGCGACGATCTGCCTGCCGATCCTGCTGTTCTGGTTCCTGGCGCTGCTGGTGTGGCGCGCGCAGGAATTGAAGCTGATGTCCTCGGCCATGACCGAGGTGGCGGTGCGCCTGGCCGAGCCCGACCGGGCGGCGGAGCAGTCCGCCGCCTCGCTCGGGCAGGCAGTGCGCCGGCAGGTCTCGTTCATGAACGAGGCGATCTCGCGCGCGCTCGGCCGCGCCGGCGAGCTGGAAGCGCTGGTGCACAACGAGGTTGCCGAACTCGAGAAGTCCTACAACAGCAACGAGCACAAGATCCGGGGCCTGATCCAGGAGCTGGCCGGCGAGCGGCACGCGCTGGTCAGCACCACCGACAAGGTTGCAGAGACCCTCAAGTCGATGGGCAGCGAGGTGCCTTCGCTGATCGACAAGCTGTCCCAGCAGCAGATCAAGCTGGCCAAGATCATCGAGGGCGCCGGGCAGAACCTGATCGCGCTCGAAAACCAGCTTTCCGGGGCCAGCACAAACCTCGAGCAGGCGCTCTCCAACCGCACGCAGCAGCTGCAGGCCGTGCTCGACGACTACACCGTCGCTCTCGATTCCACGCTCGCCAGCCGCGCCGAGGCACTCGACATCCAGCTCGTGGAGCGCTCGCGTGCGCTGGAAGCGGCCTTCGCCGAGCGCCTGAACCGCTTCGACGAGACCATGCTGCACTCCACGGTGGCGATCGACCGCGCCGTCAGCGAGAAGGCGCGTGCGCTCACCGTGGCGCTGGAGAACCACGTCCGGGCGTTGTCGGACACGCTGGGCCAGCAGGCCAACCATCTCGATGAATCCATGATGCACGGGCTCGACGCCGTGCGTCGCACCAGCGACAGCATCACCCGCCAGTCCCTGAAAGCCATCGAGGGCCTCTCCAGCCAGGCCGACCTGTTGAAGAACGTCTCGGAGAACGTCCTGCAGCAGATCACCGGCGTCACCAGCAAGTTCGACAACCAGGGCCAATCGATTCTGATGGCGGCGAGTGCGCTCGAGACTGCCAACAAGCAGATCGACAGCACACTGCAGAACCGGCACGCCGAGCTTGCCGAAACCCTGCAGCGCCTCTCCGGCAAGGCCGACCAGCTCGACCAGGTGATGCGCGGCTACTCCCAGGCGGTGGAAGGCAACATGGTGAGCGCGGAAGCGCGCGCCCTTGCCCTCGCCGAACAGATCAAGCACGGCACAGCGGCGCACTCGCAGGCGGCACTGGCCGAACTCGACCGCCTGCGCGCGCAGACCGATGAGCACTCCAAGGCCGTGGTCGCCGAGCTCGAGCGCCTGCGCAACCAGACCGACCTGCAAGCCACCCGCGCCATCGAGGACATGCGCTCGCGGGTGAGCGGCGTTTCCGAGGAGGTGTCGCAGCACCTGGGCTCCATCGCCAGCCGCTTCAACGAGACGTCGGAGGACTTGCGCTCGCGTGCGGCGCGTGCCGCCGCCGACCTGCAGATCGAGCAGGAGCGCATCCGCGCCGACGCCGAACGGCTGCCCATCGCGGCGCGCGAGAGCGCGGAAGCCATGCGGGCGAGCCTCAACGACCAGTTGCGCGCGCTGGAGCAGCTTTCGAGCCTCACCAAGCGCGAACGGCGCGACGTGGTGCCACCCGCGCCGATTCCGCCCAACCGCCAGGTTTCGCTGACCGCCGCGTTCGCTGCCCAGCGTTCCGCGCCGAACCAGATTCAAGGTCCCGGCACGCCGCCGGCCGAGAACTGGTCGCTCACCGACCTGCTGTCACGGGCGTCGCGCGAAGACAGCGCCATCAACATCGCCGGCATCGCCCGCGCGCTCGATCCGACGACCGCGTCGGCGATCTGGTCGCGCTTCCGCGCCGGCCAGCGCGGCATCATGGTTCGCAGCATCTACACGCCCGAAGGCCGCGCCACGTTCGACGATCTCAGCCAGCGCTACAAGACCGATGCCGACTTCCATCGCGTGGTCGACCGCTTCCTGGCTGACTTCGAGTGGCTGATCCGCGACATCGAGACGAAGGACCCCTCGGGGCGCACGGTGCACAACCACCTGATTTCCGACAGCGGCCGCGTCTACCTGTTCCTGGCGCACGCGAGCGGCCGCCTGCGCTGACTTTCGCTCACCGCCGCCGCCGACCCTGCCGCGTCGCTGCATGAGCCAGCCACAGACCATCCGTATCGAAACCGAAACCTGGCCGATCGCCGGCGTATTCGCCATCTCGCGCGGCGCCCGGCGCGAGGCGACCGTCGTCGTGGCGCACGTCAGCGACGGATCGGCCACCGGGCGCGGCGAATGCGTGCCCTATGCCCGCTACGGCGAAACCGTCGACAGCGTGCGCGCCGCCATTGCCGCCGCCTCTGCGATCGCCACAACCGACCGCGCGTTGCTGCAGCGGGTCGCGCGGCCCGGTGCGGCGCGCAACGCGCTCGACTGCGCGCTGTGGGACCTCGAAGCCAAGCGCACCGGAGTCCGCGCTGCGACCCGGGCCGGCCTGCACACTTTACTGCCCCTCACCACCGCCTACACCCTCAGCCTCGACGCACCCGAAGCGATGGAAGCGCGCGCTGTCGAAGCAGTTGCCCGCGGGCAAGATCTCCTGAAGCTGAAGCTCGGCGGCTCGCGCGACGAGGAGCGCATGCGGCGCGTGCGGGCGGCATGTCCGGGAACGCGCCTGATCGCCGATGCCAACGAGGGCTGGACCGGCGACATGCTTGAGCCGCTGTTGGCCGTTGCCGCAGAGTGCAGGCTCGAGCTGATCGAGCAGCCGCTGCCGGCCGATGCCGACGACGCCCTGGCCGCCGTCGCCCATCCGGTGCCGGTATGCGCTGATGAATCGCTGCACACGCGCGCCGACCTCGCGCGCCTGGCGGGCCGCTACGACGCCGTCAACATCAAGCTCGACAAGGCGGGCGGGCTTACCGAAAGCCTGGCAACGCTGGCGCAGGCGCAGGCGATGGGGTTCAAGGTGATGATCGGCTGCATGGTCGGCACGTCGCTCGCGATGGCGCCGGCCCTGTTGCTGGCGCAGAGCGCGGATTGGGTCGATCTGGACGGCCCATTGCTGCTCGCCCGCGACCGCGACAACGGCTTGCGCTATGAGGGCGGCCGCGTCTATCCGCCCGAGCCGACGCTGTGGGGGTGAGCAGCGACGGACCGGCTCGCGCGCACCAGCCATAGGCTTGTGCCAAGGCCCAGCAGGCCCACCAGCGCCATCGCCCAGTAGGCGTGGCCGCCGGCGCTGGCGTAGAGCGGCCCCGCGAGCAAGGTGACGCTGCCCATCGCCACGCCACCGGTGACGGACGCATAGAGGGCCTGCGCGGTGCCGCTCTGCTCTTCCGGCACGGCGCGGCTCATGAAATGAATCGCGCCGACGTGCGCGCCACCATAGGTCAGCCCGTGCAGCATCTGCAGCGGCACCAGCAGCGCCACCGGCGGATCGAACCCCATCGCCAGCCACCGCGCCACCGCCGTCCCGCACCCAAGGGCGATGAGTTGCAGGGCCCCGACGCGCCGCACGATCCGCGCCGAGAACGCGAACACGCCGATCTCCGCGATCACGCCGATCGCCCACAGCGCCCCGGCCAGACTGGTCGACAGTCCCAGCGCCCGCCAGTGCAGGGTTCCGAAGGTATAGAACACGGCGTGCGCCGACTGCACCGCGCCGACCGTCAGAAGGAATATC
>DASZQG010000062.1:0-8306 GCA_035550075.1 Hyphomicrobiaceae bacterium | reverse complement strand
TACCGGTCACGTGGGAGGGCGACATTTGCGTCCAGCGCGGTGCAGCGCTCGCGCTGGCCCGTCCGAGCACGGCGCGTCCCGAGCAGGTGACGGTGGTGGACGCCGCGTCCAAGGCGCAGGCGCAAACGGGATGGGCGGTGGGACAGGATACGGTGCCCTGGCCGGCAGCCCTGCCGCCGAGGCCTGAAGGCACTTATCTTCTCATGATTCCGGACCGCGCGCGCCGCCAGGTCAAACTGCACATGCTCGACCGCCTGCCGGGAGATGACGACATCCTGACCGCGCTGCAGGCGCGCAACTGCAAGGCCCAGTTCCAGGCGTGGGTGCGCGAGCGGATGGCGGCCCAGCGGTAGAACTCGAGCCTGCCAGCCTGCGTGCCGGGGCCTGCTATTCCGCGGCCTTGAGGGCTGAGGGCGGCGACGGGTCGCGCAGCTCGGCCAGCAGTGCAGCCTCGCGGGACTTCGCCTGCTTGGCGTTGCGCGCCTTGATGTGGCCGAAGCCCTTGATGTCCAGCGCCAGCGATGCCAGGGCCACGGCGGTGCGGTGCGTCCGCGGAGAGAGGCGCTTCTCGATCTCGTCGAGCAGGCGCTCGTAGTCGGCAATCATCTGGCGCTCGCTCTTGCGCTCGGCCGAATAGCCGAAGATGTCGAAGGCGCTGCCGCGCAGGGCCTTGCCCTTCGCCAGCAGCCGGAACAGCGGCCGCATCCAGGGCCCGAACTGCATCTTGCGCGGCTCGCCGGTCGCCCTGTCACGCCGCGCCAGGAGCGGCGGGGCAAGGTGGAAGGAAAGCTTGCGGCGAGACTCGAATTGCTCGTTCAGGGCCTTCTCGAAGGCGGGGCTGGTGAACAGGCGGGCGACCTCGTACTCGTCCTTGTAGGCGAGCAGTTTGTGGTAGCCGCGGGCCACCGCCTCGGCGAGGCCGGTCATGCCCGGCGCGGCCTTGCGCTCCGCCTCCGCCATGCGCGCAACGCGGGCGCGATACTTCTCCGCCAGGGCAGCGTCCTGGTAGTCGGCCAAGTATGCCGCGCGGAAGCTGACCATCTCTTCGAGCGTCTTGGGCTTCGCCGCCGCCTTGTCAGGGCCGACGATGCGCTCCAAGGCGGCCTTGTCGCGAGCCGCCAGGCGGCCGAAGCGGAAGGCATTGCGGCTCATCTCGACCGCGGCGCCGTTAAGCTCGATCGCCTGCTCGAGGGCCACGGCGCCGATCGGGATCTGGCCGAGCTGGTAGGCGTAGCCGAGCAGGAACATGTTGGCGGCGATGGAGTCGCCGAACAGCTTCTCTGCGGCCGTGTGGGCGTCGAAATGGTGCACGGGCGCCTTGCGGGCGCGCTCGACGATGGCGTGGCGGAGCGCCGCGCCCGGCAGCTTGAATTCGGCGTTTCGGGTGAAGTCGGCCGTCGACATCTCGTAGTCGGAGAACACCACCGCGGTGTGGTCCGGCTTGATGGTCTCGAGCACCTTGTTGGAGGCGGTGACGACGAGGTCGCAGCCGAGCACCAGGTCAGCACCACCGACGCCGGCGCGGATGGCGTGAATCTGATCGACCGACTTCGCCACGCGCATGTGGCAGGCGACAGCGCCGCCCTTCTGGGCAAGGCCCGTCATGTCGATCGAGCCGAAGCCCTTGTTCTCCAGGTGCGCGGCCTGGCCGATCACGGCCGACAGCGTCACCACGCCGGTGCCGCCGACGCCGGTGACCAGGATCGTGTAGGGCTTGTCGAGTGCAGGAAGAACGGGATCAGGCAGGCTCGCCAGCATGCCGGCGATGCCCGCTTCGCGCGTCGGGGCCTTGGCCTTGCGCACCTTTGCGCCATGCACGGTCACGAAGCTCGGGCAGAACCCGTTGAGACAGGAGAAGTCCTTGTTGCAGGCGGACTGGTCGATGGCGCGCTTGGTGCCGAGTTCCGTCTCGTTCGGCACCACGGCGACACAATTCGATTTCGCGCTGCAGTCGCCACAGCCCTCGCACACGGCGGGGTTGATGAACACGCGCCTGTCGGGGTCCGGGAACATGCCACGCTTGCGGCGCCGGCGCTTTTCGGCCGCGCAGGTCTGGTCGTACAGCAGGACCGAGACGCCGGGGGCGTCGCGCAGCTCCTTCTGCACGTTCTGCAGCTCGCGGCGGTGGTAGACGGGCACGCCCTGCGGAATGAAACCGGCGGGATACTTGTCGGGCTCGTCGGTGACCACCACGACCTTCTCGACGCCCTCGGCCAGCACCTGGTTGAGGATCATCGAGACGGTCATGCCGCCGTCCAGCGACTGGCCGCCGGTCATGGCGACTGCATCGTTGTAGAGAATCTTGAACGTGATGTTGACGCCCGCTGCGCGCGCCGCGCGGATCGCCAGGCTGCCGGAGTGGATGTAGGTGCCGTCGCCCAGGTTCTGGAAGACGTGCTTGGTCTTGGAGAAGGGCGCCTCGCCGATCCAGTTGGTGCCCTCGCCGCCCATCTGGGTGAAGCCTTCGGTGCTGCGGTTCATCCAGTGCGCCATGTAGTGGCAGCCGATGCCGGCGTAGGCGCGCGAGCCTTCCGGGACGACGGTGGAGGAGTTGTGCGGGCATCCGGCGCAGAAGTAGGGCGTCCGGGTTGCCGCTTCAGCGCTTTCGGGCCGGTTGCCCCTGATGCGCTTCAGTTCCGCGACATGGTCCTTGATGTCGTCGCCGGCGCCGCTGCGGATGAGCCGCTCACCGAGCGTGATGGCGATGTCGGTGGGGTCGAGCGCATATTTTGCCGGGAACAGCCACTGCTCGTTCTCGTCCTTCTTGCCGAGCACGCGCGGGCGATTGGGCAGGTCGTAGAGCTGCTCCTTGACCTGGGTCTCGATCAGCGAGCGCTTCTCCTCGATGACCAGGATCAGGTCGAGGCCTTCGGCGAACTTCAGCACGCCTTGCGGCTCAAGCGGCCAAGTCATGCCGACCTTGTAAAGGCGCAAGCCGAGCTGATTGGCCTTGACCTCGTCGATGCCGAGCTCGTCCATCGCCTGGCGCACGTCGAGATAACTCTTGCCGCAGGTGATGATGCCGATCTTGGCGTTCGGGCCGCCGCTGGTGATGATGCGGTCGAGCTTGTTGGCGCGCGCAAAGGCGAGGATGGCCGCGCGCTTGTAGTCGTGCAGCCGCGCTTCCTTGGCCAGCGCCTGGTCACCGAGGCGGATGTTGAGACCGCCGGGCGGCATCACGAAGTCGTCGGGGATTTTGACTTGGATGCGGTCGATCCGCCCGTCGACGGTGGCGGTGGCCTCAATGTTGTCCTTGACGCACTTGAGGCCGACCCAGACGCCGGCATAGCGCGACAGGGCGAAGCCAAGAATGCCGAAATCGAGAATCTCCTGCACCCCGGCAGGGTTCAGGACCGGGATCATGTAGTCGACGAAGGCGAACTCGGACTGGTGCGCGGAGGTGGAGCTTTCGCAGGTGTGATCGTCGCCCATCAGGGCGATGACGCCGCCATGCTTGGAGGTGCCGGCGTGGTTGGCGTGGCGGAAGACGTCGCCGGTGCGGTCGACGCCGGGCCCCTTGCCGTACCACACGCCGAACACGCCGTCGTACTTGCCCTCGCCCCTCAGCTCGGCCTGCTGCGAGCCCCATAGCGCCGTTGCCGCCAGGTCTTCGTTCAGGCCCGGCATGAACTTGATGTGGTTCGGCTCCAGCAGGGAGCGCGTGCGCAGGAAGGCGGCTTCCAGGGAGGCGATCGGCGAGCCGCGGTAGCCGGTGACATAGCCCGCCGTGTTGAGCCCGGCCTTCACGTCGCGCGCCCGCTGGGTGAGCATGAGGCGGACGATGGCCTGGGTGCCGGTCAGAAGCTGGTGGGTTTCATCGAGGGCGTATTTGTCGTCGAGGCTGACCGCGTGTTTCATGTCAGGCGTGGGCTCCGCTTGCGAGGATCTCGCTGCTACGCCGATCGGTTCGGACTAGTGATGGCAGAGTCCGGATACAATCGCAAACCTCGGCTGTCGCTGCCACCTCCCCTAAAGATGGGGCATGGGCGGGCCCAGGGCAAACGCGGCGTCGGGTTCGCAGCGATCGAAACGTCGGCCCGCCTTATCGCATTGCACAATCCGCAAATTCAGGAAGCAGGATGAAACAAAATTGCCTGGTATGCGGCGCTGCCTCGACAGGCATGCCGCCCGCGCTGAGGCACGGGCAGCGCGCAGCGGGCGGCTGCTATTTCAAGCGAGTCCAGGTGGTGGTCTTGCAGAGGACAACCGCCACGCAGCCGGCGAGGTCGAGGGTGTTCTTGTTCTTAACCGTCACGGAGCCGGAGTAGGTCTTGCCGTTCTCGCGATTGTAGAGCGAGCCCGACCACTTGTTGGGGCCGGTCTGCTTGCCGTCCTGCATGATGACGAGGCCGACAATCGGACGATTGCGCTTTGCGGGATCGGGGTTCTTGTCGTCGGTCTTCTGCCCGTCCGGGTTCTTGACGATCTTGGCGCACAGGCTGCCGCCGCACTTGTAGAACTCGACGTTCGACTGGTTCTCCGGGTTGAGCCAGACGCCCAAGGCATCCGTGGCCGACTGCGCCCGTGCCGAGGCAACCGGCAGGCAAAGCCCGAGCGCGGCCGCCGCAACCAACGTTCTGATCATGATTGTCTCCATGCAGAAGGATGGCGGAAGATGCCAGAAAACTGCGGCACGCGCGCGGCGCTCAAGCCCGGCCCTGCACGCGCATGCGCCAGCCGGCTGCCACGAAGCCGACCACGATCACGGCGAACACGACCTCGGTCCAGCCGATCGATTCCCCCAGCAACAGGGCTGAACCTGCCAGAGTTACAAAGGGTTGCAAAAGCTGCATCTGGCCTATGCGGGCGATGCCGCCGAGCGCCATGCCCTTGTTCCAGGCGAAGAAGCCGACGAACTGGCTGAATACGGACACATAGGCGAAGCCTGCCCAGGCCGCGGGCGAGGCCCCCCAATTGATGGAGAAGGGCACCAGCCAGAACAAGATCAGCAGGAATGGCGAGGACGCAACGAGCGCCCATGAGATCACCTCCCAGCCGCCGATGCGGTGGGTCATCTCGCCGCCGAGCGCATAGGCCGTCGAGCCCGCGAGCGCGGCGCCGGCCAGCAGCAGGTCGGCCCAGTGCAGGCCGCTGGTGCCGCTGCCGGTCAGCAGCGAATAGATGATGACCGCGAGCGTGCCGGCGACGCCGCACGCCCAGAAGCCGAGCGAGGGCCGCTCGCGCGCCACGAACACGCCGGCCATGGCGGTGAGCAGCGGCAGGATCGCCAGCACCACGGCCGCGTGCGATGCGGGCGCGTACTGCATGGCGGTCGACATCAGCAACGGAAAGCCGATGATGGAGCAGACCGCGAACAGGCCGAGCCGCGGCCAGTCGCTCGAGCGGGGCGGCGTGGGGCGGACAGCGAGCAGCGACAGCGCCGCGAGCACCGCCGCGGTGAGGGCGCGGCCCAGGGTTACAAAGATCGGATCGAGCTCCAGCACGGCCGCCCGGGTCGCCGGCATGGTCAGGCCGAAGATCACGACGCCGATCATGCCCAGGAGCAGGGCTTGGCGCTCCCGGCGCGCTCTGGGATCGGTGGACATCGGAGGCGTTCCGGTTGCGGGACGTCAGCCGCGATTGCCGCCGAGCACCTTGCGCGAGATGACGACGCGCATGATCTCGTTGGTGCCTTCCAGGATCTGATGCACCCGCAGGTCCCGCACCAGCTTCTCCAGCCCATAGTCCTTCAGGTAGCCGTAGCCGCCGTGGAGCTGGAGCGCCTCGTTGCAGACCTTGAAGCCGAGGTCGGTGGCGTAGCGCTTGGCCATGGCCGAGTACATCGACGCCTGCGGATCGGCCCGGTCGATCGCGTCGGCGGCGCGGTAGACCATCAGGCGCGCAGCCTCGAGGTCGGTTGCCATGTCGGCGATCTTGAACTGCAGAGCCTGGAACTCGGCGATCTGCTTGCCGAACGCCTTGCGTTCGAACATGTACTGGCGCGCCTTGTCGAGCGCCGCCCAGGCCGCGCCGAGCGAGCAGGCGCCGATATTGATGCGCCCGCCGTCGAGGCCGCTCATGGCGAACTTGAAGCCCTGGCCCTCCGCACCGATCAGATTGGCCGCGGGCACCTTGCAGTTCTCGAAGATGACCTGACGGGTGGGCTGCGCATTCCAGCCCATCTTTTTCTCGTTGGCGCCGAAGGAGAGACCCGGCGAGTTCTTCATGATGGCGAAGGCTGATACGCCGGAGGGGCCGTCGTCACCGGTGCGGGCGAAGACAAAGTAGAAGTCGGCCACACCGGCGCCGGAAATGAACTGCTTGGAGCCGTTGAGGATGTAGCTGTCACCGGAGCGCCTGGCGGTGGTCTTGAGGGCGGCGGCGTCCGAGCCGGAGCCGGGCTCGGTGAGGCAGTAGCTGGTGAGCCACTCCATCGAGGCAAGCTTCGGCATCCACGCCCGCACCTGGGCGTCAGAGGCGTATTTGCTCACCATCCAGGCGACCATGTTCTGGATGGAGACGTAGCCGGCGATCGACGGGCAGCCGTAGGCCAGCGCTTCCATGATCAGGGCGCCGTCGAGGCGCGAGAGGCCGGAGCCGCCCTTGTCTTCCGGCACATAGATGGTGCCCATGCCGAGCGGGCCGATCTCGCGGATGACATCGACAGGGAAGTGCTCCTTCTCGTCCCATTCGGCCGCGTGCGGCGCGATGCGCTCTTTGGCGAAGGTGAGAGCCGTTTCCTGGATGGCGGCCTGTTCCTCGGTGAGAGTGAAGTGCATGGACCTTGTTTCCGAGCTAGGGGAAGTGTCAGGGCGATGATACACGCGGGCGCGCGTGGATGGCCATTGCCAGAACTGCGCTGACGATCAGGGCCGCCACGGCGAGCATGGAGGGCCAGAAGAAGCTGCCGGTGAAGTCGTAGCCGTAGCCCGCCACCACGGGGCCGATGATCTGGCCGACGCCGAAGGCCGCCGTCAGCGCGCCGACAATCCGCCGCGGCTGGTCCGGTGCGAGGTTGCCTCCGCCGATGAGACCGAGCGAGGTGAGCCCCATGAACGTGCCGCCGAGCAGGATCGAGGCCGCCAGCAGTCCGGCGATGCTGTCCGCGGCGACGCTTGCGAACACGCCCACGGCTTCCACCAGGCAGGCCAGCGCATAGGCCGGCATGACGCCGATGCGCCGCCCGGCGCCCACCCACAAGGTCACGGAGGGAATTGCGGCAAGCCCGAGTGCCAGCCAGATCACCGGCTCGAGGGCCTGGGCCTCGGCCGATCCGCGCACGATGGCGACAAGGAACGTCGCGGTGATGACATAGCCGAAGCCGAACAGGCCGTAGGCCAGGGCCAGCAGCACCATTGGCAGCCTGGCAGCATGCGGTTGCTTGTGTGCGCCAGCCGGCGCCGGCGCGTTCTGGCCGGGCGGGATCAGGCCCGCGACGGCGATCAGGGCCAGGAGCGACAGCAGGCCGCCGCCGAGCCACATCGCGCGCCAGCCAAGGCCGTCCGCGCCCAGCACCCAGGTCATGGCAGCGGAGACCGCGATGCCGGTGCCGACGCCCGAGAAGTGTAGCGCAGAATAGCCAGCTTGGCCGGTGGCGTTCAGGCGATCCAGAACGAGTGCCGAGGCGAGCACCAGCGTGTAGGCACTGGCGACACCGCCGGCAAAGCGCCACAGCAGCAGGGCGGGCATGCTGCTCGATATCGCCATCACGGCCGTCGTGGCGGCGCTGGCCGCAAGCGCGACAAGCAGCAGGCGCCGGCCGTCGCCGCGGCCCCGCGCCGCCGCAGTCGCCAGCGCGCCGGCGAGGTAGCCGAGGAAGTTGGCCGCCGCGATCAGTCCCGCCTGACCCTTGGTGAGGTGCAGGTCTTCGACCATGCCCGGCAGGATCGGCGTGTAGATGAAGCGGCCGATGCCGATGGCGGCGGCCATCGCCAGTAGCCCGCCGAGCGCGAGCCGGCGCGGACTGGATGCTGCCGCCGTCACGCGGAAAGAAAGCGCGCGCCAGCGCCGAGCCGCGTCTCGGCGTCGGCCGTCATCCGTTGCAGGATGGCGGCAGCCGGCTCCACGTCCCGGATCAGGCCCGCAGCCTCGCCGACGATGGGCGTTGCGATGCGGGCATCGCCGGCGGCCAGCGCCGCCTGGAACAGCGGGCCCTCGCTGCCTGCCACGGCACGCAACTCGTCGTCGCGCCCGTGCCAGCGGTCGGTGAACTCGTTGCGCACAACCCGGATCTTGTAGGCATCCGGCCACTGACGTCCGCGCGCGATGTCGGTCACGCGGGTTTGCACGGTGTCGTCGCCGCTGGCGGCGATGGCCGCCCGCTGCAGGCCAGGATGGACCAGTGCTTCCTCCGACGCCCAGAAGCG
>DASZQG010000061.1:0-22792 GCA_035550075.1 Hyphomicrobiaceae bacterium | reverse complement strand
TGCGGGATGATGTTGCCGAGGTTGGCGCCCAGCACCAGCGCCAATGCCGCCGGGCCCGAGACGATGTGTTCGGAGGCCAGCGTCATCACCAGCAACACGATGGCAACACTGGAATAGGCCGCCCACGTCAGCAGGGCGGCGATGGCGATATCGACGACGGGATCATGCGACAGCAGCCCGAACAGTTCGCGCAGGGCGGCCGCCTGCTCGACCGGGCGGATGGTGACGACGATCAGGTGCAGGGCCAGCAGGATCAGGCCAACGCCGATCGCCACACGGCCGAGGTCATGAGTGCGCGTCTTGCTGCCCTGCTTGAAGGCAATCACCCCTGCCAGCACGAACACCGGCGCTATCGCAAAGATGTCGAACGTCAGCAGCTGCACGATCAGGGTGGTGCCGACGTTGGCTCCCAGCGTCACCGCCAGCGCCGGCACCAGGCCGATGTACCCGTCGGCGATGAAGCTGGTCGACATCAGGGCGAGCGCCGTGCTGCTTTGCAGCAACGCGGTGATGCCGGTGCCGGCAAGAAGTGCGGTCCACCGGCTGCGCAGGGCGGTTGCCAGGACCTGCCGAAGATTGCCGCCGTAGGCGCGCACGATGCCGGTGTGGACCATGTGCATGCCCCACAGCAGCAGCGCCACGTACCCTGCCAGATGCAGAAGTGTGAAGGTTGCCGGCATGCTTGTCCCAGGGGTGGCGGTGCGCCGATCACTTCGCGGCAGCCACAATTCAGCGCTTCGACAATGACTCCTTACAGCAGAAACGACAACCGATGCCCACGGCCGCGGTTCCCAGGCCAGCGCTCAAGCGTTGACGGCAGGCCCGCGCCCGCGCAAAGTTGGTCCCCGCCTTCGGCGCGCAAAGGGAAGCGCGTCCACACACCCTCGCCTACCAGTTCATCCGTCGCCTTGTACACCTTGGCAGCATCGATCACACACGACCTATCCCCATGAATGTCAGCCTCATGAGAATACCTGCCGCGGCGGCCTTTCTGGCGTTTGCGGCGCTCTTTCTCCTTGCCTCGCCGGCCGCGGCGGCCACGGGCACAGCCTCGTCCATCGACCTGTGGGGAATCCCCGTCGACTTCATTCTGTTTGCGCTGGTGCTGCTCGGCGTGGCCGTGCTGCACCACTACACGCTGCAGGTGGCGCTGACCGGGCTGGTGACGATCACGCTCTACAAGCTGATCTTCACCGGCTTCAAATACGGCCCGGGTCTTGGAGGACTGGGCTCGCACCTCGCGCACGAGTGGGTAATTCTCGCCAACCTGTTCCTGCTGCTGATGGGCTTTGCCCTGCTTTCGCGGCATTTCGAGAAAAGCCGCGTGCCCGATGAAATGCCGCATTTCCTGCCCGACGACTGGAAGGGCGGCTTCGCCTTGCTGGTGATCGTCACCGTGATCTCGAGTTTTCTCGACAATATCGCCGCGGCGCTGATCGGCGGCACGATGGCCAAGCACGTGTTCCGCGGCAAGGTGCACATCGGCTACCTGGCGGCCATAGTCGCCGCGTCCAACGCCGGCGGTGCCGGCAGCGTCGTGGGCGACACCACGACCACCATGATGTGGATCGACGGGGTGAGCCCGCTGAGCGTTGTTGAAGCGTTTGTCGCCTCCGGCCTCGCCCTGGTCGTTTTCGGCATTCCCGCATCGCTGCAGCAGCACCGCTTTTCGCCGATCGTCAAGGACGCACCCAGCGGGCTGCGGATCGAATGGGCGCGCGTCATCATCGTCGTCCTGATCCTCACGTCTGCGGTCGCAGCCAACGTCGTCGCCAACATCAACTACCCAGAGATGCTCGACCGGTTGCCGATCATCGGGCTCGCGGTATGGGCGGCGATCCTGGTGGCCACGCCGCTGCGCCAGCCGGACTGGAACGTCATGCCGGAAACCTTCAAGGGCACAATCTTCCTGCTGTCGCTCGTGACCATCGCCTCGATGATGCCCGTGGAACGGCTTCCGGCCGCCTCATGGCAGACGGCGCTGAGCCTCGGCTTCATTTCGGCGGTGTTCGACAACATCCCCTTGACGGCGCTTGCGCTCAAACAGGGCGGCTATGATTGGGGTTTCCTGGCGTTTGCCGTGGGATTCGGCGGCTCGATGATCTGGTTCGGCTCGTCCGCGGGGGTGGCTCTCTCCAACATGTATCCGGAGGCGAAATCGGTCGGCCGCTGGCTGTTCCGCGGTTGGCACGTGACCGTTGCCTATGTGCTGGCGTTCTTCTTCATGCTGAGCATCCTCGGCTGGCACCCGGACGCGCCGCATAGAAAGTTCGGAGAATCCCTGCCGGCCGGCACGCATAAGGTCATCGCCAGCACGACGCGCTAGCGCAGGCCGGCGCCGCGCGCGAGAAGACAGGGCACCATCAAAGGGCTGGCCTTGCCGGACGGTCCGTGCCATGTGCAGCCGGATACCCATTGCCGGACCGAATGCAGAACGCCCCGTTTGACAGCAGCAGCCGGCTCAAGCGCGCCGCCGCGGCCTCGATTGCGGTGGCTGTGGTCGTGCTTGCGCTCAAGTATCTCGCCTACTGGTACACGGGCAGCGTCGCTCTCTATTCGGATGCGCTGGAGAGCATCGTCAACCTCATTACGGCCGCGGTGGCGCTCTATGCCATTCATGTCTCCTCGCAGCCCGCCGACCGGCGGCATCAGTTCGGGCACCACAAGGCAGAATATTTCTCAGCCGTCCTGGAGGGGGTGCTGATCGTCGTTGCGGCGCTCCTGATCTTTCGCGAGGCTTATGCGGCCCTGCTGGTTCCGCGCAGCCTCGACGCGCCGCTCATCGGTATCGCCTACAACGCCCTCGCCACCGCCCTCAACGCCGGCTGGTCCTACGTGCTGCTCACCTGGGGGCGCCGGCAGCGCTCGCCGGCCCTCGTCGGCGATGGCTGGCACCTGGTGAGCGATGTCGTTACGTCGGTTGGGGTGCTCCTTGGACTCGGTCTGGCGACGCTGACCGGCTGGCGCATTCTCGACCCTGCCCTGGCGATCGCGGTGGCGGCCAACATCCTGTGGGCCGGGTGGCGCGTGATGCGCGACTCCATGAGCGGGCTGATGGACGAGGCCGTCACCGCCGAGGTCGCGCGCCAGATCCGCGCCGTGATTTCCAGCAACGCGGAAGGCGCCATCGAAGCCCACGACGTCAAGACGCGGATGGCGGGCCGAGCCACGTTCATCGAATTCCACCTGGTCGTGCCGGGCACCATGACGGTGGCGACGTCACACCAGATCTGCGATCGGCTGGAGGCGGCTCTGACACAGGCCATTCATGGCGCCGAGGTGCTGATCCACGTCGAGCCGGAAGACGAGGCCAAGCAGAGCGGCGTGCCGGTGCTATAGGCTCGCCGCGGCGCTCACGTCATATCGAGCGGCTCAGCGCGCTTGGGCGGGGGAAACGCCGCATCCAGCGCCTTGAGATCGTCCGCATCCAGCTTGACCTCGAGGGCCTTCAGGTTGGCGCGCACGTGCTCGGGCTTGACGGCTTTAGGAATGGTCACCACGCCGGGCTGGCGAAGCACCCACGCGAGCGCGACCGCTCCCGGATCGACACCATGCCGCTGCGCCACGGTCTTGAGCGCTGCCTTGCGCAGCAGCGGCCCCTGTCCGAGCGGCGAGTAGGCCATGACCATGACGCCCGCCTGCCGGCACTGTTCCAGCAATCGCCATTCGATGCCGCGTGAGCCGAGGTGATAGAGCACCTGGTTGGCTGAGCACGCCGCGCCGTGCGGCACGCGCGCGAGCTCCTCCATGTCGCGGCTGTCGAGATTGCTGACGCCCCAGTTGCGGATCTTGCCCGCCTTCTTCAGCGCCTCGAACGCCTCGACTGTCTCCGCCAGCGGGTGCGCGCCGCGCCAATGCAGCAGGTAGAGATCGAGCCGGTCGGTCTTCAGCCGCTTCAGGCTGCGCTCACAGGCCGCGATCGCACCGCTGCGCGAGGCATTGTGCGGGTAGACCTTGCTGACGAGGAACAGCTCATCACGCCGGCCGGCGATTGCCTCGGCCACCTCTTCCTCGGCCACGCCCTCGCCGTACATTTCGGCGGTATCGACCAGCCGGATGCCCAAATCGATGCCAAGCCTGATGGCCGCGACCTCGGCGGCCCGCTCGGACTTGCGCTCGCCCATCCGCCAGGTGCCGAGCCCGAGCACCGGCACCTTGTCGCCTGACTTGAGGGTTACCTGCCGCATCTGTCGCTCCTGCGCCTGGTGGCATTCTAGACCAACGCCGGAAGGGGGGCGATCTTTCCGCCACTTGAGCGCCAGGCGAAAGGCTGCCAAACATCAGCCGACGAAAACCCAGCATCAGGAAGAGGACACCCATGGACAAGGCGCTGCGCGAGAAGGGTCTGGCCAACCGCAAGGCCGTGCTAGGCGAGGACTACGTCAACAAGTCGATGTCGTCCGCCGACAGCTTCAACGGGCCGTTTCAGGACATTCTCAACGAATACTGCTGGGGGATGATCTGGAGCGACGAGCGCCTGCCGCGCAAGACGCGCTCGATGCTCAACCTCGTCATGCTCGCCTGCCTCAACCGCATGCATGAATGGGAGCTGCACCTGAAGGGCGCCTTGCGCAACGGCGTCACCAAGGACGAGATCCAGGCCATCCTGCACCAGATCGCCGTCTATGCCGGGGTGCCGCTGGCGGTGGAGTGCTTCCGCACCGCGCGCAAGGTGTTCGCCGAGGTCGAGAAGGGCGCCTGAGCCCGCCTCGGCCCATGACGTGGATGCTGCGGCAACCCTGGGCGCTGCCGCAGCCCGCCGGGCCCGTTTTTCATCCAGACCCTAAGGAATGCGCACTAAACCCTTAGACGGTAATCCAAAATTGACACTTCGCTTAACCCTCTGGCGAGGCTTTGCGGTCTACGGTGGCACGCTGAAAAGCGAGCCATCACTGCAAAGAGCTCACGATCATGTGCCAAGCCTTATCCTGCCTCGCCGCCCAGGCGGACAACGATCCTACGCTCGACGCGATCGTCGAAAAGCTGCGCATGCTGCGCGCCGAGATCGACGCCACGCTGGTGGACCTGATCATTTACAACAGCCGCTATGGCGCGCTGTTTACCGAGGACGACGCGCGGCCCACGCATGATATTCGACGCGTGCGCTCCGTTGCGCGGCCGAGTACGCCAATCCTCCGCGCCCGCCTGATGCACGTACGCCTGGCGACGCGCGTGTCGGCGGCGAGATTCGCCCTGCGGGCGGCGCTCGAAAGAATCTCGCGGACCCTGCGCCGGCAGGACCGAGCAAGGCTGGCGCTTTCCTCGAACGAATTGCCGCCGCGCCGCCGCATCCCGATGCACCAGGCCGGATCCGCAATCGCAACCATGCTGGCCCTGTCGCTCACGGCGGCGATGGTGCTCGGCGAACGGGTCGCAGCCCGCGGCGAGACAGCCGGGTTCGCAGCCGCGGCGGTATCGGCGGCTCCCATGATGGAGCTCTCGGGCCGGTTCGTGCAGGAGCCGCTGCGCCCTCTGTGAGGCAGGCGCTCAGGCGTTGAGTGCGTTGCATCGTTGTTTGCGTCAAAGATACGTGTCAACCGCGTCGCGTGCCGCGTTCCGGCTTCGCCACGCATGAGAAGTGCGATGAGAACACATACCGGCGAGCCCGGGTCCACCCTCGTCCCGACGTTGCGCTATCGCGACGTCCCGGCGGCCATCGATTGGCTCTGCCGCGCGTTCGGCTTTGAGAAGAATCTCGTCGTCCGGGACGACGACGGCACGGTCCGCTACGCCCAGCTCACGTTCGGCAGCGGCATGGTCATGCTTGGGCCCGTGCAGGATTCCGAGTTCGATGACCTCATGCGCCAGCCCGACGAGATCGGCGGCGTGGAGACCCAGATCTGCTATTTCTGCGTGGAGGACGCGCTGGCCCATTACGCGCGGGCGAGCGAGGCCGGCGCCGACATGATCCTCGACATCGACGAGGACGCCGACGGCAGCGGACGCGGATATTCGTGCCGCGACCTGGAGGGCCACATCTGGATTTTCGGCACCTACAATCCCTGGCGCACCCATGCGGTCGAGCAGCGGCCCCGCCCCCGCGCCAGCGGTTTGAAACGGCTCGCGTCCGCCGCCGTGCTCTGCGCCCTGGTGGCCGCCGGCGCGGCCGCCTGGCGCGATGGAGGGTTGGCCGAGGTTCTGGGCCAGTTCCAGGCGCTGGCCGCCCCTGCCCAGCCAGGCCTCGAACTCAATGCCGTGCGGGACCAGCTCGCGCGAGAGCGCAGCGCCCGGGAGGAGCTGGTGCGCGCGGCGCAGGACATCAAAGCCGAACTCGAGCGCGAACGGAAGGCACGGCACGAGGCCGAGACTGCCGCCGAGCAGGCCCGAGCTGAACTCGCGAAGGAGAGAGAGACAAAGGTGGCCGCCGCGCGGCCGGATGCGACGGCCACCATTCAGCCGCGCCCTGACACGGATGCCAAGGCCAGGCTCGCCCACCTGGAAACCGCGCTGCGCGCGGCCGAGCAGGCACGCCACGACGCGAAGGCCAAGCTCGCGGGCGAACGCGCAGCACGCGAGGCGGCAGAGCATGCCGCACAAGAGGCGCGAGAGGAACTCGCCAAGGAGCGCAAGGATCGCGCCGCGGCGGACCGGTTAAGGAGAATCCGTCGGCAGAACTGGATCCGGCGGCGGCATGAGCAGCGGCTGGCGGAGGAGCGGCGCCTCTATCGCCTGAGCCATCCGCTGGAGCCCTGGTGAGGCAGGCGCGCGCCTCAGGCGACGCGCTCCAACACCACGGCGATGCCCTGGCCAACACCGATGCACATTGAAACGAGCGCATAGCGGCCGCCCGAGCGTTGCAGCTCCCGCACCGCGGTCAGCGCAAGGCGAGCCCCGGATGCGCCAAGCGGATGGCCGACCGCGATCGCGCCGCCGTTCGGATTGACGCGCCTGTCATCGAGGGGAAGGCCGAAGCCCTTCAGGCATGCCAACACCTGCGCGGCAAACGCCTCGTTGATCTCGATCACGTCCATATCCTTGAGCTCGAGCCCGGCGCGGTCGAGGGCTTTCAGCGAGGCCGGAACCGGCCCGAAGCCCATGATGCGCGGCGGCACCCCGGCCACGCCCGAGGACAGGATGCGCGCCAGCGGCTTGACCCCGGCCTTGTCGCCGGCATCGCGGCTGCCCAGAACCAGCGCCGCCGCGCCGTCATTGATGCCGGATGCATTGCCCGCCGTCGTCACGCCGTCCGCAAACAGCGGCCGCAGCTTTTGCAGGTTTTCCATGGTGGTCTGCGGGCGCGGATGCTCGTCCTCGGCCACGACCACATCCGGCTTGCCCTTGCCGCCCGGGATCGACACCGGATTGATTTCGCCCTTGAAAAAGCCGTCCTTGGCCGCGCGCGCATATTTCTGCTGCGAGGCCAGGGCAAAGACGTCGCACTCCTCGCGCGAGAGCTGATAGTCGCGCGCCAGGTTGTCGGAGGTCTGCGGCATGGTATCGGCGCCGAACAGCTTCTCGATCTTGGGGTTGGGGAAGCGCGCCCCGAGCGAAGAATCGTAGACCGTGAAATTCTTGGCAAACGCCTGCTCGGCCTTGCCGACCACGAACGGCGCCCGCGTCATGCTCTCGACTCCGCCCGCGACGCACACGTCGGCCTCACCGCAACTGATGGCGTGCGCAGCGCCGACGATGGCGTTGAGCCCCGACCCGCACAGCCGGTTGTGCACGGCGCCCGGCGTTTCCACCGGCAGACCGGCGAGCAGCAGGGCGTGGCGCGCCACGTTGCGACTATCCTCGCCCGCCTGCGAGGCGCAACCGATCGCAACGTCGTCGATCGTCTCCACCGCGAAGCCTGAGCGCGCCACCGTCTCCTTGATGACCCCGGCCAGCAGGTCGTCGGGGCGCACCGGCGAAAGCGCCCCGGCATGACGGCCGAAGGGCGTGCGCAGTCCATCATAGATATAGGCTTCGAGCATGCGTGCTGACCTTCTTCGAGCTGATGAGCAATTGAATGCCGCCGGCTACACCTTTGCGGCCGACGCCGGCTTGAACACTTTCGGCCCCCGCAGCGCCAGCACCAGCTCAGCCATGATGGCGATGGCAATCTCAGGCGGGCTTTGCGCCCCCACATTGATGCCGATCGGGCAGTGGATGCGCGCGATCTCGTCGGTCGTGAACCCTGCACCAGCCAGGCGCTCCTTGCGCTTGGCATGATTGCGATTCGAGCCCAGCGCGCCGATGTAGAAGCAGTCCGACCGCATGGCGAGCTTCAGCGCCTCGTCGTCGATATGGCCGACGTGGGCGAGCGCGACCACCGCCGTGTAGGGATCGAGCCCGATCTTGGGAATGATGTCCTGCGGCCACTCCGTGTCCAGCCGGATACCGGGGAAGCGCGCCTCCGCGGCAAACGCCGTCCTCGGATCGACGACCCTCACCTCATAGCCGGCAAGCTTCACGAGCTGAGCGAGGATCTGGCCGATGTGCGTGGCGCCGATGATGATGATGCGCGCCGGCGGCACGATCGCGTGCAGGAACACGTCGCCTTCCGCAGTCGTCTGCAGCTCGCTCTCGCCGCTTTCCAGATGCTGGCGCACCATGTCGTCGGCGCGCGCATCTCCCCGCTCGAAGACCTCGTGGCGCCCGTCGTCGAGGCGCGTACGCACCAGCAGGCCGCGCCGCTCGCTGCGTGCCGCGATGGCGCGATCCAGCAGCGGCAGCCCGGCGGCCTTGTCGAGCGCCTCCACGAACACCTTGATCTGGCCCCCACAGGGCAACCCGACCTGCCAGGCCGTCTCGTCGGCCACACCGAACGTCAGGGTCTTGGGCTTGCCGCTGCCGAGGATGTCCTCCGCCTCGGCGATGACCTCGCCTTCGACGCAGCCGCCCGACACGGAGCCCTCGAACTTGCCGTCCTGGGCAACCACCATCTGGCCGCCTACTGCCACCGGGGCCGAGCCCCAGGTCCCCACGACGGTGGCAAGGGCGACCTTGCCGTCCTTGTCGAGCCAGGCGCGGGCGGCCTTGAGAATGTCGTGCGTTTCCGGTTTCTGGGCGGTGGCCATTGGCTTCGAGCCTTGTTTGCTGATGGGCGCGTCGCGAGACAGGCTGCGTTCGGCGTCGATCCATCCGAGAGACTGAGGTTGAAAATAAACGGCACTGGTGCCGAGCACCAGTGCCGCAACCGTCACGCCCCGCCGCAGCTTTCCCGCGCGGCGGCACTGTTGGATCAGGCGCGCTCCAGCACCTTGTCGAACAGGCGCACGATGGTCTTGCGGGCGACCGAACGCGGGCCGCCGTCGTTGATCGAGTAGAGGTCCATGTAGGCGCGATCGGGAGCCTTGCTGCCGACCAGCTCGGCCGCGGCGAGATCGGCGAGCCGCTGCGCCTTCTCGCTGTCGGCCGTCAGTTCGTATGCGGCACGCACAAGCGCCCCGTAGGCGCAGAAGCGCACCGCCCCTGCGTCCGTCGGCTGGCAGGCCTGGCCGTTGGCCCGCCGGGCGAGGGCGTCGGTGGTCCAGGTGGCGTGATCCGCAACCAGGGCGCGTCCCCGCTCGATGACTTGGGTCAGGATCGGCTTCGACATGCTGTGTCCTCCCGCTGGTTAACTGGGTGCATGCACAACCGAGCCATAATCAGGAGCGTCCGGCGCCCGCGTCAACCCCGCAGGCCGCTGCGCCACGTCACTTTTTGCTTTTGTGTCAGGAATTTGATGGGGAGGCGGGTTTGCCCCGATCCCGGCCAGATAAGCCACACAGAGGCCTCGCGCCCGCCATTTGAATCAGTCAGATTCAACCTATGCGCGAGATATATGTGACATCTACAACCCGAATGCTGGTGGCGGCTGCGCTGGCAGCGGGACTGCTCGGCGCGGCCGCCGTCTCGTTGGCGCGTGCGGCAGGTGGCCCGGACGCCTTGCCTCTCTCGGGAACGGCCAGAGTAATCGACGGCGACACCATCGAGCTCGGGGGCACGCACATTCGCCTCGAAGGTATCGACGCGCCGGAATCGAGCCAGACCTGTCCGCTCAGGGAGACGGGATCATGGCCGTGCGGCACCGCCGCCACCGGAGCGCTGGCCCGGATGATCGAGCGCAGGACCCTCACGTGCCAGCCGCAGGGTCTCGACAAGTACGGCCGCACCCTGGCGATCTGCTTCGTCGATGGCGTGGACATCAACGCCGCGATGGTGCGCCTGGGGCTGGCCTGGGCCTTCGTGAGGTATTCCTCGCGGTACGTGCGCGAGGAGAATGCGGCACGCTCCGAACATGCGGGCATTTGGCAGGCCGACGCCATGCCGGCGTGGGAGTTCCGGCATCACCGGTGGGCCACTGCCGAGCAGGCGGCGCCCGCCGGGTGCGCCATCAAGGGCAACGTCACCAAGCATGGGCGCATCTATCACATGCCGTGGAGCCCCTGGTACGCTCAGATCAAGATGGATCCAAGCAAGGGCAAGCGCTGGTTCTGCAGCGAGGCGGAGGCCGTCGCCGCGGGCTGGCGACCGGCCCACACCTACTAGAGCCGCTCCAGGACGTTAGACGTCGAGCAGGAACCGCTGCGGGTCTTCCAGGCACTCCTTCACCCGCACCAGGAAGGTGACGGCCTCCTTGCCGTCCACCACGCGGTGATCGTAGCTCAGCGCCAGATTCATGATCGGCCGCACCACGATCTGCCCTTTGCGCACCACCGGCTTCTCCTCGATGCGGTGCATGCCGAGAATGCCGGACTGCGGCGCGTTGAGGATAGGCGTGGAGAGCAGCGACCCGTAGACGCCGCCGTTCGAGATCGTGAACGTGCCGCCCTGCATGTCCTCGATGGCGAGCCTTCCCGCGCGCGCCCTCTTGCCGAAATCGGCGATCGCCTGCTCGATCTCGGCCAGCGACAGGCGGTCGGCCTCGCGCACCACCGGCACTACCAGGCCCTTATCCGTGCCGACCGCGACGCCGATGTGGTAATAGTTCTTGTAGATCAGGTCTTGCCCGTCCATCTCCGCGTTGACAGCAGGGATCTCGCGCAAGGCCTGCACGCACGCCTTCACGAAGAAGCCCATGAAGCCCAGCTTCACGCCGTGGCGCTTCTCGAACGCATCCTTGTAGTGCTCCCGCAGGGCCATGACGGCGCTCATGTCGACGTCGTTGAACGTCGTCAGCATGGCGGCGGTGTTCTGCGCATCCTTGAGGCGCCGCGCGATGGTCTGGCGCAGGCGCGACATCGGCACGCGCTCCTCGCGCGCCGCGTCGTTCACCACGGATGGCGCACGCATCTGCGTAACGGGCACGGGCGCAGTAGCCATCGGCGACGGCGCTTGCGGCTCGGGTGCGGCGGGCGCGCGTTCGACCGGCTCGGCCGCCATCACATCCTCTTTCAGGATCTGACCGCGGCGGCCCGAGCCCTTCACATCCTCCGGCGCCACGCCCTTCTCCTCCATCATCTTGCGGGCTGACGGCGCCGGCGGCATGCCGCCGTTTCCGCCCGGCCGTGGCGATGGCGCCGCGCGTGCGGGCTCGACCGGTTTTGGGGCCGCGGCAGCCGGCTGCGGTTTTGCCGGCGGCGGCGATGGCTCGGGCCTCGCCGGCGCGGGCTTGGCGGTAACGCTGCCTCCTTCGCTGATGGAGCCGAGGACGGCACCGATCGCCACGGTCGCGCCCTTCTGCGCGGTCACGTCGGCCAGAATCCCGGCCGCGGGAGCCGGAACTTCGACGGTCACCTTGTCGGTTTCCAGCTCGACCAGGGGCTCGTCCGCGTTGACGGCATCGCCCGGCTTCTTGAACCATTGGCCGACGGTTGCCTCGGTGATGGATTCACCCAGCGCCGGCACCTTGATCTCAATCGACATCCGCGTTCACCGGTCAGCGTGCGAGTGCAGCCTGAACCAGCGCCTTCTGTTCCTGATTGTGCTTGCTGGCGAGCCCCGTCGCGGTGGCGGCGGATGCCGCGCGGCCGGCATACAAGGGCCGTTTGCTCTTGGCGTGGGTGTGCTGCAGCACCCATTCGATGTTCGGCTCGACGAAGGTCCAGCCCCCCATGTTCTTGGGTTCCTCCTGCGCCCACACCACATCGGCCTGCGGGAAGCGGTTCAGCTCGGCGATCAGCGCGCGGGCGGGGAAGGGATAGAGCTGCTCCAGACGCATCAGGTACACATCGTCGACGCCGGCAGCCTCCCGGCCCTCGTAGAGATCGTAGTAGACCTTGCCCGAGCACAGCACCACGCGCCGGATTTCGGCGTCAGGCCTGAGCGTGATCTTGCCGCCCTGGCGCGACTGGGCGTCATCCCACAGCACGCGGTGGAACGACGTGCCCGGGCCCATCTCAGCCAGATCGGAATGCACCAGCTTGTGCCGCAGCAGGGACTTCGGCGTCATCAGGACGAGCGGCTTGCGGAACTTGCGGTGCAGCTGCCGGCGCAGGATGTGGAAGTAGTTGGCCGGCGTGGTGCAGTTCGCGACCTGCCAATTGTCTTCCGCGCAGAGCTGCAGGAAGCGCTCCAGCCGCGCAGAGGAGTGCTCCGGTCCCTGGCCCTCGTAGCCGTGCGGCAGCAGGCACACGAGGCCGGACATGCGCAGCCACTTGCGCTCGCCTGAGGAGATGAACTGGTCGAACACCACCTGCGCGCCGTTGGCGAAGTCGCCGAACTGCGCCTCCCACATGACGAGGGCGTTGGGTTCGGCCAGCGTGTAGCCGTATTCGAACGCGAGCACCGCTTCCTCGGAGAGCATCGAGTTGATGACCTCGAAGCGCGCCTGGTCGGCCGTGACGTGCTTGAGCGGGGTATAGCGGCGCTCGGTTTCCTGATCGATGAGCACGGAATGGCGCTGTGAGAACGTGCCGCGCTCGCTGTCCTGCCCCGACAGCCGCACAGGGAACCCTTCCGTCAGCAGCGTGCCGAAGGCGAGGTGCTCCGCCATCGACCAGTCGATGCCGGTGCCGGTTTCGATCATCTCGCGGCGCCGCGCCAGCAGCCGCTGGATGGTCTTGTGGGCGTTGAAATCCTGCGGGATGGTGGTGATGCGGCGCCCGACCTCCTTGAGCGAGTCGATGGCCACGCCGGTCTCGCCGCGCCGCGCATCGTCCTCGGCAAAGCCGATCTCCGACCAGCGGCCGTCCAGCCAGTCCGCCTTGTTGGGCCGATAGCCGCCGGCCGCTTCCAGCTCCTCGTCGAGGCGCGCGCGGAAACGCGCCTTCATGTCCTCGACGTCCTGCGCGCTGACCACGCCTTCCTTCACGAGCCGCTTCGCGTAGATGTCGACGGCGGTGGGATGCGATTTGATCGCGCGGTACATGGCCGGCTGCGTGAACGCCGGTTCGTCAGATTCGTTGTGCCCGTGCCGGCGGTAGCAGAACATATCGATCACCACCGGCTTCTGGAATTTCTGCCGGAATTCGGTGGCGATCTTGGCGACGTGCACGACGGCATCCGGATAGTCGCCGTTCACATGGAAGATCGGCGCTTCCACCATCTTGGCGACATCCGAGCAGTAGGGCGAAGACCGCGAGTGGCGCGGGCTGGTGGTGAAGCCGATCTGGTTGTTGATGATGAAGTGAATCGAGCCGCCGGTGCGATGGCCCTTCAGGCCTGAGAGGCCGAAGCATTCCGCCACCACGCCCTGGCCCGCGAACGCGGCATCGCCGTGGATCAGCAGCGGCAGAACGGGCGTCCGTTCGCCGGGCTTGCAGCCGTGCTGGTCCTGCTTGGCGCGCACCTTGCCGAGCACGACCGGATCGACGATTTCCAGGTGCGAAGGGTTGGCCGTGAGCGACAGATGCACGTTGTTGCCGTCAAACGCGCGGTCGGACGATGCGCCGAGGTGATACTTGACGTCGCCGGAGCCTTCGACCTGGTCGGGCTTGAAGGAGCCGCCCTGGAACTCGTTGAAGATCGCGCGATACGGCTTGGCCATTACGTTGGCGAGTACGTTGAGGCGCCCGCGGTGCGCCATGCCGATGACGATCTCCTTGATGCCGAGCTGGCCGCCGCGCTTGATGATCTGCTCCAGCGCCGGAATCATCGCTTCGGCGCCGTCGAGCCCGAAGCGCTTGGTGCCGGTGTACTTGATGTCGGCGAATTTCTCGAAATACTCCGCCTCGATCAGCTTGTTGAGGATCGCGCGCTTGCCTTCGGGCGTGAAGACGATGTCCTTGTCCTTGCCCTCGATGCGCTGCTGGATCCAGGACTTCTGCGCCGGCGAAGTGATGTGGGTGAACTCCACGCCGATCTGGCGGCAATACGTCCGGCGCAGAATCTTAAGGATCTCGCGCACGGTCGCCATCTCGAGGCCGAGCACCTTGTCGATGAAGATGGGTCGGTCGAGATCGGCCTCGGTGAACCCGTAGGTCTCGGGCCGCAGCTCCTTGTGGATCTTGCGCTCCGTGAGGCCCAGCGGGTCGAGGTCGGCCGCCAGGTGGCCCATCACGCGGTAGGCGCGGATCAGCATCAGGGCGCGGATGCTGTCCTGGATGGCCCGGAACGAGGCGGCCGCGCTCAGCTCAAAGCCGTCGCTGGCGGCGCGCGCCTGGAGCTTCTCGCGCAGGGTGCTTTCGGCTGCTCCATAGTCGCCGGTCAGGGCTGCCAGCAGCTCGCGGTCGCCCGCATCCTCGATCTGTTCCAGCGGCTTGGCCCAGGAAGGGCCGTTCTGCCCCGCGCCGCCGGGTACCTGCTCCTGGAGGCTGGCGAAGAAATGCCGCCACTCATCGCTGACCGAGCCCGGATTTCGGTCGTATTGAGCCTGCATCTCCTCGATGTAGGTTGCATTGATCCCCTGCAGGAAAGAAGTGCGTGCAAAGGCTTCGTTCTTGGGCTGTCGGGTCATTGAGGGCCGAGCCTGGGTTGCTGACAGGATTTAGCAGGCGCGCACTGCCGGTACGTGACACGCGCCCCGCGGCGCGCAACGGCACCGCTTCGACCCATCTAATATAGTTCGCCGCGCGCCGTAAGGGACTCCAAGGCGTCGCTGAAATTTGGGGCAGCCTGCCCTGTTCTAGCGCTTCAGGACCTTCGCCAGCGTGGTTCCAAGCGAGGCGGGGCTGTCGGCGACGGCGATGCCTGCCGATTTCATGGCTTCGACCTTGTCTTCAGCCTTGCCCTTGCCGCCGGAAATGATCGCCCCGGCGTGGCCCATCCGGCGTCCGGGAGGCGCTGTCATGCCCGCGATGAACCCTGCCATCGGCTTGGCGCGGCCCTTCTTGGCTTCGCTCTTGATGAAATCGGCCGCATCCTCCTCGGCCGAGCCGCCGATCTCCCCGATCATGATGATGGATGTGGTTGCGGGGTCAGCCAGAAACATCTCCAACACGTCGATGAACTCGGTCCCCTTGACCGGATCGCCGCCGATGCCGACGGCCGTCGACTGGCCCAGCCCGGCGTCCGTCGTCTGCTTGACGGCCTCGTAGGTGAGGGTTCCCGAGCGCGAGACGATGCCCACGCTGCCGGCCTTGAAGATGTTGGCGGGCATGATGCCGATCTTGCAGGCATTCGGCGTGAGAACGCCCGGGCAGTTGGGTCCGATCAGGCGCGACCTGGAGCCGTCGAGCACCCGCTTCACCTTCACCATGTCCAGCACCGGAATGCCTTCGGTGATGCACACGATCAATGGCATTTCCGCGTCGATCGCCTCGAGAATGGCGTCGCCGGCGAAACGCGGCGGCACGTAGATGGCGGTGGCCGTGGCGCCGGTTTTCTTCCTCGCCTCCAGCACCGTGTCGAAGATCGGCACGGAGGCGAGCTTAGGATCGGGGTGCTTGCTGCCGCCTTTGCCCGGCGTCACGCCGCCAACCACCTGGGTGCCGTAGGCCAAGGCCTGCTGGGTGTGGAAGGTGCCCTGGCTGCCGGTGATGCCCTGGCAGATGACCTTGGTATTCTTGTCGACAAGGATGGCCATGTCTCTCTCTACCGGCTTGGGTCTAGGACGCGGTCCTCAAAACCGCAGGTACGGTGGCGCGGCGGCGGGTGGAAAAGTGGGCGCCCGCCATAAGGATTGGGAGCAGCAGCTCAGGCACCAGATAGCCGAGCCACACACCGTGCGGCTCGGGCACCCCGACAATGCTCATGGAAAGCAGGCGCCCCGAGCCCGCCAGGAACACGGTGAGCGCAATCAGGAACACCAGCGCGCCCTGCTGGCGCACGGTGATCGCCGCCCACAGGCAGATCAGGCCGCAGCCAAGATAGATGCCAGCCAGAAAGCGATGCAGGTTGTCCAGGCGCGGCGTGGTCTCGGGCTCGCCCAGATACATCTGCAGCGGCCCGCCGGTCAGCGCGATCGCCGCCACGAGCAGCAGGCATCCGCGCACGATCCACTGGCTTGCTGAAAGGGGGGCGCTGTCCATCTCGCGTGCCTCACAGGCCGGTTGCACTCTTGGGCAGGCGCATGGGTCAGGCCACCTTCTTCACTTCGTCGGTGATCTTCCTGGCGGCGTCGGCGAGGTCGTTGGCCGGAACGATCTTGAGGCCCGACTTGGCGAGGATCTGCTTGCCCAGGTCGACATTGGTGCCTTCCAGACGCACCACCAGCGGCACCTTGATCGCCATCTCCTTGGCCGCCGCGACCACGCCCTCGGCGATGATGTCGCAACGCATGATGCCGCCGAAGATGTTGACCAGAATGCCCTTCACGTGCGGGTCGGTGAGGATGATCTTGAAGGCAGCGGCGACCTTTTCCTTGGTGGCGCCGCCGCCCACGTCGAGGAAGTTGGCAGGCTCCATGCCGTAGAGCTTGATGATATCCATGGTGGCCATGGCGAGCCCGGCGCCGTTGACCATGCAGCCGATCTGCCCATCGAGCTTGACGTAATTCAGGTCGTACTTGGACGCCTCGACCTCGGCCGGTTCCTCTTCATCGATGTCGCGCAGCTCGGCCACGTCCTTGTGCCGGAAGAGCGCGTTGTCCTCGAAATTGATCTTGGCATCGAGGCACAGCAGCTTGCCGGCCGCGGTGACCACCAGCGGGTTGATCTCGAGCAGCGCCATGTCCTTGTCGACGAACGCGCGATACAGGGCCTCCACCAGCTTCACGCACTGGTCGATCTGATCGCCCTGCAGTCCCAGCGCCGCGGCGACCTTGCGGCCATGGAACGGCGCATAACCCGACGCGGGGTCGATCGTCAGGGTGAAGATGCGGTCCGGGGTCTCGTGCGCGACCTTCTCGATGTCGACGCCGCCCTCGGTAGAGGCGATGAAGGCGATGCGCGACGTGGCGCGATCGACCAGCGCCGAGAGGTAGAGCTCGCGGGCGATCTGCGAGCCATCCTCGATATAGAGGCGCTTGACGGTGCGGCCGGCCGGCCCGGTCTGAACGGTGACGAGGGTCTTGCCGAGCATCTGGGCGGCGGCGGCTTTCACCTCATCCACCGATTTGGCAATCCGAACCCCGCCCTTGTCGCCAGCCTCCGGCTCCTTGAATTTGCCTTTGCCGCGTCCGCCGGCATGGATCTGGGCCTTCACCACCCAGACCGGCCCAGGCAGGCTCTGGGCGGCCCGTACGGCCTCCTCGGGGCTCATGGCCGGTGTCCCGCTGCCGACGGGCACGCCGTACTGCCTAAGCAGCGCCTTGGCTTGGTATTCGTGAACGTTCATGCATCCCTCGCAACCAGCCCGTGCCTCAACTTGTCGGCGTCCGTGGTATACATTATGCCAGAGACGCCCCTCGCGCCATCGCTTTTTCAGGTGTGGCGGGACTCCTATTTCGCCGCGCGGGAGGCAATGACCTCGATCTCGACCTGTGCCCCCATGGGCAGGGCTGCCACCGCAATGGTCGAACGCGCTGGGTACGGCTCGCCGACGTAACGCTTGTAGACGTCGTTGACCTCCGCGAAATCGGCCATGCTGGTGAGGAAGATCGTGGTCTTGACCACGTGCTCGAAACCGAGCCCGGCGGCTGCCAGCACGCCCTTGAGATTTTCAAGCGACTGCCTGGCCTGGGCCGAAATACCCCCCTCGACCAACTTGCCCGTATCCGGATCGAGCGGGATCTGTCCCGACACGAACACCAGCTCGCCCACCGCGATGCCGGGCGAATACGGGCCGATTGCCTTGCCCTTCGCGGGTCTGACCGCTGTCTTCGGCATCGCTCAGGCCCCGAGCTGCGGAGCGATCTTCTGGCAAGCCTCGACGAGGCCTTTGACGGATTCCACGGATTTCATGAACATCTGCCGCTCGGCTGCGTTCAGGTCGATCTCGACGATCTTTTCCACCCCGTTGGCGCCGATCACCACCGGAACGCCGACGTAGAGGCCCTTCACGCCGTATTCGCCATTGAGGTAGGCGGCGCAGGGCAGCACACGCCGCTTGTCCTTCAGATAGCTCTCCGCCATCTGGATCGCGGACGATGCCGGCGCATAGAACGCGGAGCCGTTCTTCAGCAGGTTGACGATCTCGCCGCCGCCCTTGCGCGTGCGCTCGACGATGGCATCGAGCCGGTCCTGCTTCAGCCAGCCCATCTTGACGAGGTCCGGAAGCGGGATGCCGGCGACCGTCGAATAGCGGGTGATGGGCACCATGTCGTCGCCATGCCCGCCGAGCACCAGCGCCGACACATCCTCCACGGAGACCTTCAGCTCATCGGCGAGGAAGCGGCGGAAGCGGCCGGTGTCCAGCACGCCGGCCATGCCGATGACCTTCTTGTGCGGCAGGCCGCACGACTTCTGCAGCGCCCACACCATGGCGTCGAGCGGGTTGGTGATGACGATGACGAACGCATTGGGGGCGTATTTCTTGATGCCGGCGCCGGCCTGGTCCATCACCTTGATGTTGATGCCGAGCAGGTCGTCGCGGCTCATGCCCGGCTTGCGCGGCACGCCGGCGGTGATGATGATGACATCCGCCCCCTCGATCTCCGCGTAGGCGTTGGCCGGCTTGATGTTGGCGTCGAAGCCCTCGACCGCACCCGCCTGCCAGATGTCGAGACCTTTGCCGCCCGGAATGCCTTCGACAATGTCGAACAGGACGATGTCGCCCAGCTCCTTGAGGCCGACGAGATGGGCCAGCGTGCCGCCGATCATCCCAGCGCCAATCAGCGCGATCTTGCTGCGCGCCATTGCTCGATTCTCCCGTTATCTGAGTGCTCTGCCGACCTAAACCCAGCCCGCGTGGGACCTGGCGCCTGGCCGTTGGTTAACCTGAAATAGCATGGGGTTCAAGGAAAACGGCTGGGACATTTGCAACCGTATTTGCGGTCGGGTAGTTCAACGAGAAGCCTTGGCCTAGCCACCCCACCGGCATGCAGCAGCTTGCAACCAGAGACAGGTATTGCGTCATCGGCGCGGGAGCGTCCGGGCTGGCGGTTGCCAAGAATTTCAAGCAGCGCGGCATCCCATTCGACTGCCTCGAACGCGAGCGGGACATCGGCGGTCTATGGAACATCGCCACCCCCAGCGGCATCGTCTACGAGACCACGCACCTGATCTCGTCCATCAGCTCGACGGGATATGACGATGCGCCCATGCTGGATGAGGACTACCCGGAGTATCCGGGGCACGACCGGGTGCTGGGCTATTTTCGCGACTACGCCGCCAAGTTCGGTCTGCTGGAGAACATCGAATTCGGCAAAAAGGTCATGCGCACCTGGCCGCGCGGCGACGGCCGCTGGGAGGTGCAGATCGAGGGCGAGCAGACGCCGCGTACCTACTCCGGCGTGGTGATCGCCAGCGGCCACCACGACGTGCCGCGCATGCCGAGCTACCCCGGCGAATTTGCCGGCACGATCATCCATTCGCGGCAATACAAGAGCCCAAAGCAACTGCGCGACCAGCGCGTGCTGGTGGTCGGCTGCGGCAATTCGGCGGCCGACATTCTCTCCGACGCCGTGCACGGCGGCTCGAAGGTGTTTCTCAGCATCCGGCGCGGCTACTGGTTCGTGCCGAAATTCCTGCTCGGCTTTCCGACGGGTGACGTCGTCTCCACCGTGGAAAGCATCCCGCTGCCGCGCCGTGTCCGGCGCTGGCTGTTCCAGGGCGCGCTGTGGGTGCTGCAGGGGCCGCCGTCGCGCTACCGCCTGCCGGACCCGGACTATGCCATCGACCAGGCGCACCCGACGATGACGGACGAGGTGCCGCGGCTGGTGGCGCACGGCAGCCTGATTGTGAAACCGGAGATCGCCCGGCTCGCGGGCAGCGAGGTCGTATTCACCGACGGCAGCCGGGAAACAGTCGACACCATCGTGTTCGCGACGGGATACGAGCCGGTGATCCCGTTCATCGACGAGGCCCTGATATTTGGCGAGGATCGCCGGCCGCGGCTGCTCGTCAGCGTTTTCCATCCCGAGCAACCGGGGCTGTTCGCGGCCGGCCTCGCACAGGCAAACGGCAGCATGTGGCGGCTCGCCGACTACCAGGGGCAACTGATCGCCAACATGATCGTCGCCCAGGCGCACGCGCCCGACCTGGCACGGCGGTTCCGTGCGCATCTCGGGTCGATGAAATCGAATGGCCGCACCTTCGTGGGGTCGGACCGGCATCGGCTGGAGGTCAATTACTTCGACTACAGGCGGCTGCTGAAGCGGTTGCTGCGCCACTTCAGATCGGTGCGCAACCTGCCGCTGACGGCCAACGGTCCTGCGGCCGAACGCAGCGCGCGGACCGTGATGGCGAACGAGAAGGGCAGCGGTTGACCGTGATGGTCGCGGCTCACGCGATGGCGCGCACGCTGGCGCGGTCGTCGCGCCCGCTCAAGTAGCCCTCCGAACGCATCTCCATCAGCCGCGACACCGTGCGGTCGGCGAGCAGACCGGCCTCGGCGGAGGCGAACAGATCCGCCGGTTCGGCTGCCGCCGAAGCCACCAGGCAGACGCGGTTGTCATAAAGCGTGTCGACGAGGTTGATGAACCGGCGTGCCACGTCGGCGCGCGAACGCGACAGCACCGGGATCGCGTCGATGAAAACGACGTGAAACGTGCGCGCGATCTGCAAGTAGTCGAGCGTGCCGAGCGGGCGCTCGCACAGATCGGCGAAGGCGAACCGCGCCACGCCCATGGAGGCCTTCGGCACGCGCAGCGTGCGCCCCTTGACGTCGAGCTGCACCGGGCCGGCCGGATGGTTGCCCGTAAGCTCGGCCCAGAGCTGATCCATCCTGGCGCGCGCGCCGGCGTCCGCGGGCACGAAATAGAGCGGCCGGCCAGTGAGCTTGTCGAGCCGGAAATCCTTCTGGGCCAGCAGCTCGTCGATCTCCAGGTGCTGCTCCAGCAGGTCGATGAAGGGCAGGAACAGCTCGCGGTTGAGGCCGTTCCAATAGAGCTGGCGCGGGTGCACGTTCGACGTCGCCACGACCACCACCTGCCGCGCAAACAGGCCCTTGAAGACGCGGCCGAGGATCATCGCATCGGCGATGTCGGTAACGTGCAGCTCGTCGAAACACAGCAGCCGCGCCTCCGCCGCGATGGCCTGGGTCACGTGCGGAATCGGATCGCCCGGCACCTTCTGGCGCGCCGCGCCGATCCGGTCGTGCACTTCTGCCATGAACTCGTGGAAATGCAGGCGCCGCTTGGGCTGAAACCGAACCGCCTCGAAGAACAGATCCATCAGCATGGTCTTGCCGCGGCCGACCGGACCAAAAATATAGCGCCCCTGGGGCGCCGGTGCGGCTCGGCCGAGCCATCGGCCCAAGGGGCCGCCGCGCGGGCGCCACGCCTTCAACGCCTGCGCCAAAGCGTCCAGCCGCGCGGCGACCGACGCCTGCGCCGGGTCCTTCTCGAGGACGCCGCCCATGACCAAGGCGCGATAGTTTGTAATGAGGCTCATTTTGCTCCCGGCTAACGCGGCGAATGCCGCAGGTCAAGGCGGCGCGCGGAACGGCGGTGCCGGCGCGGTGCGCAGACCGACGCCATTGCCTGTAACGCGTGCCGCTGGCGCGGGCAGAACGCGTCCCGTCGCCGCATGTGGCACCGCAGCATCATTGTCACGTCATTGAGCCGTCACGACATTCTGCTTCATATCGTGGCCACGTTCGGCATCGATTGTGCAACGCATTAAACGGCGCTCGCGAGGGAAGAGGCATCCACTGCGGGCGGCGGAAAAAAAGCAGTGAGAAGAGGAGTGCGATCATGAGCGGGACTGATTTGGGCGAGGGCGTGGTGCGGCGCCTTTGGCCGAGCGAACGGGACAAGTTCAGCGAGCACCTGCTGAGGCTCGACAAGGAAAGCCGCCGGCTGCGTTTCGCGCATTCGGTATCGGACGCCTTCATCGAGGACTATGCGAGCCGCATGACGGATTTCGGCAGCGTCGTCTACGGCCACGTCGTCGACGGAAAGGTGCGGGGTGCGGCCGAGCTGCGCCGCCTGGGGGACGCGTGGGGCGAGGAGGCCGAGGCCGCCTTTTCCGTGGAGCGTCCCTACCAGGACCACGGCGTCGGCACCGAGTTGATGGGCCGCATCGTGCGGGCAGCGCGCAACCGGCGGATCCGCAGGCTCTACATGAGCTGCCTGGCGGAAAACTCCCGCATGCAGGCCATTGCCAAGAAGTACGACGCCGACCTGCGCCTCGAGTACGGCGAGGTGGTGGGCGAGATCATTCCGGAAACGCCGAACTACTTCTCGATGATGGTGGAGGCGGCCGAGGACCGCGTCGGCTTCATGATCGCGGTGCTCGAACTGCAGAGCCGGCTTGTGCGCGCCGCGTAGGCTTTTCGGTCCTCGAGATGCAAAAAAAGCGCGGTGTGCAAGCACCGCGCTTTTTTATGCGCCAGTCCGGAACGGGAAAGCGGCTATTTCTTCTTGGCCTTCTTGTCGGCCTTCGCGTCCTTCTTGTCGTCTTCGGCCGGCACTTCGCTGGCTGCCGCCTCGGCCACCAGCGCCTGCGCCTGGCTGACCCAGTCGTTCTTTTCGATGCGGCCCTCGAGCGCCAGCGCCTCGTCGACGTTGGCAATATCTTCGTCG
>DASZQG010000060.1:0-39296 GCA_035550075.1 Hyphomicrobiaceae bacterium | reverse complement strand
GATCGTAGAACACGTCGGGTGACATCCCCAGCCAGCTCCGCAGACGGTCGCCGGACGGGTCCGAGAACGGCATTCCCGAGGCATGCACCCGCGCGCCGGGTGCCTGGCTGCAGATGCAGATTTTCGCGGTCGCGCTCGGACGCAGCACCGGACGCGGGGCGTGCGGAAGCGGAGAACCGCGCGGATTGTCAATGCAGATGCGGCACGCGCCGATGTCGCGCACCAGGCCACTCAGCTCGCGCGCGCTGCCCGTCATATGTCGATCGTGAGGCCGTCCTCGGCGAAGACGATGCGGGGATCGCAGATGTCCTTCTGCCGCGCCAGCATCGCGCTTCCCATGTGCGTCAGCATGATGCGTCTGGCTGCGATGCGGTCGATGTTGTCGGCGATGGTCGGCCAGCGCAGGTGATAGCGCGTGGTGGCCTCATACTGGTAGCACTCGATCATGAAGAGATCGGCCGCGCGGCCCGCCGTGACGAGGTTGTCCGTCCACTCGGTGTCGCCCGAGAAGGCCAGCACCTTGCCCTCTGTTTCGAAGCGCAGCGCATAGGACGGCGCACCCGAGGGGTGCACCACCTCGAAGGGGGTAACGCGCACCGGTCCTGCGTCCAGCGGCGCCGCGGCCACCAGCTCGCGAAATCGCAGGTCGTAGGCGCGCCGAACTTTGCTCGATCCGGGGAATAGGGCTTCGGTGGCCGCTTCATAGCGGGCGGCCACGCCTTCAGGCCCAATGATCGTGAGCGGCACCCGGCGCTTGGCCACGTGCTGGGCGTGCATGAGCCACCAGACGAGACCCGCATAATGATCGCCGTGCAAATGGGAGATGAAGATCGTTTCGATGGAATTGGGGTCGAGGTCCAGGCGGTTGAAACCGATCAGCGCCGTCGCCCCGCAATCGATGAGGAACCGCGTTCCAGCCGCCTCGACGTGGTAGCAGGTCTGCAGCCGACCACCCGATCCGAACGCGTCGCCGCAACCCACAATGGTCAGTTTCATGACGCGTCCTCAGGTCCCGGGCGGACCGCAAGCCCGGACTCCTAACGAAGCGTAAACCCTCGCGCAAGGCGCACATCGGGCGGTGTGGAGTGTGTGGCGATGAGTAAACGCAACGTTAGGAATTTGCCGCAACATTGACCCTTCCGGCGCGGGGCAGGCGCGGGCTGTGGCCTGCGGATTTCTGGTTGGCATAGGCCTTTGTTGGCCGGATGAGGTTGTCATGCAGGGCGGCGAACACGGCACCAGCCCGCATCGCGGTGCGCGCGCGAAGGACCCGCGTGCCGCGATGCAGGAAAAGCTGCGCGAGACCCGTGCACGGCTCTCGCAAGGCACAACGCTGAAACCCGAGTTCGAGTACGAGCTCCTCTCCATGTTCGTGCGCAACGAGCTTTCTGCGCGCGTCACCATTCCATTGCTGGCCGTCATCTTCTCGCTGGCGTCGATGTTCTGGGCGCCGGTGCTGCAGGCCTCCGCCTGGCTGGCGGCTGTCATCTCCGTCAAGTTTTTCATGATCGCCGCGTGCCGCCGCTTCCTCGGCCAGCCGCGCACCGAGATTCACGTCGGACGCTGGCGCCGGCTGTTCATCTGGTTGGAGCTGGCGAGCGGCATTGCCTGGGGCGGCATGGCCGTGCTCGGGGTCGGCGCCACGGACGCCGCGTCGCACGTCTTCATGCTGGCCGCGCTGATCGTGCTGCTCGCGATCCGCATGACCTTCGCCTCCGCGGTCATGTCCATCCTCTATGTCGGGACCGTGCCGATGACGGTGGCAGTGGTGACGCGCCTGCTGCTGCAGTGGCACCCGTTCTATCTCGCCATGGCGGCGATGGCGGTCGGCATGCACATCTACTTCATTTTTCTCGCCAAGGGCCTCAACACCACGGCCTTGGCCATGCTCGAGTTCCGCGCCGAGAAGGATGCCTTGATCGCCGAGGTCGAGGAGGAGAAGGCCATCTCCGACGAGGCCCGCCGCCGCGCGGAGGCCGCCAACGTTGCAAAGTCGCGCTTCCTCGCCACCATGAGCCATGAGCTGCGCACGCCGCTCAATGCCATCCTCGGCTTTTCCGAAGTGATGAAGGGCGAGCTGCTGGGACCCATGCAGAACGCGAGCTACAAGGACTATGCCGGCAACATTCACGAGAGCGGTCGCCACCTGCTGCAGCTCATCAATGAGATCCTCGATCTGTCCCGCATCGAGGCCGGCCGCTACGAACTGAACCAGGAGTCGCTGCGCCTATGCGACGTGCTGGAGGATTGCCTCCGCCTGCTGCACCTGCGCGCCGAGAGCAAGGGCCTGCACGTCGCTCTCGACTTCGCCAAGGACCTCGACCCGCTGTGGGCGGACGAACGCGCCGTGCGCCAGATCTGCCTCAACCTGCTCTCCAACGCCATCAAGTTCACCCCACGCGGAGGCCGCATCACGCTGAGGGCAGCAAGCACGCCCGACGGCGGCCAGACGCTGATTGTCAAGGACACCGGGCCAGGCATCCCGAAAGAGGAAATCCCGCGCGTCATGCAGGCGTTCGGCCAGGGTTCGCTGGCGCATGAGACGGCGGAAGGCGGCACCGGGCTCGGCCTGCCAATCGTTCAGAACCTCGTGGCGCTTCACGGCGGCACGTTCGAGCTGCGCTCCGAGTTGCGCAAGGGCACCGAGGCCGTTGTCGAGTTTCCGCGCAGCCGCGTGCTGCGGGCCATGCCGCCGCTGCAGCCGCTGGGTCAGGAACGCCATCGCCAGGCGGTTGCGCTGGCGGGCCGGCGCGCACACACGGAACCGGTGACGACCGCGCGCTGAAGCATTGTCAGCACGGCCTGTGTTTCCTACATTGGTTGTGGATTGGGGGCCGGCCTCCCCCATGTGCGGGAAGCCGCAGGATTCATGGATTCTCCGTGCATTAACGTGTGCGTGATCGACGCTGTCACCGGATTGTGTGCGGGGTGCGGCCGATCCCTGGAGGAGATCGCCGGTTGGCGCGACATGACGGAAGCGCAACGGGACCGTATCATGCGGGAACTGCCGGAACGGCGGCGCACGGCACGCACGGCCGCTGAAAGGTGATCCGATGGGCGCCTGGATCGCGCTGCTGCTCCTGGTCATCGCCGGTCTGGCGCTGCTGTTGCGCGCGGATGCCGGCACCATTGCGGGCTTCGATCCACCTGATTTCGCCGTTGGTGTGGCCTGCGTCGCGCTGCTGATCTTCCTCGGCTCCTCGATCGCCGGCAGCTATCGCGGGCGCAGCGGGCAGGCGGTGCGCGATCTGCTGACCTGGGTTTGCATCGCGCTGCTGCTGGTGGGCGGCTACAGCTACCGCGAGGAGATTTTCAGCTTCGGCCACCGCGTCGCGGGCGAGCTGCTGCCGCCGGGCACGGCCCTGCGCAGCGAGCCGCAGATCGAGGGCGAACACTCGGTCCGCGTGCGGCGCCGTTCGGATGGGCATTTCATGCTCAGGACGCAGGTCGACGGCATCGGCCTCAACATGCTGGTCGATACGGGGGCCTCCACCGTCGTTCTCAAGCCGGCCGACGCCCGCCGGCTCGGCATCGACGTGGAGTCGCTGAGCTATTCCGTGCCGGTGCAGACGGCCAACGGCACCTCGTACGCGGCCAGCGTTCGCCTGCGCAACCTATCCGTCGGCCACATCGCGCTGACCGACGTGGAAGCGCTGGTGGCCAAGCCGGGAGCCCTCAAGGAGAACCTGCTTGGTATGAGTTTTTTAAGCAGGCTGCGGTCATATGAGTTTTCCGGCGAGTTCCTGACCCTGCGGAGCTGACGGCCGGTGCGTGTGCATACGGCGGTGCGGCAGGCAACGCGTAACGGATGCTCTCTTCTGGTGCACGACAAGCGGCCATGATGGCTTTCGGGTGGGTCGTTGCGGCCTGCGCCCTGGTCGTCAGCGTCGTTTTTTTCGAGGACATCAAGGGTCTGGCCCGCACTGCATTGGGCGTGCAGGCGCCGCAGGTTGCGCAGGAGCCTGCCCTTGTGCGCGGTCCGCAGGCGGCAGCCCGGACAACCACGCCGACCGGCCGGCGGGCCGTGGAGATCAGGGCCGGTGCCAACGGCCACTACTATACCGAGGCCGAAGTCAATGGCCGGCGCATTCCCGTGCTTGTCGACACCGGCGCCTCGCTGGTGGCCCTGACCTGGGACGATGCGCGCGACGCCGGCATCTACACCCGCGAAAGCGACTACACGCAGCGCGTGAGCACGGCCAACGGGATCGCCCGGGTGGCAACCGTCGTCATCGACCGGATCAGCATTGGCGATGTGGTCGTGCGCAACGTGGCGGCGGCGGTCAGCGAGCCCGGGAAACTGAATACCTCCTTGCTCGGCATGTCGTTTCTCGGCCGCCTCGACCACTTCGATATCCGCAACGGCGTCCTGGTGCTGCAGGAGTGACAACCGGCCCCGTTTTGGTCACGGCGCCTTGTCACATACGGCGAACTTTGCGCTATATCACGCGTTTGTAGCTATCGCCGTGCATCCATCGCCGGGAAATGCCTTTCTCCTCCGAGGTCAAACCCAATGTTCCCCAAGCCCAAGGCTGACCTCGTACCCAACACGGCCGATTTCGAACGCCTGCCTCTCGTCAAGCCCACCGGCTTTCGCGAATACGACGCGCGCTGGCTGTTTCCGAACGAGATCAACCTGATGGGTCTCAATGCCGTCGGCCTGGGGCTTGCCACGCTCGCCCGCGAGCGCGGCGTGCGCCGGCGCTTCGTGGTCGGCCATGACTACCGCTGGTACTCGGGTGCCGTGAAGCAGGCGCTGGTGACCGGACTGCTGGCGGGCGGCGCGGAGGTGCACGACATCGGCCTCGCGCTGTCGCCGATGGCCTACTTCGCCCAGTTCGATCTCGACCTGGAATGCGTGGCGATGGTGACCGCCAGCCACAATGACAACGGCTGGACCGGCATCAAGATGGGCTTCGAGCGGCCGCTGACCTTCGGCCCGGAGGAGATGACGGCGCTGAAAGACATTGTGCTGGGCGGCCGTGGCGAGACCGCCTCGGGCGGCAGCTATACCTTCGTTTCCGGCCTCGACCAGCGCTACATGGCCGACCTCACCAGCCGGCCAAAGCTCACCCGCAAACTGAAAGTGGTGGCCGCATGCGGCAACGGCACCGCCGGTGCCTATGCGCCGCGCGTGCTGGAAGGCATCGGCTGCGAGGTGGTACCGCTCGACTGCGAGCTCGATCATTCCTTTCCGCGCTACAACCCGAATCCCGAAGACATGAAGATGCTGCACGCCATCCGCGACGCGGTGCTTGAGAGCAAGGCCGACATCGGCTTCGGCTTCGACGGCGACGGCGACCGCTGCGGCGTGGTCGACAACGCGGGCGACGAGATCTTCGCCGACAAGGTGGGCGTGATGCTCGCGCGGGATTTGTCGCAGCGGCACCGCAATGCGGTGTTCGTCGCCGACGTCAAATCGACCGGCCTGTTCATGACCGATCCGGTGCTGGCGCGGAATGGCGCGCGCACGCACTACTGGAAGACCGGCCACTCCTACATGAAGCGGTATACGCACGCGCAGCGGGCGTTGGCCGGCTTCGAGAAGTCCGGCCATTTCTTCCTGCAGCCGCCGATCGGCAGGGGCTACGACGACGGACTGCTCACCGCGATCGCCGTGTGCGAGATGCTCGACCGCGCGCCCGGCAAATCGCTGGCCGATCTCAAGAACGCGCTGCCGCGCACCTGGCAGTCGCCGACCATGTCGCCGCACTGCGCGGACGAGGAGAAGTACGCCATCGTTGACCAGGTGACGGCGCAGTATGAGCAGGCGCGGGCTTCCGGTGCGCGCGTCGCTGGCCAGGCGATCCGCGATCTCGTCACCGTCAACGGGGTGCGTGTGGTGCTTGAGGACGGCACCTGGGGGCTGGTGCGCGCCTCCTCCAACAAGCCCGAGCTGGTCATCGTCGTGGAGAGCCCGACGTCGGAGGCGAACATGCGCGCCATCTTTGCCGACATCGACGCCCGGCTCGGGAAGTTCCCCGAGGTCGGCACCTACAATCAGAAGATCTAGCGGACCGGTTCAGCTCTTGGCGCCGAGGAAGCTTTTCCACCCCTTGTAGCGGTCCGCGCGCGTGAGCTTGGCCATCACCTCCGCCGAGGCGATGCCGGCAAGCTCCTTCGGCGGCGTACCGTTGCGCAGCGCCGACATCGTATCCTGGATGGCCCTGACGGCGGCCTGGATTGGCTGGTGCCCCTGCAGGCAGACGCGAACGCGCTGACCCGCGAGATACCCAAGGTCCATCAGCTCGGCGCCGACGTTGCCCAGGATCAGCGGAGTCTTGGTGGCGGCCGATATGGCGGCGAGTTGCTCGCGGGTCTTGACGCCGACCAGGAACAGAGCGTCTACCCCGCAGGCTTCATAGGCGCGGCAGCGCGCGATGGTGTCTTCGAGCCCGCTGATCTCGATCGCGCTTGTGCGGCCGGCGATCACGAGATCCGGGTCGCGCCGGGCTTCGAGCGCGGCCCGCATCTTGCCGGCGCCTTCCTCGACCGACAGAAGCTGCGCTGCGTCGGAGGGGCCATAGGCGCGGGGCAGCAGCGTGTCCTCGATCGACAGGGCAGCGACCCCGGCCGTCTCCAGCTCCTCCACCGTCCTCATGACGTTCAGCGCGTTGCCGTAGCCATGATCGGCATCCACCAGCAGCGGCAGGTCGGCGGCCCGCGAAATCCTGTGCGCCTGCTCGGCAAACTCGGTGAGCGTGATCACGATGATGTCGGGCGCGCCGAGGATGGCCAGCGAGGCGGTGGACCCGGCCAGCATGCCCATTTCAAAGCCGAGGTCCTCGGCGATGCGGGCCGACAAGGGGTCGAACACGGAGGCCGGGTGGTAGCATCGGCTTCCGGCGATGATGGCCCGAAACCGTTCCCGGCGTCCGCTCCAGCGCGATGGCATGTGCGCCTCCCGTGTTTCTTGACGTTGAGCCCGTTTTCCTTCAACCCCTCCCATCTCGGGACGGGATGCAGGGCACGAGGTTGAAGCATGCGAGAAGACCTGGAGTACGCGGTATTGCACGAATTCGTTGCCCCCGCGAAGCGCAATTTATCGCGTGGCACCTGGGATTACCTGATGGGCGGCAGCGAGACGGAGACGACCTATCTGCGCAACCGCGTGGCGTTGGACTCCCTCGCGTTCCGCCCGCGTGTCCTGCGCGACGTCGAGCACGTCGACACCGGCGGCACGCTGCTGGGGCAGAAGCTGCAACTGCCGGTCGTGCTGGCGCCGATCGGTTCGCTGCAGGATATCGTCGCCGGCGGCGGTGAGGTGCCAACGCGTGCTGCGGCCCGTTTCGGCGCCATTCATATGCTGAGCTCGGCGTGCGCACCGGGCCTCGAGGCGGTCGCCGCCTGCAACGACCACCCCAAAATCTTCCAGCTCTATGTGCGGGGGGATGCCGCCTGGGTCGACGACTATCTCGCGCGTGCCGAGGCCAGCCGCTACATCGCACTGTGCTTCACCGTCGATCTCGATCACTACGGCCGCCGCGAACGGGATCTTGCGAAGCGCTATCTGACGACCTCGCGCCGGTCCGCGCCGGCCGACCAGTTCCAGGCGCGCTTTGCCTGGGCCGACCTGAAGCGGCTGCGCGCCAAATTCAGGATTCCCTTCATCCTGAAAGGCATTGCCACGGCCGAGGACGCGCGCATGGCGGTCGAGCACGGTGTGGAAGCGATCTATGTCTCCAACCACGGTGGCCGGCAGCTCGATCACGGCAAGGGCGCCATCGCGGTGCTGCCCGAGGTGGTGGCCGCTGTCGCCGGCCGCGCCGAGATCATCGTCGATGGCGGATTCATGCGCGGCACCGACATCGTCAAGGCGATGGCCCTCGGCGCCAATGCGGTGGGTCTCGGTCGCCTGCAGGGGATTGCGCTGGCCGCGGGCGGCGAGGCGGGCGTCGTGCGCATGCTGGAGCTGCTGCGGGACGAGGTGACGCGCTGCCTGGGCCTGCTGGGCGTGCGGTCGTTCGCCGAGCTGAAAGAGGGAAAGTTCGTGGAGGCCGTGGAGCCGCTGGGGCGCCTCGGTCTCGACAGCGCCTTCCCGTTGCTTAAGGAGCAATATTGATACGCCGGCGCGTCAGCGCGTCTTGGTCCTGGAACCCGTCAGGAAGGTCAGCAGGGTTAGGGTGCTCAGGACGATGGCATAGCAGAGCACCTGGATGCCCTCAGGCCGCGACTGGTAGCCAATCAGGCTGTGCAGCACCTTGCCGACAAGGCTGTCCTCGCTCAGGACATGGGAGGTATCCCAGACCGGCCCTCCCAGCGACGGGATCAGGTCCGCCTGCACCAGGAAGCCTGCGGCCTGCGCCGCCAATCCTGCCGTCAGCAGCAGGATCATGACGTTGGTGACCGCGAACAGGTGGCGCATCGGGATGATCAGCAGGCCACGATAGAGCAGCAGGCCGAAAATGACGCCCGCCGCACCGCCGAGAAGGCCCCCGACCAGGAGATGCATCAGCCCGCCATCTCCGCTGGAGGCAATTCCGTACAGGAACAGCACGGTTTCCGACCCTTCGCGCAGCAGCGCCATGCCGGCTGCGATGGCAAGCGCATAGAGCGGCTGGTGGCCGGCAGCGACGGCGTGGCCGACCTCCCCCATCTCGCGCGCGAGTTCGCGCCCGTGGTGCGCCATCCAGACGCTGTGCCATCCGAGCATCAGTACGGCCAGGATCAGGATGCTTGCATTGAGCAATTCCTGGCCGATGCCCTCCACCGCCGTCGTGATCGCACCGGCAAAAAGGGCAACCACGCACGCTCCCAGCGCGCCCGCCGCCACGCCTGACCAGACCCACAATCCCCGGTGCACTACGCCGTAGCTCGCGGCCATGATGATGCTGACCACCAGGGCAGCTTCCAGCGTTTCGCGGAACACGATGACGGCCGTTGCCAGCATGTGGATTGTCCGATGCCTGCGTCCCAGCGCTTCCTACTTGGCGACGATGTGCCCCTTCGTCGACTTGTGAAAGTCGTCGAAGATGGCGTAGGAACCCGCCTTCAGCGGCCCGACGTTGATGGTGACACTCCGCCCGGCGGGAATCACCTTTTCGCGGTTGATGTCGTGGCTCTCGAACTCGGCAGCGACTTTGCGCGCGTTTTTCACCACCAGCTTGAACTTCGTGCCGGCCTTCACGTCCAGCGACGCCGGCTCGAAACGGTCGTCGTGGATCGTCAGTGTGTAGCTCTCTTGTGCATTCGCCGAGGGCATCGAAGCTCCCAGCAGCCAGATCGCGGCGCCGGCGGCGGCGAAGAGGCGAACCAGGGAACGGAAATTCGGCATCGGGGGCTCCTGAACCTGCAGTGACGAGCATCGTCTCCGGCCGGGGCCGGCGGCTCGCGAAACTACGCGTAAGAAAAGTTGCCTGGAGGAGTCAACTATCCAATTCTCTTTATAGAATCGTTCCAAACATGGCACGTGCGTCCAGCGCTTGCCCGGCGGCGGGGTTGATCCTAGAAACAGGCGGAAACAGGCGCCAAAAGGAGAGAGGGGCGGTCGTGGCCTCCACCTTCCAAGCCATGCCGCGCCGTATCGCCGCGCGTGAGCTGATCACGCCGGACCAGCTCGCCGCATTGCGGTCGCGTTCTCTTCCGCGCAGCCTTTGGATGATCGGCCACGCCTGGGCGGTGATCATCGCGTCCATCGCGCTTGTCGCCTGGTGGCCCAATCCGCTCACCTACCTGATTGCCGTCGTGCTCATCGGCTCGCGCCAGCTTGGTCTTGCCATCCTGATGCACGAGGGCGCGCACGGCTGTCTCTCCGCCAACCAGGCGCTCAATCTTGGGCTCAGCCAGTGGTTGTGCGCCTATCCGATCGGGGCCGAGACTCGCACGTACCGCCACTATCACCTGCAGCACCACGCCCGCACCCAGCAGGACGATGATCCCGACCTGATCCTGTCGCGGCCGTTTCCGATCACCAAGGCCAGCTACCGGCGGAAGTTCTGGCGCGACATCAGCGGGCAAACCGGGTTCGAGCAGCGGAAAGCGCAGATGCTCCTGGCGCTGGGCGACCCCGGCTGGCCCTTGCCGCAGCGCCTGCGGCACTTCTGGTCGCGTCTTGGGCCGCAACTGATCGCGAACGGGATCCTCTTTCTGCTCTTTGCCCTGGCCGGCGTCTGGTGGGCCTATCCTCTGCTATGGCTGCTGCCCCTGCTGACGTGGTTCATGGTCGTCACCCGCATCCGCAATATCGCCGAGCATGCGGTGGTCGGCGACGCCGATGACCCCCTGCGCAACACGCGCACCACGCTGGCAAACTGGATCGAGCGGGCATTGGTGGCGCCCTACTTCGTCAACTACCACCTGGAGCACCACCTCTTCTACTACATCCCTTGCTACAACCTGCCCAAGCTGCACCGCATCCTCGCCGCGGGGCCGCACGGTGGCGATATGGAGATCGCGCCGGGCTATCTCTCGGTGCTGAGCAAGGCGACAACCAAGCCGGACGAGGAAGACCGCCCGGGCGAGCTGGTGCACGGCGGGCGCCGGCAGGCGAATGAGAACTCGGCCAAAGCCGGCTTCTGATCGCCCGCTCAGCCTTCAATCATCGCGATCAGGCTTTCCAGCCGGTCTGCCTCGGCCGCCGGCTTGTCCCAGCGGATGCGATGCACGCGCGGAAAGCGCATCGCCACGCCCGACTTGTGCCGCGTCGATTTCTGCACCGCGTCAAACGCCACTTCCAGCACCAGGCCGGGCGCGACGGCGCGCACGGGCCCGAAGCTCTCGACCGTGTTGTGGCGCACCCAGCGGTCGATTTCGAGCAGCTCGGCGTCGGTGAACCCGAAGTAGGCCTTGCCGACCGGCACGAGCTCCCGCGAACCACCCGGAACGTCGCGCCAGGCGCCGAACGTGTAGTCGGAATAGTACGAGGATCGCTTGCCCGAGCCGCGCTGGGCGTACATCAGCACACAATCGAGCATCAGCGGCGCGCGCTTCCACTTGTACCACTCGCCCTTGGGGCGGCCCCCGATGTAGGGGCCATCGCGCCGCTTCAGCATGATGCCTTCGATGCCGGTTTCGCGCGTCGACGCCCAAAGTCTCTGCAATTCATCCTTGGAGGCGACCTCGATCAGCGACGACAGATCGGTGCGCGGCGGCCTCACGCGTGCGTGCCACCGCTCGAGCGCGGCACGGCGCTCGACGAACGGGCGCGGGCGCAGGTCTTCGTGCTCGATCATGAGAGCGTCATAGAGGCGGATGTGCGCGGGAAATTTCTCCATCTGGCGCCTGGAGACGCTCTTGCGGTTGAGGCGCTGCTGCAGATCGTTGAAGGAGGCGACCTGCCCCTCTTGCATGACCAGCAACTCGCCGTCGAGCACCGCGTCGAACCGAAAATTGTCGACCACGTCGGGGAAGCTGCGCTGGATCGCGTCGCCGGTGCGTGAATAGAGGAACGTCTCTCCGCCCTTGGCAGCGATTTGCACGCGAATGCCGTCCCATTTCCATTCGGCGGCGAACTGACTGAGATCGAGCGCTGCCCAGTCAGGGTCTTCCAGCGCATGCGACAGCATCATCGGCCTGAACACCGGTGCATCGGTGATGTCGGGCTTCGGCGCCCGTCCCTCGATCCAGGCAAACAGGGGCTCGTAGGGCGGCGCAAGGCCGTGCCAGACCTCCTCCACCTGCTCCACCTCGAAGCCGGCCATGGCCGCCGCCGCGGTTTTTGCCAGCCGCGCGGACACGCCGACACGCAGCGCCCCGGTCAGCAGCTTGAGCAGGGCCCAGCGTTCCGTAGCATCCAGCTTGTCCAGCCACGTCCCCAGCAGGTCGGCAAGCGCGTTACGGTCCACCAGGGCAAGCTCGGAGACGATCTCGGAAAGGCGCGGCGCCGCGGAAGCTTGCTCCGGATCGGGCCAGGTCAGCGCAATTGCCTCGGCGGTATCGCCGACATAGTCGCGCGACAGCGAGAACAGCACGGGGTCGACCCGGCGCGCCACCATCTCTCCAAGCGTACGCCGCAACGGGAAGCTGAACGGCAGCCCGTCGGTCAGGGCCGCGAGGCCCCATCCGCGGTCGGGATCGGGCGTGGTGCGGAAATACTCCTGCATGAGCCGCAGCTTCGCATTGCGGCTCGGCGTGTAGGACAGTCGGTCGAGGAGGTCGGCGAAAGGCTTCATTCGCCCTCCTCCTCTTCGTAGCCAAGAAGGGCGAGGGCGCGGCCGCGCTTGCCCATCAGCCCGATCTGATGCACGAGCGCGTCTTCGCGCCCGTGCGTGACCCACACCTCCTCGGCTTCGCTCTCGGCTATGGTTTGGACCAGCTCGGGCCAGTCGCAGTGATCGGAAATGATCAGCGGCAACTCCACGCCGCGCTGGCGCGCACGCGCCCGCACGCGCATCCAGCCCGAGGCGAACGCGGTGAGCGGCTCCGTCAGGCGGCGCGTCCAGCGGTCCTTCAGCGCGGACGGCGGGCAGAGCACGATCTCCCCCGGCAGCTTGCCCTCGGCATCCGCGACCATCGCCAGCGGGCCAAGTTCGACGCCCGCCTCGGCATAGAGGTCGCACATGGACTTGAGCGCGCCATGCAACCAGATGGGGCGCTCGTAGCCGAAGGCGCGCAGGAGGGCAATTACGCGCTGCGCCTTGCCCAGCCCGTACACCCCGATCAGGTGCGTGCGGTCGGCGAAGGTCCTGACCGAGGTCAGCAGGCGACCGATTTCGTGGTCGTCCGTCCCGTGGCGGAATACCGGAAGGCCGAAGGTCGCTTCCGTCACGAACAGGTCGCAGCGCACCAGCTCGAAGGGTGCACAGGTCGGATCGCTGCGTCGCTTGTAGTCGCCGGAGACCACCGCGCGACGGCCGCCATGATCCATCACCACCTGTGCGCTGCCCAGGATGTGCCCGGCAGGGGCGAGCCGTACGGTTACCCCGTTCATCTCAATCGGTTCGCCGTAGCGCGTCTCCTGAAACGTGCTGGCGCAATCCGGTCCAAGGCGCGCCTTCATCACTGCGATCGTTTCCCGCGTGGCGAGCACGGCGCCGTGGCCGGCGCGGGCGTGGTCGGAATGCCCATGGGTAATGATCGCGCGTGGCACGGCGCGCACGGGATCGATGTGAAATCCTCCGGGCGCGCAACAGAGCCCGGCGGCGTCCCGTCTCAGCCAGCTTTCAAACTTTTGCGGCAACTGCATTCGGCGTTTCGGAGCGGGGGTCCGCGCTCCGTTTCAGGCTCGCACATGCATCGTATATGAGGTCTTTGAGGCCTCGAATGACGGCAGGAGCGGGCGTTCCATCAGTTGGTCTTGCCGGTTCCCGCCTGTGCCCTCAAGGCGTCGCGCTCGGAAATCCGCGAGATGTGAAATCTCTGGAAGTTCTTGTCGCGCTGATAGAGCTTGTGGCGCACCCAGACAAACAGGTCATAGAACGTGTCCGGCCCGTAGCTCAGGGGCAGGCGCTCGATCGCCTCGAGAGGGCGGCCCCATTTGCCTTCAAGACCGGTCAGGTCGTCCTTGAAGAACACGATGGTGGGCGTGAAGATGATGCCCCAGCGTTCGGCTAGGTCGCGCTCCGACATCGCGGTGCCGTCGAAATCCGTCACCTCGCGCGCGCCCCACAGGTTGAGCTGAACCACATCAAAATTCTGTCGGACGTAGTCGTTGATGTACTTCTGCGACAGGATCTCGGTGTGCATCTTGGCGCAGTAGGGACAGCCTCGCTGCTCGAAGATCACGGCGAAGCGCTTGCCTTTCGCCTTGGCCTCGTTGAAGTCGTCCTTCAGGTTGAGGAACGACAGGACAAACCAGCTCTGGTGATAGAGGCCGTCGTCCTCCTTCACCGGCATCACCTGCGGAGCCTTCGGCCCGGTGGGGGGTGGCAACGGACCAAGGTCGTCCGCGCCGGCCGTCGCCGGAACGAAAAGCAGGCCCAGGTACAGCATCAGGCTGCCCAAACGGCGCATACGATCGCTCCTCATGGTTTGGCCCTCAATATAACAAGGCCAAAGCCGGATTGCGACGTGCAGCCAGGCGCGCAGGCATGACAGCCGCGCGAATTCGGGCTCACTCCGCCGCCTCGGGAATCCGTTCGGGCCGGCGCTCGACGATCTGCAGTGCCTGCAAGAGCACCTCGCGGGTTACACCGGCACCTGGCGCGTTCTCCGACAGGTGGCGGCGGAACGCTCGTGCCTGGGGCTGCCCATGGTAAAGGCCGAGAATGTGGCGCGTCACGTTGTTCAGCCGTCCGCCAGCTTGGACGTGGCGGTCGGCATAGGCGAGCACCTGCTCCAACACGGCACGCCGGGAGGGCGGGACCTCAACATCGCCAAAGAGGCGGCGATCGACATCGGCCAGGATATAGGGGGTGCGATAGGCGGCACGGCCGAGCGCAACACCATCGACGTGCTCAAGATGCGCTTCGGCCTCGTCCAGAGACGCAATACCGCCGTTGATGACAATCGTCAGACCTGAGCGCTCTGCCTTGAGCCGGTAGACGCGGGCGTAGTCGAGGGGCGGAACCTCCCGGTTCTCCTTCGGTGACAGGCCGCTGAGCCACGCCTTGCGCGCATGCACGATGAAGGTGTCGCATCCGGCATCGGCGACCACCGATATGAATCGCGACAGATCCCGTTCGCTGTCCTGGTCGTCGACGCCGATGCGGCATTTGACGGTGACCGGAATGCGCACCCGGTCCTGCATGGCCGCCACGCAGCGCGCGACCAGGGCCGGGTCGGCCATCAAACACGCGCCGAAATTGCCGCCTTGCACGCGGTCGGATGGGCAGCCCACATTGAGATTGATCTCATCATAGCCATAGGCCTCACCGATCGCGGCGGCGTCTGCGAGCCTCGATGGATCATTGCCGCCGAGCTGCAACCCGACCGGGTGTTCCGATGCGTCGAAGCCGAGCAGGCGGTCGCGATCGCCGCGCAGGACTGCCTGTGCGGTCACCATTTCCGTGTAGAGCCGCGCCCGGCGGGTGAGGAGGCGGTGGAAGAACCGGCAATGCCGGTCCGTCCAATCCATCATGGGCGCGACGCAGAACCTGTGCTGCAAATCGTCCGCGTTCATTGACGGAGCAATAGCAGAGGACCGCATGGGTTCGCCATGCCATTGGCCATCGAAACATGCTGCATAGCGCCCTTTTACCATTAGTCGCGCCCCTCATTAAGGCCACCTCAATTGCCACGGCCCGTGGGGTGCCGTGCGGCTTGCGTCCGGGCCGTTGACGGTTTGATATGGACACCGGCCGGGAACGCGCGGGCGCGCTGCACGTTGCCGGATTGCCGCTGTCATGCGGCCATGAGGGCGCTGCCGAACGGCTGCAAAATGGCGACCAGGAAGAAAAGACTTTCCGCATACCAGTCGAAGCGCGACTTCGAGAAGACGTCCGAGCCAAGCGGGCGCGACAAGGTTCGGCCCGCCAAGTACCCTCGCTTCGTTATCCAGAAGCACGATGCCACGCGCCTGCATTACGATCTGCGCCTTGAGCACGATGGCGTGTTCAAGTCGTGGGCGGTGACCAAGGGTCCCTCTCTCAACCCGGCCGACAAGCGGCTCGCCGTCGAGGTGGAGGATCATCCGCTCGACTATGGGGATTTCGAGGGCACCATTCCCGAGGGTGAGTACGGCGGCGGAACCGTGATGCTGTGGGATCGCGGCTTCTGGATGCCGGAAGGCGACGAGAATGTCGACGCCGCCTTGCGCAAGGGCGACCTCAAGTTCGTTCTCGCCGGCGACAAGCTCAAGGGGAGCTGGGTGCTTGTGCGGATGAAGAACGACCGCGAGCGCGGCAAGCGCAACAACTGGCTGCTGATCAAGCACCGCGACGGCTATGAGCGCGAGGCCGGCGACTCCGTGCTCGCGCGCGACCGCTCCGTCGCCTCCGGCCGCACTATGGAGCAAATCGCGGCCGGCAAAGGGCGCGGACCGAAACCCTTCATGGCGGCCGGGAGCAAGGTTAAAGCAAGAGACCCCGCATCGGTCTGGCACTCCAACAAGCCTAGCAGGAGCACCGCGCCGAAACGCTCCGCCGCGCGGCTCCAGGCGCCGACGTCGGCGCGCCTCCGCTCGAAAGCCGTAGCGGGCAAGGCGCCGGCTTTCATCAGCCCCCAGCTTTGCCGGCCGGTAACCCGTCCGCCCAGCGGCAAGGGCTGGGTGCACGAGATCAAGCTCGACGGCTACCGCGTTCAGCTCCACGTCAAGAATGGCACCGTCGCTATGCTCACGCGCAAGGGCCTCGACTGGGCTGCGCGCTTCGCTGCCGTTGCGGACACTGCGGCGGCACTGCCGGATTGCATCATCGACGGGGAAATCGTTGCGCTCGGGCATGCCGGTGTTCCCGATTTCAGCGCGCTTCAGGTCGCGCTGTCGGAGGGACGGTCTGAGGACCTGATCTATTTCGCGTTCGATCTGTTGTTCGCCGATGGCGAAGATCTCCGTCCGCTTCCCTTGTCCGAGCGCAAGGCCCGGCTTGAAAGGCTTCTGGCCCGCCATGCACACGGCTCGATCCGATACGTGGAGTACCTGTCAGCGGCCGGCGATGCCGTGCTGCGCTCCGCCTGTCAGTTGAAGTTCGAGGGCATCATCTCCAAGCGGCTGGATGCGCCCTATCGGTCAGGACGGGCCGACGACTGGGTGAAGGCAAAATGCCGGGTAGGACACGAAGTGGTGATTGGCGGCTGGACCGGCGGCAGCACGTCGGTCCGCTCGCTGGTGGCTGGGGTCTACCAAGGGGATCGCCTCGTGCACGTCGGACGCATCGGTACGGGGTTCAACCAGCGCAATTCGAAGAAGCTGCTGGCCGGGCTCAAGGCCCTTGCAACGAGCAAGAGCCCGTTTGTGGGGCGGGACGCGCCGCGCAAGGAGGCGGGTTGGACCTGGGTCAAGCCCGAGCTCGTCGCGGAGATCGAGTTTGCCGGTTGGACCGACGGCGGTATGGTCCGGCAAGCCGCATTCAAAGGGTTGCGCGAGGACAAGCCGGCGCGTGAAGTGCGGGCCGAGCATCCTGTTGCACCCGAAACCGTCGAGCTGCGCACGCCCATGCCCGCAAGCGGCAAATCCCGCCCTGCCAAGGCCACCGCCAGCGCCGTTATGGGCGTGACGATCTCAAAGCCTGACAAGGAGCTTTGGCCCGCCAGCGGGAAAGAGAAGGGCGTCACCAAGCTGGAGCTTGCCCGCTACCTCGAAGCGGTTGGCCCGTGGATGATCGAGCACCTGCGCGGGCGGCCTTGCTCGATCATCCGTGCGCCCGACGGTATCGAGGCGGAAAGGTTCTTCCAGCGGCACGCCATGCGCGGGCTGTCCGACCTTGTCGAGACCGTCACCGTCGAAGGCGACCGCAAGCCCTACCTGCAGATTGACCGGGTGGAAGGTTTGATCGCGATGGCGCAGATCGCCGCCGTCGAATTCCATCCCTGGAATTGCGCGCCCCACCGGCCCGCGACGCCGGGACGGTTGATATTCGACCTGGATCCGGCTCCTGACCTCGACTTCAACGCAGTGGTTGACGCCGCAAAGGAGCTTCGCGAGCGCCTTGAGCGCCTGGGTCTCGTCGCCTTCTGCAAGACGACGGGTGGCAAGGGTTTGCATGTCGTCGTGCCGCTGAAGGTCAAGTCCGGCAGCGAGCTGGGATGGGCCGAGGCGAAAGCCTTCGCGCAAAGCGTCTGCCTGCTCATGGCCTCCGAGAGCCCCGAGCGCTACCTGGTCAACATGTCGAAGAAGAAGCGTGATGGCCGCATCTTTCTCGACTACCTGCGCAACGATCGCATGTCGACGGCAGTAGCACCCTTGTCGCCCCGCGGACGGCCGGGCGCCCCCGTATCAATGCCCGTAAACTGGAACGTTGTGCGCAAAGGCCTCGATCCCGGCCGTTACACCATCGAGACTGCGCCTTCGCTGCTCACCAAAAGCAAGCCTTGGCAGGACTACGACGCAGGCGCGCGCCCGCTCGAAGCCGCGATCAAGAAGCTCGTTGCGAAAAAGAGCTGATCGCCCGAGCGCTGCTCGCACGTCGTTGCGCGAATTTTCCCGGCTGTCTCGCATTCTCCAGCGGCGCAAGCGAACTTGGGCTTCGCCGCAGGCCCGAGAAGCGTGGTTGACGAGGCGGTGACTTTCCTGCTCTGAGGTGCCCGGGGCCTTTGAAAACCGGTGAGGGTGCAGGGTGCAGTATCGACGCCTCGACATCTTGAATTTCTTTCTTGCAGATGTTCGAGGCGGTCTAGGTGCGTTCGTCAGTGTATTTCTTCTCACGCAGGCTCACTGGACCGCCGCTGAGATTGGCGCCGTTCTCACAGCCAGCGGCTTGATCGGCATCACCTTGCACACGCCCATCGGCGCGCTCATCGACATGACGCGGGCGAAGCGAGCGATGCTGGTCGCCGGCGTGCTCGTGCTCTCCGTGTGCGCCGTCTCAATCGAGCGCTGGCCAAGCGGTCCCGTCGTCCTGACCGCCGACGTTGCCATGGCGATTCTCGGCGCCGTATTTGCGCCGACGGTCGCGGCGATCTCTCTCGGGCTGGTGGGGCCGCAAAGGTTCCCGGAACGGGTTGCGCGCAACGTGGCATTCGATCGGCTGGGCAATGTCTTCATGTCGGGGCTGGTCGGGGTGGTCGGCTGGTACTTCTCGCAGGGTGCCGTCTTCTATCTCGTGCCGTTCTTCGCGGTACTATCGGCGTTCGTGGTCCTTTCCATTCCAGCGCACGCCATCGACCACGACGTGGCGCGCGGCTTCACGGCGGCCGCCAGGAGGCGCGTGCCGGAGGATTGGGGCACCATATTCAGGGAGCGAAAGCCGCTCCTCCTGCTGGCTTTGAGCGTTGCCGCCTTTCATTTTGCCGGGGCCACCATGCTTCCCTTGGCCGGGCAGAAGCTTGCCCTCCAGCATCCGGGCTTTGAGACCTTGCTGCTGTCCGCGTGCATCCTGGTGGCGCAGCTTGGCATGATTCCGATGGCGCTGCTGGTGGGCGCGAAGGCGGATCGGTGGGGGCGAAAACCTCTCTTTGTCATTGCCTGCGCGGCGCTGGTGGCCCGTGGCTTCATCTTCTGCCAGTTCGACAGCGCTCCGGTTCTTGTGGGGGCGCAGGTTCTCGACGGCGTCAGCGGTGGTATTCTGGATATTCTGGTGCCGCTCATGCTTGCCGATATCATGCGTGGCAGCGGGCGTTACAGCGTAAGCCGGGGAATGGTCGGCACCGTGCAGGGCGTAGGCGGATCGCTCAGCAACGTGGCGGGAGGAACGCTGGTCGTGGTTGGCGGCTACAACTTTGCATTCGCGGCGCTGGCTGTGGCCGCAGCCTTCGCGCTCTGCCTGGTCGTCGTGCGAATGCCGGAGACCGGGAGCGTCGGCCTGAAAGGAGTATGAGCGCAGCGAAAGCTGTGCCGGAGGAACGGAGGAACGCAATGGCGATGCTGACACCGGGCGCAGCGAACCACGAGGGCCTGTCCGCTCTCGCTTCCCGCTACGTCGACGTGGCAGGGCTGCCCTGGGTGCCGACCCGATTTCCGGGCGTCGACCTAAAGGTTTTGATGGAAGACAAGCAGACCGGGCTGCTGACGGCGCTCACCCGCTTCGCACCCGGCGCCAAACTCCCCGATCACGAGCACGTCGAAATCGAGCAGAGCTATGTCCTTGAGGGCTCGCTTGCGGATGACGAGGGCGTTGCCACCGCCGGCAACTATGTCTGGCGTCCCGCCGGCAGCCGCCATACCGCCCATTCGCGCGACGGCTGCGTTGTGCTCTCGTTTTTCCTGAAGCCGAACAAGTTCTTTGACGTGCCGCCAGGCTGATCTGCAGTGCGTGCCGCGGTCGCTATTCGGTGGGCTCGAAGCCGGCGGCCGCGCGGGCGCTTTCGCCCTCCGCGCCCGTAAGCAGGGCGATCAGCGTGCCCGCCTCTCGCGGTAGGTTCGCGCGCGTGCTTATTGCGGCAGTGTAGACGGTGGCGAGCGCGTGTTCATCAGGCAGCGCTGCCACATAGGCGACACCGGGCGTGCCGAGGATCTCCGTCCGCTGCGTGATCCCGATGGGACTTGGACTGGTCGCCGCGGCGAGCGCCTTCATGGCTGTCGCTCCGTTCGGGAATTGTCGCAGCCGCGACGCAACCTCCGATGCGATCTGCAACCCGTCGAGCACCGTTCTCACATGAATACCTGCCGTCGATAGGGCGGTGTCAGGGACAAAGATCTCGCTCGCGCTTTGCAGGAGCCGTCTCAAGTCGCCGGCGCTTGTCACCCGTGGAAATGCATCGCTTTGACGAACCGCTACGCCCGTGCGCACCGCTCCGACGTCTGCCACAGAGTCCGCAAGCACGCGACCGGTGCGCACCAGTTCGCCGATCAGCGCGGACGTCAGGATCAAAAGGTCTGCGGGTTCGCCCGCGAGTAGCTTGTCGCGCATTGCGCCAACGGCGCCGAAGGTGCCCTCGACATCGTGACCGGTGCGCGTCTTGAACAGCGGGGCGAGCCTGCTCACGAGGGCGTGCGCGGCACCGCCGCTCAGAATGCGCAGAGTCATGCCATCGACCCGATGATGCGTTCACGCGTGATGGGCAGATCGCGGACGCGCGTTCCCAATGCGTCGAAGACAGCATTGGCGATGGCTGCGCCTGTGGGACCAAGCGCAGCCTCGCCGGCACCGAGCGGCGGCTCGTCGGCGCGCGGCATGACGGTGACCTCGACCGTCGGCACCTCGGAGAAGCGCAAGATGGGATAGCTAGCGAAGTCGATGCTGGTAATGGATGAACGATCGAACCGCACGGCCTCCTTCAGCGTCCAGCTCGTCGCCTGAATGGCGCCACCCTCGATCTGGTTCGCCACGCCGTCGGGATTGATGGCTTCACCAACGTCCACGGCAATGACGAGGCGCCGCACGCGGATATCGGCCTCCCCCTCGACCTCGGAAACGACGGCACAATAGGCGCCAAAGCCCTTGTATCGCGCGAACGCGAGGCCATGCCCGAACCCCTCCCGCTTCTGCCATGACCGCCAGCCGGCGCAGTCGGCGGCGGTCTCGAGCACCGCGCGGGCGCGTTTGTCCGGCAGGTGCCGCAGGCGATAGTCGAGTGGGTCTTCGCCGCGCAGCGATGCAAGCTCGTCGACAAAGGACTCGATGGCAAACACGTTGGCAAATCCGCCGAGCGTGCGCAGCGACGAGGTGCGGATCGGCATCGTGAGCAGACGGTGGCTGGTGATGCGCCACGCCGGAAAATTGTAACCGGGGACGGAATTGCGCTCCGCGCCGCCTCCACCGGCCAGCGGCGGGTTGACCGAGATGAACCGCTCGAAGGGACGTGCAAGCTGCGAGGCCGCGGCGAGTGTCGGTATTTTCGCGCGCCCCGGGCGGGAGACATGACCGTTACTCCACACGTCGTGCCGCCACCCGATCACCTCTCCCCCGGCGTCGAGGTCGGCCGAAATGTCGATTGCCATGGCAGCACCAACCGGCCCGGTGCACAGTTCATCCTCGCGGGACCACTCAAGCCGAACCGGTCTTCCACCTGCTGACTTTGCGAGCAGCACCGCGTCGAGGGCCACATCGTCGGCCCCGTTCTGGCCATAGCAACCGGCGCCTTCGTGATGCTCAACGATAATCTTCTCGGCGGGCATCGACAGGACAATCGCGAGATCGGCGCGCAAATTGAAAATGCCTTGGGTGTGGGTCCACACGCGCAACCCGCCGTCCGTCCATTGCGCGATCGCACAGGAGGGCGCCATCGAGGCATGCGAAAGGAACGGGCGGGAGTATTCCCGTCTCACCGTGCGCGCTGCGCCGCCGCTCGCGAGATCGCCCTTGGCGGAGACTTCGGTCGTCTCCACCGGCTGGACCTTGAGCCAGGAGCGCAGATTGGCCTCGTCGGGCAGCGGCGCTCCGCCGTCCCATGTTGCGCCGCGCCTGAGCTGCTCCAATCCTGCCCGCGCGGACTCTAGGGTCTGCGCGACGACGCCTGCGAAGCTGCCGTCGCGCACCACAGCCACGACGCCGGGGCATGCGCGGGCCGCGGCCTCATCCAGGGCCGTGAGTCTCGCTTCGGGCCGCGGCGGCTTGAGGACGCGGCCGTGCAGCATATCTGGCAGGGCGAGATCCTGGACAAACGCGGGCATTCCGCAAATCTTGGCTGGAGCGTCGATGCGGGCGATGCTCCGGCCCGCAAGCTTGCGGCGGGCGGGAGCCTTGGGCGGCACGGTGCCGGTCGCGTCCCGGTCGAGAAGTTCTTCCTCGGCCAGCTCCCAGTAACTGGTGCGTGCGTTGCCCGGTCCCTCGATAGTCCCGTCCGCAACCTCGAGTGCACCGACGCCGATGCCCAGCCGTTCCGCCGCCGCGGCCAAAAAGATCGCGCGCGCCTCAGCACAGGCGTAGCGCAGCGCCATGCCCGAATCCTGGACGGACAGGCTGCCGGACGTCACGCCTTCGTTCGGGCTGTATGTCGTCTTGGCAGTAAGCACCCGTACTCGTTCCAAGCCCACATCCAGTTCGTCTGCTGCGATCTGGGTCAAGGTCGTGAGGATGCCCTGGCCGATTTCTACTTTTCCAGGCGAGATCTCGACGAATCCGTCGGGCCGAAACCGCAGCCATTTGGACAGGCGCGGATTGGTCTGCAAATTCCCGGGAAGCCGCCGCTCGGGCGCGGCGGTCGCTGAGGTGCTCCCGCTCATGCTGGCTGCATTTCCTTGGCCGCGCGCAGGACGGCGCGAACGATACGGTTGTGAGCCCCGCAGCGGCACAAGTTGCGATCGAGTGCTGCGCGCACCTCGGTCTCTTGCGGATTGGGTTGCCGCTTCAGGAGTGCGGCGGCTGAAATCAAGATGCCCGGGATGCAGTAGCCGCATTGCAGCGCCTGCTCGGCAATGAAGGCCGCCTGCAGCGGATGCGGCTTCTCCGGCGTACCCAGGCCCTCGACCGTGACGACCTCCTTGCCCTCGGCCGCCCACAGCGGCGTATCGCACGAGGCTACGGCGTAGCCATCGACAAGCACGTGGCAGGCGCCGCACTGGTTCCTGCCGCAGCCAAACCTCGCACCCACGAGGCCGAGCCGGGTGCGCAACACGTCCAACAGCGGAGTCGCTGGGTCGGCCTCGATGTGCCGCTCGCTCCCGTTGACCCGGAGAGTTACCGTAGTGGTCACTTCTGGACTTTGATGCCCGCTGTCTTGATCACGTTCGCCCACTTGTCGATGTCCTTGCGCAGGTAGGCATCGAATTCCGCCGGCGTCATGCTGAGAGTTTCGGCACCCTGCTTTGCCCAGGCCGCCTTGACGTCGGGACGGGCCAGCACCTTGTTGATTTCTGAGTTGAGCTTGCTGACGATCGGCTCCGGCGTCCCTGCCGGCGCCATGATGCCGAGCCAGATGGTCGCTTCGTACCCGGGCAGGCCTGCCTCGTCGATGGTGGGGACCTCGGGCAGGACCGAAGAACGCTTCTTTCCAGTCGTGCCAAGCGCTCGCACGCGTCCATCCCTGACATTGGGGGCCATGGTCGTGATCGCGTCGAACATCATCTGCACATGGCCGCCCAGCACGCTGTTGCGCGCATCGCCGCTGCCCTTGTGCGGCAGATGCACGATGTTGGTCCCGCTCATGGCTTTGAACAGCTCTCCGGCCATGTGGTAGGGCGTGCCCGGGCCGGAGGAGGCATAGTTCAGGTCGCCGGGCTTGGATTTCAGGAGAGCCAGGAATTCCTTCAGGTCCTTGGCCGGCACGGAAGGATGGATCACCATCACCAGGTCGGAATAGTTGATGGGGGCCACCGGCACGAAATCGCGCATCAGTTGGAAGGTCTTGTTCGGGATCAGCGTTTCGTTGGTGGTGTGGGTGTTGGACATCATCAGCAGCGTGTAGCCGTCGGGAGCGGCCTTGGCGACCTCGCCGGTCCCGATCAGAGAACCTGCGCCGGGGCGGTCTTCGACCACGAAGGACTGCTTGAGCGATTCCTGAAGGTATTGGCCAACAAAGCGCGCGTATACGTCGGCAGGGCCGCCGGCCCCAAACGGGACCACAATCTTGACGGCCCGGCTGGGGTAATCATCGGCAACGGCCGGCTGCAGAGCGACGGGCGCCAGCAGAGCCAAAGCCGTGCCAAGCGTTCTCAAAAAATGCAGCATGCGATCCTCCCCCGAAGACACTTTTCATTGCGAAAAAAGCTGTTGTTGTGTGCATTATACCAGCCCGGCGACAAAGCTCCAGACAAGAGCAGCAATAGGATGTTTAGCCGCCGCACCAGCGCACGCTCGAACTCGACCTCTTTTTAAGTGGAATGCTGCGGTTGCTCACCTGGCGCGTTGTCTGACGCCCGATGCTGACGCGCAACGTAGGTATAAACCGCTGGCGTCACGAAAAGGGTGAAGAGCGTGCCGACCATCATTCCACCGGCGATCACCAGGCCGATCGAATAACGGCTTGCCGCTCCAGCGCCGCTTGCGATCAGCAAGGGAACCATGCCCACGACCATGGCCGCGGTTGTCATGAGGATCGGCCGCAACCGAATGGCGGCGGCTCTTTCGATGGCGGTGCGCCGGTCGAGGCCCTCCTGCTCCTGCAGGTGATTGGCGTAGTCGACCATGAGAATGCCGTGCTTGGAGATCAGTCCGATCAGCGTGACGAGGCCCACCTGGGTGTAGATGTTGATGCTCGCCAGGCCCAGGTTCAGCGGTATGAGCGCGCCGAACATCGCCGTCGGCAGGGCGATCAGAATAATGAATGGATCACGGAAGCTCTCGTACTGTGCCGCGAGCACCAGATAGATGATGATAAGGGCGAAAACGAAGGTGATCACCAGCGTGCTGCCCTCCTGCACGTATTGGCGGCTCTCGCCCTGGAAATCGTAGGAGAAGCCTTCGGGCAGTTTTTCGGCGGCCTTGGCCTTCAGGAAATCGATGGCCTCGCCCACGGTCCGCCCCGGGAAAGGCACCCCCTGCAGCGTAGCCGAGTTGAGCTGCTGAAAACTCGTCAGGGCGTTTGGCTGCACCGATTGCTCAACAGTAACGAAGCTCGACATCGGCACGAGCGCGCCGGCGCTGGTGCGGACCTGGTAGCGCTTGAGCCATTCGGTCGTGAGCCGATAGTCGCGCGGCACCTGCGGGATGACCTGGTAACTGCGCCCATACAGGTTGAAGCGATTGACGAAGTTGCCGCCGAGCAGGGTCGCCAGCGACGCGCCGATGTCCTGCATGGTGATTCCGAGCCGGTTTGCCTTGTCGTGATCGATCCGAAGCTCGACCTGCGGCGTCTCAAACTTCAAATCGGAATCGGTGAAGATGAAGAGGCCGCTCTTGGTGGCCTCGGCCTGGAGATCGGCAAGCACTTGCGCGAGGCGCGGGTAGTCGGCGGTGGTGGTGACAACGAATTGGACCGGCGGACCGCCGATCGAACCGGGCAGTGAGGGCAGCGCAAACGATATCGCCTGAGCATTGGTAATGCCGGCAATCTTCGGCTGCAGGCTTTGCAGGATCTGCTTTTGCGTGCGCTTGCGTTCCTCCCATGGCTTGAAGAGGATGCCCGAGATCGCCTGATGCACGTTGTTGTTGAAGCCGTTGATGATGAACACGTGCTCCTTTTCCGGAACCGTGTTGAAGATGTCCGTCAACTGGTTGGCGGCCTGCTCCAGGTAATCGAGGTTTGCGGTTTGCGGCGTCTTGACGATGTTGAAAAGGATGCCCTGGTCCTCTTCGGGCGCCAGCTCCTTCTGGGACGTCGTATACATGATGCCGACCGCAACCATCACGGAAACAAGAATGAGCAGCGTGACGGGGCGGTATTCGAGAGTTCTGTGGAGGCGCCGCTCATAGCGCCGGCGCAATCCGTCGAAGGCGCGATCGAGAAACCGGACAAAGCGGCCATTGGATTGGCTCGTCCTGATCAGCTTGGACGCCATCATCGGGGATAGTGTCAGCGCAATAATTCCCGAGACGACGACCGCGCCGGCGAGCGTGAACGCGAATTCGCGGAACAGGGCGCCGGTCAATCCCGACACGAAGCCGATCGGGGCATAAACCGCGGCAAGCGTGATGGTCATTGAAATCACGGGAACGGCAATCTCGCGGGCGCCTTTGATGGCCGCATCGAAGGGGTTCATGCCTTCTTCGAGATGCCGGTAGATATTTTCCACAACGACGATTGCGTCATCGACCACAAGACCGATGGCGAGCACGAGGGCGAGCAGGGTGAGCAGATTGATCGAGTATCCCAGCGCCAGGAGCGCAAACATCACACCGATCAGAGATAGCGGGATCGTCACGATCGGAATGAGCGTCGCGCGCAGGTTGCCCAGGAACAGGAAAATCACCACGACGACGATCACCGCCGCCTCGAGCAGCGTCTTGACCACCTCTGCGATCGACGCATTGATGAATTTCGTGGCGTCGTAGGCGATGGCCGCGTCCATTCCAGCGGGAAGCTGCTGCTGAATGCCGGGAAACGCTTTGCGAACGTCGGAAATCACCGTCAGCGGGTTGGCGGTCGGGGTGGCATAGATTCCGATGAACACCGCCTTGAGGCCGTCAAACACGGAGGACGAATCCACGGCCTCCGGCCCGAGGTCGATGCTGGACAGATCACCGAGCCGGATGAGGGCATCACCGCGGGTCGCAACGACGAGATTGGCGAACGCCGCCGGATTGTTGAGCGAGGTCTCGGCATTGATCGAGGTCTGAACGAAATCGCCTTTGACCTGGCCGGCGGCCGTCGTGAAGTTGTTGTTTGAGAGCGCGTTGCGCACGTCCACGGGCGTGACGCCGAGAGCCGCCATCTTGTCCGGGTCGAGCCAGATCCGCATGGCAAACGTCTGGCCGCCCAGAATCTGGGCGTTGGCGACGCCATTGATGGTTTGCAGCCGGGGCTGCACAACCCTCGTCAGGTAATCGGTGATCTGAGAGCCGGTCAGCACGTCGCTGTTGAACGACATGTACATCAGCGCCGTGGTATCGCCGGTCTGCTTGATGACGATCGGATCCTGGGCTTCGCGCGGCAGAACGCTCTTGACCTGCTGGATCTTGGAGAGCACGTCCGCCACGGCCCGGTCCGGGTCGGCGTCGAGGCGGAGGTTGAGGGTCACCACGCTGGTATTCTGCTGCGAGGACGACGTGAGCGTGTCGATGCCCTCGGTGCTGGCCACTGCCTGCTGAATCGGGGTGGTGATGAACCCCTTGATCAGGTCGGCGTTGGCGCCGGGATAAACGGTCGTGACGACGATCGTGGTGTTGGTGATGCGCGGAAACTGCCGGACCGGCAGGTTGAAGCCGGAGGCGAGGCCGACCAGCAGAATCAGCAGGCTCACGACACTCGCCAGCACGGGCCGCCGTATGAAGATGTCTGTGAATCGCATAGTGCGGCTCGACTATTCCTTCGGGCGCGTGGCCGGCGGGTTGAGCGGCTTGGAGTTGTCGACCCGGATATGTGCGCCGGGATTGAGCTTGAGCTGACCCGTCGTCACCACCTCCTCGCCGGCCGTCAGGCCGGATTCGATGGCAACGCGGCCCTCTCGTGTCTGTCCGGTCCTCACGAAGCGCCGCTCCGCCGTGGTCTGGGGAGCGGCTTCCCCCTCTTTGGGTGGCTCGTGCTTTACGACATACACGTTGTCGCCATAGAGGCTGTAGGTGACGGCCGTCCGCGGAACGGTGACAACATCTCTCGCCTCGCCCGCGAGCACGGTCACATTGGCGAACATGCCGGGCAATAGCTTGCGCTCCTTGTTAGGCAGCAGTCCGCGCACGAGCAGGGTGCGCGTGTCTTGCGCCACTCGCGCGTCAAGGGATTGGATCTCGCCCTTGAAGACTGTGCCGGGAAAGGTATCGACCGTGAGCTCGATGGTCTGACCCACCTTGAGCTTGCCGATGACCTGCTCGGGCATCGGAAAATCCACCCGGATCGGATCGAGCGCCTGGAGGGAGACGAGCATCATCCCAGGCGAAACGTACTGGCCCTTCTCCACCTTGCGAATTCCGAGGCGCCCTGCGAACGGCGCAAGAATGGCCTTCTGGGCGATGAGCGCCTCGACCCGGTTGACCGATGCCGCCGCGGTGTCGCGCTTGGCGCGCGCGGCGTCGAGGTTGGCTTCGGCGGTCACCCGCTTCTGCATCAGGTCGGTCTGCCGCTCAAAGGCAACTTGCGCTTCGTACAGCGTGGCCTTTGCGCTCGCGAGATCCGCCTGTTCCACCGCAATGTCGAGCTGGATCAGCTTGTCCTTTTGTTTGACCTCGCTGCCGCTGTCGAAAGAAATTTCCGAAACGATGCCGGCAACCTGTGAGGTGATGTCGACGCCTTGCGAAGCGATCAGCGTGCCGATCGAGGTCAAGCGCTCAATCCACCGCTCCTGCTTGGCGGCCTCCGTATTGACGGCGGCGGGAGGCGGCACCTGGTGGGCCAGGAAGTCCTTGATCATCTTCGGCTTGAACACGTACTGGAAATAAAGCAGGCCCCCCAGAAAAAGGAGGATCACAGCGCCGGTAATAAAGAGGCGTCGGCTCATGGGCTAATGTCTCGTGGGAGTGCGCAGGTCCGGTGGGAATGTTCGGCCTATGGAGCAATCGAAGGAGGTACCATGCCGGCACGTCGCGGCAGGATGCGGGGCTTCGACGGTTCAGCGTAGTAGCATGCCGTGACGTAGGAGCAAGGTCCCGTTTATGCAACGATGTGACACAGCCAAAAGCGTTAAGACGGCCCGGGAAGCGCCGTTGATTGGCTGGAACCGGAAAATTATGCCTCTATCTTCGGCAGGATTGGACGATCGACACCGGAGCGCTCTCGTTTTGCCTTCTTTTTTTGGCCGCGCGTCCACCCAATGTCGAATATCATGAAGACAGCGTGCATCGTGCTCGCCGCAGGCCGGTCCTCGCGCATGGGACCCGCCAACAAGCTGCTCGCCGAGCTTGAAGGGAAGCCGATGGTGCGGCGCGTGGTCGAAGCCGCGGTGTCCAGCCGGGCCAGCCCCGTGATCGTCGTGACCGGCCATCAGGCACCCGAGGTCGCCGCGGCCCTGTCCGGTTGTCCCGTCAGCATTGTGCTCAACGCCGAGTACGCGCTTGGATTGAGCAGCTCGCTGAAATGCGGGATCCGCTCCGTTCCCGAGGATTGTCGCGGGGCTGTCATCATGCTGGGGGATATGCCCGGTATTACCGCTGCGAATATCGACAATATCATCTCGGTATTCGAATCCGGCGGGGGCTCGCGCATTGTGCTCCCCTTGCACAACGGCAAGCGCGGCAACCCGGTCCTTTGGCCGAGGCGGCTTTTCCCGGACCTGCTGCGACTAGAGGGCGACGTGGGCGCGAAAGCCTTGCTCGTCGCATATGAAGCAGATGTCGAAACCGTGGAACTCGCGACGGCCGCGATCCATGTCGACATCGACACCCCGCAAGATCTCGCCCGCGCCCGCGAAACCGCAGCCGGCGCGAAGCCTCAGCCTTAGGCGGTTTGCAGACGCTGCCGCGGCCTTCACGCCTTCTTCGTCAGGCGCGCGATCAGGCTCGACGTGTCCCAGCGTCCGCCGCCCATCTTCTGCACATCGGAATAGAACCCGTCGACGAGGGCAGCGACCTCAAGCTTGGCGCCATTGTGCTTGGCCTCTTCCAGGCAAATCGCCAGGTCCTTGCGCATCCAGTCAACCGCGAACCCGAAGTCGAATTTGCCCTCGGCCATTGTCTTCCAGCGGTTATCCATTTGCCAGGACTGAGCCGCGCCCTTGGAGATGGTTTCCATGACCTTGGGGATGTCGAGCCCGGCCCTCTGAGCAAAATGGATGCCCTCCGAGAGACCCTGCACCAGCCCTGCGATGCAGATCTGGTTCACCATCTTGGTCAGCTGTCCCGAGCCGGCGGGGCCGATCAGCGTCGTCATCCGCGCATACGTGGCGATGATCGGCTGCGCGGCCTCGAACACGGCCTTGTCGCCTCCGATCATTACGGTCAGCACGCCGTTCTGCGCGCCCGCCTGTCCGCCCGACACCGGAGCGTCGAGAAATCCGGCACCCTTCGCCTTTGCAGCCGCGTAGAGTTCGCGGGCAATTCCGGCAGATGCCGTGGTGTTGTCGATGAAGGTGGCGCCCTTCCTGAGCGAGGAAAATGCGCCGTTGGCCCCAAGCGTCACCTCGCGAAGATCGTTGTCGTTGCCGACGCAACAGAAGACGTACTCGGCGTCCTTGGCCGCTTCGGCCGGCGTGCGCGCGACGTTGCCCCCGTACTCCTTGACCCAGGCGTCGGCCTTTGCACCGTTGCGATTGTAAACCGTCAGGTCGTGCCGCCCCTTCGTGCGAATATGCCCGGCCATGGGGTACCCCATCACGCCCAAGCCGATCCAGGCCACTTTCGCCATGCGCTCCTCCCAGGTCGTCAGTTACGCTCGGAGAGTTCTAATGGATGCCCGCGGCATTGTCAGTCAGCAAGGCCCTGGCTGCGGCGAACCGGCCGGTTCCGCATTCGCAACCATCCGACCGCCCGAGGTTGGACGTTGCGGGGGCACTGGGGAGAATGAGAGCGGAAACGGGAGCCTGCGGTGGTAAGGTTAGCCGATGACTGATCCGACCAGACGTGCGGCGCTTGCCGTGGCGCTCGATGACATCGAGGCGGCACGCAAGCGCTTGAGGGGCGCCATCGTCGAAACCGATTGCGATTGGAGCCGCACGCTCTCGCAAATTGCGGGCTGCAAGCTGTGGCTGAAATTCGAGAACCTCCAATTCACCGCGTCGTTCAAGGAGCGAGGCGCGCTGAACCGTTTGTCGACACTTTCGCCGGATGAAAAAGCCCGCGGCGTGATCGCCATGTCCGCCGGCAATCACGCCCAGGGCGTTGCCTACCATGCGCACCGGCTGTCCGTTCCGGCAACGATCGTGATGCCGGTCAATACGCCGACGGTGAAGGTCGTGAATACCCAGGGTCACGGCGCCGAGGTCATCCTCGAAGGAGAGACCGTCGAGCAGGCAGCGGCCTACGCACACGACTACGGGCGCCGGAACCGCCTCACCTTCATCCATCCCTACGATGACCCGCTGGTGATCGCCGGGCAGGGCACCATTGCTCTCGAGATGCTGGGTGCCGCCCCGGAAATCGACACGCTTGTGGTACCGATAGGCGGAGGTGGCCTGATCTCAGGGATTGCCGTGGCCGCCAGGGCCATCAGACCAGACATTCGGCTGTTCGGTGTCCAGGCGAAGCTCTTTCCATCCATGTACAACGCCGTGAAGGGCACCCATCTGCCCGTTCAAGGGGAGACACTGGCTGAAGGAATTGCGGTCCGCACACCCGGGCGGCTGACGCAGGCGATCGTGCGAGAACTGGTTGACGACATTGTCCTCGTAAGCGAACAGGAACTCGAGCACGCGGTGAGCCTGCTGATCAACATCGAGAAGACGGTCGTTGAAGGCGCGGGTGCAGCCGGGCTCGCAGCGGTTCTCGCAAACCGCGATCTGTTCCAGGGACGCACCGTCGGGCTCGTTCTTTGCGGCGGCAACATCGATGCCCGCCTGCTAGCCGGCGTGCTCACGCGGGAACTTGCCCGCGAGGGACGTCTGACGCAACTCAGCATCGACCTGGTAGATCGGCCCGGCGCGCTCGCCAGTGTTGCCAATTCGCTGGCGGCGGCTGGTGCCAATATCGTGGAAGTGACCCATCAGCGGGTTTTCTCCGCCTTACCGGCCAAGCGTACGTTGCTGGATGTCGTCATAGAGACGCGGGACCGCGCCCACCTGCAGGATACGGTGGCGAGGCTCCGGGCCTCTGGGCTCGACGTGGAGATCCGCGGCAATTCTCATGGAGCTGACTAATGGAAGGGGCGCGTGTCCTGCCGCAGGAGGTTTCGACGCTGGAGTACTTGCGACAGTTGGAGCGCAAGGTTCTCTGGCTATCGACCTACATGATCCATCACGCCAACCATGAGGTCGATCGCGGCGACGGATTGAAGGTCGGCGGGCATCAGGCGTCTTCCGCCTCCCTCGTCACCCTGATGACGGCGCTTTACTTCCATACGCTGCGTCCCGAAGACAGGGTCGCCGTCAAGCCGCATGCGAGCCCGGTGTTCCACGCCATCCAGTATCTGCTCGGACATCAGACGGAAGACAATCTCAAGAATTTTCGGGCGTTTGGCGGTGCGCAGTCGTACCCCTCGCGCACCAAGGACTCCGACGACGTCGATTTCTCGACTGGATCGGTCGGCCTGGGTGTCGCCGTCACCGGCTTCGCCAGTCTCGTGCAGGACTACATCCACGCCAAGAAATGGAGCACCGACTGGCCGAAGGGGCGCATGATCGCCTTGATGGGCGATGCTGAGCTCGATGAGGGCAACGTGCATGAGGCCCTGCTCGAATATTGGAAGCACGGCCTGCAGAACTGCTGGTGGATCATCGACTACAATCGGCAGAGCCTCGATTCCGTGGTGTCGGATCGTCTCTTCATGAAGATGGCGGCCCTGTTCGAGAACCTGGGCTGGAAGGTCGTCCTTCTCAAGTACGGAAAGCTGCTGCAGCGGGCGTTCGCCGAGCCGGGGGGCGAGCATCTGCGACGCTGGATCGACGATTGCCCCAACATGCTCTACTCCGCCCTGGTGTTTCAGGGCGGCGCCGCGTGGCGGCACCAGCTGGAAGAGGATTTCGCGGGCTATCCGGAGACCCTTGAGATCGTTCGCCGCCATGATGACGCGTCCCTTGCCCGGCTGATGACCAATCTCGGGGGACACGATCTGGAGACGATCCTGGAAGGGTTCGAGGATGCTCCAAGCGGACAGCCTGTTTGTTTCATTGCCTATACGATCAAGGGCTTTGGCCTGCCGTTCCAGGGCCACAAGGACAACCACGCCGGCCTCATGACAAGGGCGCAGATTCAGGAGCTGCGCGCTCGCCAGAACATCAATCAGGGCGAGGAGTGGGAAAAGTTCTCGGGGCTTGATATTGCGCCTGAGAAGATCGAGCGGTTCCTTCAACGCGTTCCCTTCGTCAAGCGGGGGCGGCGGCGCCTGCATGCGGCGAAGGTTCCTCTGGCGGGATTTCCGGACATCCGTGTGAACGGCCAGATGTCCACGCAGGCGGGGTTCGGGCGCGTCCTCGACGAAATTGCGCGTGCCGGTGGACCGCTCGCAGACCGCATTGTCACGACCTCGCCCGACGTGACCGTGTCCACAAATCTCGGGCCCTGGGTCAATCGACGCGGGCTGTTTTCGATGTCCAGCCAGGATGACCTCTTCAAGGAGAGGGGTTTGATGTCGCCACAGAAGTGGGAGCTGAGCCCGCGCGGCCAGCACTTCGAGCTTGGCATCGCCGAAATGAATCTTTTCCTCCTGCTTGCCGCGCTGGGCCTTTCGCACAGCTTGTTCGGCGAACGTCTCCTGCCGATTGGCACGCTCTATGATCCCTTTGTCTGCCGCGGGCTCGATGCGCTGAACTATGCCTGCTATCAGGATGCGCGCTTCATCGTTGCGGGCACCCCATCCGGCATCACGCTGGCGCCGGAGGGTGGGGCGCATCAATCGATCGGTACGCCGCTCATCGGCATGGCGCAGGACGGACTCGCCTCCTTCGAGCCGGCCTACGTCGATGAACTGGCGGTGATCATGAGATGGGCTTTCGACTACATGCAGCGGGAAGGGCACGAGGACAGCGAAGAGCGCTGGCACCGCGATGAAAAGGGCGGCTCGGTCTATCTTCGTCTTTCCACCAGGCCCCTCGACCAGCCGCCGCGAATGATCTCGAGTGAACTTGCAGAAGCGATCGTCCAAGGCGGTTATTGGCTGCGAAAGCCGGATGCCGGAGCCGAGATCGCGATCGCCTATGCCGGATCTGTGGCGCCCGAGGCGATCGAGGCAGCAGGCCTGCTGTCGGAAGATTTCCGCGGCATCGGCGTGCTCGCGGTCACGTCGGCCGATCGGCTTTCGGCGGGCTGGCATGCAGCGCAGCGCGCGCGGGAGCAAGGGCACTCCGATGAGCCGTCCCACGTCGAGAGACTCTTGGGGGAACTACCCCGGGATGCGTGCATTCTCGCCATCGCGGACGCCCACCCCGAATATCTGTCATGGCTGGGTGGTGTTCGTGGCCATCGGACGCGCGCTCTGGGCGTCGAGCACTTCGGTCAGTCCGGGTCGATCTCTGAACTGTATGGCCACTACGGATTGGACGTCGCCGCGATCCTAGGCGCTGCGGCCAGTCTCGGCGGCCGGCGCGTCAGATATCAAATCGCGCCGAGAGGCGGCGCGGCGAAGACTGGACGGTGAGGGACTGATTGTGCCGGGCCGTCGTGGCGCCGGGTTATAAGCCGAGGCGGGACCGCTTGGTCAAGTCCGCCGCTCCCCTGAGGAGCTCTCCAAGCGAGCCCCAGGAAGGGAGGACCCGCGCGGCCCCGCCTCAGCCATGCGACCAACGGTTTCGCGCGATTGGGGCAGAACTGTGTCACAATGTATTTTGGTAACGTGAACTGCCAGACGCATTGCTCTCCCGTAAACCTCTCATCAGCCAAAGATGGATCGGACGCATGATTGATCTTTATACATGGTCGACCCCCAACGGACGCAAAGTGTCGATCATGCTCGAAGAGTGCGGCCTCGAGTATGCCGCACATCCCATCGACATCAGCAAGGGAGAACAATTCGCGCCCGAGTTTTTGAAGATCAGCCCGAACAACCGCATTCCAGCAATCATCGACCGTGAGGCCAATCGCCATTTATTCGAGTCCGCTGCGATCCTTATGTATCTAGCGGAGAAGACAGGGAGGTTCTGGCCTGCCGATACCGACCGTCATTGGCAGACCGTCGAGTGGCTCATGTGGCAGATGGGTGGCGTCGGTCCGATGTTCGGTCAGGTGCACCACTTTGTGAAATACAACAAGGGCAAGGCGCCGTATGCGGAGGAGCGCTACCTGAAGGAGGCTAAGCGTCTTTATTCCGTGTTGGATCAGCGGCTCTCGGACAATGAATATATGGCCGGGGAGTATTCTATCGCAGACATGGCAACCTGGCCGTGGGTCTCGCGATTTGAATGGCAGACCATCGATCTGAACGAGTACCCGAACGTCGTAAGGTGGTACAAAGCAATCGCCGCCCGGCCGGCCGTACAGAAGGGCTACCACGTTCCCATCAAGCAACCCGGCATCCCGATGCCAGCATCTTCAATGTGAACAGCGAGGCCACCCATGACTGACAGTCCCGGCTTCTCGGGCGTTATCACGCCTGTGCTTACGCCGTTCGGCGATGATGGAAGCGCCGACGCGGAACGCTTCGTGGCTCACGCGCAGTGGCTGATGGCCGAGGGCTGCACCGGCCTGGCGCCGTTCGGGACCACAAGTGAGGCGAACTCACTGGGTCTCGACGAGCGCATGGAACTTCTGGAGGAGCTGATCGACGCGGGCCTCGACGCGGAAAAGCTGATGCCGGGGACCGGCATGTGCTCGTTGATGGATGCGCTCACGCTCACGCGTCACGCCGTGGACCTCGGCTGCGGCGGCGTTCTGATGTTGCCACCTTTTTACTACAAGGCTCCTGCGGAGGCGGGACTGTTCCGCTTCTTTGCGGACGTGATCGAGGGGGTGGGCGACGAGCGCCTGAAGATATACCTCTATCACATCCCGCCGGTGGCCCAGGTCGGCTTTTCGCTTTCGCTGATTGGGCAGCTGGTCAAGGAATTCCCGAAAACCATTGTCGGTTTGAAAGATTCCTCCGGGGACTGGCAAAATACGTTGTCGATCCTGAAAGAGTTCCCGCAGCTTCAAGTATTCCCCGGATCGGAGGTTTTCCTGCTCGATGGCCTGAGGAATGGTGCCGCAGGCTGTATTTCGGCGACCTGCAACGTAAGCGCGGCCGCGATCCGCGAGGTCTACGACAACTGGAAAGGCCCCAACGCGGACGCTTTGCAGGCGGGCATCACGTCTCTCAGGAAGGCGATCCAGGCCTACCCGATGATCCCAGCGCTGAAGGCCGTGATTGCTCATTACCGGCGGGATGAAGGCTGGGCCAGGACGCGACCACCGTTCCTGCCACTGCCGGCAGATGAGGCGAACAAAGTCATCCGCACGCTCGCGGATGCTCACAACTTCCGGCTGGACTTTGCGAATGCGGCGTGATGCCCCTGAAAGGGAAAGGTCCCCTACTTCGAACCGAAGCAGGGGACCTCTTGGGGGAGCGTCGTCGAAACTTTAGCGTGCCGTCGTGGCGGCAGAGATGTTCCCGGCCGGTCCAATATTCGCCGGCGGCGGGACGCAGAGCGAGGCTACCCACAAAGCCCCGGCGATAGCGAAGAAGAGGAATGCCCCGAGCTTCGCCCGGTTCCAGGTTTTTCCGTTCGCCTGCTCTGCAGCAAAAAGGTCCATGGGGAAGATCGCCCGGATCTGTATTCAATCGAATTCAGGAAACAGTAATCGACAACGCGCGTTAAGTCTATTCACGCGTTTCGCCGTGATTAATATTGGTGGCGCGGCAACTATATTGTCGTCTTAAAATAATTCGGAGATTTATAACCTATAAATTTTTGCGGCCTGCTTACCGGCCCTCTCTGATTTCGCTCAGCGTCTTGCGGGGCGAAAGCGCTTCGGGTTCCAGCTTCAACTCGATCACGACCGGCTTGTGGGCGGTCAAGGCTGCGGTGAGCGCGGGGGCAAAGTCCTGCGTGGCTTCAATCGTAATTCCCTCCGCCCCGAAGCTTCGCGCGTAGGAGGCGAAATCCGGGTTGATGAGGGTTGTGCCGATGACGCGCCGCGGATACTCGCGTTCCTGATGCATTCGAATGGTGCCGTACATGCCGTTGTTGGCGATGACCGTCACCACGGGCAGGCCGTATTGCACCGCTGTTGCCAGCTCCTGGCCCGTCATCAGGAAGCAGCCGTCTCCCTGGAAATTGACGACCGGACGGCCGGGCTCCGCGAGCTTGGCGGCAATTGCTGCGGGCAGGCCATAACCCATCGACCCGGAGGTGGGTGCAAGCTGCGTCCTGAATCCCTTGTAGGAGAAATAGCGGTGAACGAATGCGGCGTAGTTGCCGGCACCGTTCGTGATAACCGCATTGTCTGGCAGCAAGTCGGATGCAGCTCGAACGACGTCGGCGAGCTTGACCGCGCCCGGCAGCGGGATGGGTGCGAGCTGGCGTTCATAAGCGGCGCGCAGCGCAGCCCGGTGTGCGGCCCAAGCGACAGGCGAGGGTGGGTTGCCGATCTCGGACAGGGCTGCCACGGCCCCGGCAGCCGTTGAGGCAATGGGAAGATCGGGGCGATAGACGGAGCCCAGCTCGTCGGCTGAGGGATGAATGTGGACGAGATATTGAGTGGGATTGGGAATATCGAGCAGGCTGTATCCGCTGGTCGTCATCTCGCCCATGCGCGCGCCGATGACGATGAGGAGATCGGCAGTTTTGACCGCCTCCGCGAGCTTGGGGTCAATGCCGATCCCCGCGCAGCCGACGTAGCAGCGGTGCCTGTTGTCGATATAGTCCTGGCATCGAAACGAGGCCGCGACCGGGAGATCAAAGCGGTCGGCGAACGTCTCGAGCGCGGCCTGAGTTGATGCCGTCCAGCCCGGACCGCCGACAATCATTAGCGGGCGCTTGGCACCGAGCAACCTCTCCCCCAAGAGCGCGATCTCGTTCGCGTTAGGGGCGGGCTTGGCGATCTGCGCGGACTTCGCATCGGGGACTTGGCATACCGAAGAGAGCATGTCCTCCGGCAAGCCGAGGACGACCGGACCCGGCCGGCCGGAGCGCGCTGCGTGAAACGCGCGGCTGACGTATTCCGGAATGCGCCGCGTGTCCCGGATAACCGCGGCCCATTTGACGAACGAGGAGAACAGCTGTTTGGTTTCGATCTCCTGGAAAGCTTCCCGATCTTCGGTGTCGCGCGCGGGCAGGCCGACGAAGAGCACCATCGGCGTTGAATCCTGGCGCGCGACATGTAATCCGCTCATCGCATTCGCGGCGCCGGGGCCACGCGTCACGAAGCAGACCCCCGGTTCGCCGGTCATCTTGCCCCAGGCCTCGGCCATCATGGCCGCGCCGCCTTCCTGACGACAGATCACCGTCTGTATCCGGTTGGTGTCGTGCAGGCCATCGAGCGCCGCTAGGAAGCTTTCGCCTGGCACGGTGAAGGCCGCGCGCGCTCCCTGGATCTCGATCTGGTCGATAAGAATCTTGCCGCCGTGGCGCATGCTGTTCTCCGGTACCTCCTGCAGCGGCTAAGCCGCAGCCAGGATCTGGCGCTCTAAAACTCGCAGTCCATAAAAACCGCCGGCGACGATGGACGCAAAAGCGAGGAATGATCCGAGCGCCAGGGTGGACACGCCGGTGATCGCCTGGCCGACGGTGCACCCCATCGCCATGACGCCGCCGATCCCCATAAGCGCAGCCCCCGACAGATTCCGCACCGTGTCCCCAACGTCGGAGTAAGTAGCAACCTGAAAGCGTCCCATGGCCAATGCTGTCGCGAAGGCACCAACGATTGCCCCGATCACCGTCGATGCACCAAAGCCCGGCAGGGGGCCCGCCGTGTATCGCTCGAGCCATTCCAGGGTGTCTCCGGCCGGCCTGACGAAGGTCAGCGAGATCGGCGGAACCGGTTTCACGGCCATGTCGTCAAACGTAAGTCCCGTCAGCGCCCAACCCGCAACAACGATCAGGCCGACCGCGAGACCGGAAAACAGATGTATCGGTGATTTGCGGAAGCGCGCGTCGCCCAGGCAGTACACCGTTGCCGCGCCCGCAATGAGGACGGTCAGAAGGGCGCCGATCTGGGCGGTGCCAAAGCCCGTCGCCGCGCTGGCAATGTCGGCTATGCTTTGCGTTTGCGTTCGGAAGGGGGTGAGCGATGTGGCCTGTTCGAGCCTGGCGCGAACCGGCGCGAACAGCCCGCCGATTGTCATATAGGCAACAATGCCCACGACGACCAATGTTATGAGCGCCCGTATATCGCCGCTGCCCGCGCGCGCGAGGTTGCGGCTCGGACAGCCACCGGCGAAGACCATGCCGAAGCCGAATATAAGACCGCCCACGATGTCACCGAACCAGTTAATGCTTGCCCCGAGATACATGGACCTCTCGAGTGCGACGACACCGGTCCTTTGCAGCAGCTGCGCTCCGACGAGCGCCACGGCGGCGGCGAGAATCCACGCGCGAAACCGCCGGTAGTCGCCGAAGTTGTGGATATCCGCCAGCGAGCCCATCGCGCAGTAGTTTGTGCGAAATACAACGGCGCCGAATGCAAGACCGAGTAAAAGGCCGCCGGCCGCCAGCCACATCGATCCCTGCTCGGCCATCATATTGTGTAGGGCGTCCATGCGAGGCGGCTCTCCTGGTGCTGCACCCAAGTTTGCCGCACCTTAGTGCAACGGGCGCAACCGGGGCCAGCGGCAATTGTCCGCGGAGCCTCGCCGCTGGCGATGCATCTTGAGGGGAGGCAAACTCTTACTAGAGTCCAGCATGCTTCGAACGATTC
>DASZQG010000059.1:0-26027 GCA_035550075.1 Hyphomicrobiaceae bacterium | reverse complement strand
CAACGTCGGTTGTGCCCACTGCCGCCCAGATGCTGCACGTTCCCACCGTCTTGCTGGGCGTGTTCGTTGGCAGCATTGTCCTGACGGCAATGGCTTTTCTGAACTTCTCCTGCGTGGTGAAGATCACCACCGAGAACTTTGCAGCCACCAGTGCATTCACTCCGGTCTCCACGCTGCTGGTACAGCTTGCGGCAGGTGCAGTGGGCTTCATTCCGCTTTATCAGATCGACCGCAGCCTGCTGCCGGCGATGGGCGTCGTCATTCTCGGCGTGTTCCTGATCCTGTACGCGGCGCGCCGTCGGCGCTGAGCCGTCAGCGCCGGCCGAACAGCTTTTCGATGTCGGCGAGGCCAAGCTCTATGTAGGTCGGGCGGCCGTGATTGCACTGGCCGGAGTGGGGCGTCGCCTCCATCTCGCGCAGCAGCGCATTCATCTCCTCGCCCGTCAGCCGGCGCCCGGCGCGCACCGAACCATGGCACGCCATGCGCGAGCACACGGCCTGCAGCCGCTCCGCCAGCAGGCCACCGGGCGCTTCATCCATCGCCTCGCGCGCCAGATCGCGCACCAGCCCTTTGACATCGGAATCGCCAAGCAAGGCGGGCGTCTCGCGCACCAGCACCGCCTCTGCACCGAACGGCTCCAGCAGCAGTCCCAGCTTTTCCAAATCTGGCGCGGCCGCCGCCAACGCCGCCACCTCGTCGGCATCGAGCTCCACCACATCGGGAATAAGCAGCGCCTGGCGCGGCACCCAGCCTTCGGCCAGCGCCCGTTTCATGCGCTCGTACACCAGCCGCTCGTGCGCGGCGTGCTGATCCACGATCACCACCGAATGCCGCGTCTGGGAGACGATATAGGTTTCGTGGAGCTGGGCGCGTACCGCCCCAAGCGGACGGTCGAGTGTGTCGGGATCGGGCGGCTCGATGCCCGCCCCGCTGTCCGCGCTGAGCGCCTCGAGCCCGCCGAGCGGCGACTGCCAATCCTCGGCAAACCCGCCCGCGCGCGCGAACCCGTTTCCCGCGACGCCGCCGCGCGGAATGTCGACGCCACCCGCCGGCCAGGAGCTTGCGTGCGCCGCCTTGGTCAGAGCGCCGATGGCCTGCAGGCCACCCGCCACCGTCGCCCGGTGACCCGCAGCCTCCAGGGATTGGCGCAGCGCGCCCACGACCAGGCTGCGCACGCGCCCGGCGTCGCGAAACCGCACCTCGGCCTTCGCCGGATGCACGTTGACGTCTACCTCCGCCGCCGGCAGCGACACGAACAGGGCGAGCAGCGGAAAGCGTCCCTTCGGCAGCAGATCGCCGTAGGCGCCGCGCACCGCGCCGATCAGGAGGCGGTCCTTCACCGGGCGGCCGTTGACGAACAGATAGAGCTGCCCCGCATCCGGCCGGTGAAGGGTCGGCAGGCCGGCGAACCCGGAAACCTGGACGCCGTCGCGTTGCAGGTCGAGGCGCAGCGCATCGGCCAGGAACTCGCGGCCCATGATGCGGCCGAGGCGCGCGAGGTGCCCGTCGCTGCCCGGCGGTTGGCGCGGCAGCTTCAATCCGGTGCGCTCGCCGGTGGTGAGTGCGAACCCGATGTCGGGACGGGCCATCGCCAACCGCTTCACCGCCTCGGCGATGGCGGCACCCTCCGCCCGCTCGCTCTTCAAGAACTTCAGCCGCGCCGGCGTGGCGGAGAACAGCTCTCGCACCTCCACCCGCGTTCCCGTGTTGAGCGCGATCGGACGCGGAGTGCCCTTGGCGCCGCGGTCGACCACAAGCTCATGCCCCGAAGATGCCTCGCGCGGCCGCGATGCGATGGCGAGGTACGCCACGGCGCCGATGGAAGGCAGCGCCTCGCCGCGGAACCCGAGCGTGGCGATGTTGAAAAGGTCTTCGTCACCGAGCTTGGAAGTGGCGTGGCGCTCGACCGCCAGCGACAGCTCGTCCGCTTGCATGCCGGCGCCATCGTCCGTCACCCGGATCAGCGACAGTCCGCCGGCGGCAACCACCACATCGATCTCAGTGGCGCCGGCATCGATGGCGTTCTCCACCAGCTCCTTCACCGCGCTGGCGGGACGCTCGATCACCTCGCCGGCCGCGATGCGGTTGACGGTTTCGGGACTGAGCTGGCGAATGCGCACCGCAACGCCTCCTGCCGCGCCGCCTCCCGCCTACGCGCTGCCGGGGCCGGATGCGATGCGCTCGCGCGTGATCTTCTTCGCCAGCTCGACGGCCGGCTGGTCGAACGGATCGATGCCGGACAGCCGCGCCACGAGAATCGTTTCCAGCATTAGATGCATCATCAGCGCGCCCAGCGAGCGCTCGTCAAGCCGTGCCAAGTCAATGGTGCGCACGGGCCGTCCGGCGCGCCGCAGCGCCTCGGGAACCGCGGCTGCCTGTGCCGCCACCAGGTCGCCAGCAAACCGTCCCGCCAGTTCGCCAACCCCGGCCGCCCGCGCCAGGTCGGCCGCGATGCGCGTGCCACGGCCGCTGGTGGGCACGCGGACTATCGTCGTCAGATGCTCGCGCGGGCCACTCATGAGCAGCTGAAGATGGCTGTGCTGGTCGACCGGGCCGAGGCAGGCGAGCGGCACCGTACCTTGCCCGTCCTTGCCGAGACTTTCCGACCAGAGCTGCGCGAACCAGTGCGAGAGGCGTCCGAGGCGATCGGAGTAGGGCATCATCACGTGCGCGCGGATGCCGCGCTCGCGCGCCAGCGCCGCCGCCACCGCCGCGCCCGCGGCTGGGGCGAAAGTCTCGGCCGAGGAAGATTCGAGCAGCGCCTTGACGACGTCGCGCGCGCCGGCCCGCACCGCGCGTGGATCAAGCCCGCGCGCCACCGCTGGGATCAGGCCGACAATGCTGAACACGGAGAAGCGCCCGCCGATCTGCGGCGGGTGGTTGAGCACGGGGACGCTGTGCGCCTCGAGCAGATCGCGCAGCCCGTTGCGATGGCCGATGGTGCGCGGCTCCGTGATGCCGAGAAAAAGCTCCGGCACGCGGCTCTGCAAGCCCGCCGCCTTGACGACGCCGAGCGCCGCCAGCACCTGCACTAGCGTCTCGGGGGTGTTCCCCGACTTGGAGATGACGACGAAGCGCGCGCCGCCGAGGTCGTCGAAGGAACGCAGCGCCGACTCCAGCGTGTCGGCGTCGAGGTTGTCGTAGAAGCGGGTCCGCGGCCGCTTCTTCTGGGCCTCGTCCGCCGTGCCCGGCACGTTCCACCCGCCGAGCTGCGCCAGCGTCTGCCCGCCGAGGCTGGAGCCGCCGATGCCGAAGAAAATGACGCAACGCGCCCCGCGCGACAGCTTGCGGTAGGCGGCCTCGGCCTCGGCCAGATCGTCCGTCTCCTCGGCGATGCGCAGAAGCGGCAGGCTGCGCGCGCGATACGCGCGCTTGAGGTCTTCCAGCGCCGGCGTCAGCCGGTCGAGCCACACGCCAAGCTCGGCGGGGCTCAGGCCATGCGGGCCGATGGCATCCGAGAGGCAGCCGGCGATCGACTGCCGATAGGGCGGCAACCCTGCGGCCGGATCAGCCTCGTTACCTCCCGCGATGGCCATTGCCTGCGCCCCTCGTCCCCATGACGAGGCACGCCTAGCGCGAATTTCCCCGCCCGCCAAGTGCAGGCGGGCCTCGGTTCTGGGCCGAGCCGTCAGCCGCGAGGGCCGAGATTTTCGGTCTGCCGGCGATGGTTACGATGAGGTCGCCCTTTTCGAACAGGCGCCTGGCCACCCGCTTCAGGTCGGCAAGGGTAACCGCCTCGATCTCGCTGTTGCGACGATCGACGTAGTCGATGCCCAGGTCCTCCATCCAAAACCACAAGAGCTGGTTGGCGATCTTCGCGTTGGAGTCGAAGCGCAGGGCGAAGGAGCCGGTGAGATACGACTTGGCGTTGTCCAGCTCCTGCTGCGTCGGGCCCTCGTCGGCGATGCGTTTCAGCTCGGCCCGGATCACCTCCAGCGAGCGGCCGATCTCCTCGTTCTTGGTGGCCACGCCGCCGGCGAAGATCGATGCATGCCGGAAGGGCTGCAGCCCGGCATACACCGAGTAGGCCAGGCCGCGCTTCTCGCGCACCTCTTCCCACAGACGCGACGACATGGAGCCGCCGCCGACGATATTGGCCAGCACGAAGGCCGGCACGAAATCCTTGTCCTTGCGCTGCATCGCCCCGACGCCGAACTGCGCCACCGACTGCGGCACCCCCATGTCGATCACCTTCTCGGCGACCGCCATCGGCTGCGTGTCGGGCACCGGCGTCAGCCGGGCCTTGGCCGGCAGCGCGCCGAACACCGTGTCGAGCATGGTGCCGAGCGTCTTCGGATCCATGTCTCCCACCACCACGACACGCAGCGTGTCCTTGGCGAAAATGGCGTTCTTGTAGGCGGCGAGATCGGCGCCGGTGATGCGCTGCAGGCTCTCCGGCGTGCCGTTGGCAGGGCGGCCGTAGACGTGTCCTGGGAACGCCAGCGCCGACCACTGCTCGGCCGCAACGTGGTTGGGGTCGCGCGCACCGCTGGCGAGAATAGCCAAGAGCTGCCCCCGCACGCGCTCCACCGCATCCGCATCGAAGCGCGGCTTGTTGATGGCGAGTGCCAGGAGTGCGGCCGACTGGTCGCGATTCTCCGTCAGGGTTTCGAAGCTGCCATAGAAGGCATCGCGCGTGTCGTCGAAGCCCATGTGCATGGCCAGTTCCTGCATGCGCTCCTGGAATTGCCGCGAGGTGAGATCGCCCGCGCCCTCATCCATCATGCCGCCGAGGAAGTTGGCTACGCCTTCCTTGCCGGAGGGGTCCTGCGCGCTGCCGCCGTCGAAGCCGAAGCGCATGGCAACCAGCGGCACGCCGTGCTCCTCCACTAGCCACGCGCGGATGCCGCCGGGACTTGTCACCTCTTGGATCTTCATGGCGAATGCCTTGCTGCTTGGAACGAGAAGGAGCGCGACGGCAAGGCCGAGGGCAAGCAGCATGGGGCTGCCGCAGAACGGCGCGCGGCGGGCAGCCATCGACGCAAATCCCATCGTCGCTCCTTCTAGGATTTCTTTTCTGCCGGAGGCGTGCCGACGGCGTTTTCGTCCGCTGGCGGAGCCGGCGTCAGCGTGCCCGTCACAGAGCTGCGCAGATCGAGATACTTCGCAGCGACCCGCTGCAGGTCCGCCGCGGTCACCTTGGCGATGCGCGACGGCCAGGCTTCGATCTGCTCGATCGTCATCCCCAGGATGACACCCTGTCCGTAGCGCCGCGCCAGAGACGCCTGGTTGTCGGACTGATAGACAAAATCCGCCAGTTCGTTCTTCTTGGCGCGCTCGAGTTCGGCCTCGGTGACGCCGTGCTGGCGAAGGTCGGCCAGCACGCGGTCCATCGCCGCCTCCACCTTGTCGAGGCCGACGCCTTCGGCGGCGACCGCGTGCACGCCCAGCGAGCCATTGTCATAGGCCCAGCCCACGTACCAGCCGCCAGCGTTGGAAGCGACCTTGTCGTTCACGACCAGCGCCTGGTAGAGCCGGCTGGTGCCGCCGTAGCCGGCGATGCGCATCAGCAGGTCGAGGGCTTCGGCATCGTTGCCGCCCGCGGTGCGATAGCTGGGGGCGAGGTAGTAGCGGCGGATCGAGGCGTTGCCGGCGCGTGGGTCGGCCAGCGCCACGCGGCGCGCAGCCCGCGCCGGCGGCTCGCTGGGACGCACCCGCGGGGCTATGTCCGGCTTGGCAGGAATTGCGCCGAAGGTTTCCTCGGCGAGGCGCTTCACCTCATCAAGGGTGACATCCCCGGCAATGACCAGCACCGCGTTGTTGGGCGCGTAGTGGTGCTTGTAGAAGTCGATGGCATCGGCGCGCGACAGCTTAGCCATCTCGTGCATCCAGCCGATGACCGGAATGCCATAAGGGTGGTTCTGATAAAGCGTCGCCAGCATCTGCTCATTGAGGATGCCCGCCGGATTGTTCTCCACCCGCGAGCGCCGCTCCTCCAGGATCACGGCGCGCTCGGTCGCAACCTCTTCCTCGGTCAGCTTCAGATTGACCATGCGGTCGGCTTCCATGCGCATCACGGCCGGCAGCCGGTCCTTGGCGATGCGCTCGAAATAGCCGGTGTAATCCTGCGTGGTGAAGGCGTTGTCCTGGCCGCCCATGCGGGCGACGATTTTCGAGAATTCTCCCGAGCCGATGTTGTTGGTCGACTTGAACATCAGGTGCTCGAGAAAGTGGGCGATGCCGGAGACCCCGCGGGGCTCATCGGCGCCGCCGGCCCGGTACCAGACATATTGCGTGACCACCGGCGCGCGGTGATTGGGGATCACCACCACCTGCAGGCCGTTGGCAAGCATGAAGGTGCTCACGCGCGTTGCAACGGTGGCGGCTTCCAGCTTTTCGAAGGTTTGCGCAAGCAGCATGAGCGTCAGGCCGAGAACGGACAACAGGAGACGCCGGGCGGATTTCCGCATGAGAGAGACTGATCCTGACCGAGGAGGCGTTTCATCATGGTTTTCAAGGGTGATGGCCGCGGGACCGCTTGCGGCACCCGGGCAGCGTTGTCGGACGCCGGCTCTGCGCCCGTCAAATGACAACCGCTTAATGTGGTTGCCCGCTTCTGAGTTTGGCCAATCGCGACGCGCCCGTGCCGGACCATCGGGCGCGCTACTTTTCCTGCTTGATCTGGTCGGTGAGGCTGCCGGTCAGGCTTGAGCAGGGTCCATAAGGACTGCGGTTGGATTTGATCTCTTCCGACTTGAAGACATCCTGCTTCCAGGTGATGTCGCCCCTGCAATAGGCCTCGTGCAGCCGCTTGCGCTCCTGCGCTTCGGCGATCTTGCGCTTGTCCGGATCATCGAAGCCAGCGAAATCGCTGGGCGCCTGCCCCGAGCCGGGCGCAGGCAGCCGGTTGGTATCCGGCGGCAGCACGAGTGGGGCCCGCGCCGCCATCTTCGGCTCCTTCCGGGAGGCCTCCAGAGCCGCCGGACTGACGCCGAGCCAGTCGAAAACCTTACCGTTGAGCTCCACTCCGTCGCTGCAGCCGCCGAGTCCGACGGTCGCGCCAAGCGCGGCCAGGCAGGCGAGGTGCACGAAGCGGTGACGTAGCAGTTTCATCAGGGCTTGATTTCCCCCCGGAGGGCGCCGTCCGCGGTCGCGCACAACGCCCATACCCCTTGCCGACACAGTCGCTTAAGCCGACTTTGAGGCGCGATTGCGACTCGGGATGAACGAGTCATATAGCAGGCCGGCAACACCAGCAACAATGGCCGCATCGGCGATATTGAACACGTACCAGTAGAAGCCGTAGGCGTGGAAGGAGAAGAAATCGGCGACCCCGCCCAACACCAGGCGGTCGATGGCGTTGCTAGCCGCGCCTCCCATGATCAGCCCCAGGCTCCAGGCCCCCAGCCGGTCGGTAACGCCGCGCGCCAGCCAAAGCGCCATGGCGATCACCGCCAGCGCCGCGAAGGCGGCCAGCGCATACTGCCCCCGGGCGCTGTCCTGCAGCAGCAGGCCGTAGCTGACGCCGAGGTTCTTCACATAAACGAGGTCGAGGAACGGCGTCAGCACAACGCGGCCCTTCTGCTCGATCTGGAAGGTGTTGAGCATCCACCACTTGTGGGCCTGGTCGATGGCGATGGTGGCGATGGCAACACCGAGACCGAGGGACGACAGCGGCCCCCACAGCCAAGGCTTGCGCTCGCTCTCGACCGGGGAGCTTTCTGCTGCGTTCACGGGGATACTCCACCTCGCGCATCGAACTCGCGCACCGCGGCGGCGTCGCGCGCGGACAGTTCCGGAAACGCCGGGTCAGAGCCGACGTCCTGGGTGATGCGCCACGACCGCGCGCACTTCTTTCCCTTGGCCGGCTTCGAGACAACCCCGACGCCAGCCACCTCGGGAAGCGCAAAGGCGTCCGCCGGCGGCTTGCCCGCAACCACCTCGATGCCCGACGTGATGCACACCTCGGCCAGGTCGACACCGGTGAGCGCGGCCAACAGGTCCTTGTCGGCGACAAAAACCTGCGGAGCCGCTTCAAGCGACGAGCCGATCTTCTTGGCCGCCCGCTCGATCTCCAGCGCGCCGGTGACGACGCTGCGCACGCGACGCACCTTCTGCCACTTCTCCGCCAGCGCCTCGTCGCGCCATTGCGCCGGAATGTCGGGGAAGGTGTGCAGATGGACGGAATCGGAGTCGGAGGGATAGCGCGCGAGCCAGGCCTCTTCGGCGGTGAAGCAGAGCAGCGGCGCCAGCCACAGCACAGTGCACCGGAAGATGTGCTCGATCACGTCGAGAGCCGCCCGGCGCTTGGTGCTCGAGTATGGCTCGCAATAGAGCGCGTCCTTGCGGATGTCGAAGTAGAACGCCGACAGGTCGGTATTCATGAAGTGCGAGAGCGCCGCCACCACGCGCTTGTAGTCGTACTCCGCGTAGGCGGCGCGCACCTGTACGTCGAGCTCCGCGAGCCGATGCAGCATCAGCCGCTCCAGCTCGGGCATGTCCCGATGCTCAACCGTCTTCTTGCCGTCGCGGTGCGCGAGCGTGCCGAGCATCCAGCGCAGTGTGTTCCTGAGCTTGCGGTAGGATTCGGCGGTACCCTGCAGCACGGTCGGCCCGAAGCGGATGTCGCCCGAGTAGTCGGCGGACGCTACCCACAGGCGCAAAATGTCAGCGCCGGAGGTTTTCATCAGGTCCTGCGGCGAGAGCGTGTTGCCCTTCGACTTCGACATCTTCTCCTCGCCCTTCTCGTCGAGGATGAAGCCGTGCGTGAGCACGACGTCGAACGGGGCGCGCCCTCGCGTGCCGCAGCTTTCCAGCAGCGAGGACTGGAACCAGCCGCGGTGCTGGTCGGATCCCTCCAGGTACATGATGCGGTCCTCGCCGCCGTCGCGCACCCGCCTGATGCCGGCAAGCTGCGGAAACGCTTCTGGATCCTCCAGGGTGAAGGTGTGGGTGGAGCCGGAATCGAACCACACGTCGAGAATGTCGGTCACCTGCTCCCACTCGGCGGGATCGGCGACGAGGCCCTTGAGGAAGCGCTCGCGCGCGCCGGCTTCGAACCACGCGTCAGCGCCCTTTGCCGCGATGGCCTCGCGGATGCGCGTGCGCAGTTCCTCCGACCCCGCGAACTTGGCGGATGGGATGACCTCGCCGGTGTCCTTGTGCTGGAACACGGTGATGGGCACGCCCCAGGCGCGCTGGCGCGAGACCACCCAGTCGGGCCGCGCCTCGATCATGCCGCGCAGGCGATTTTGCCCGGAGATCGGCACGAATTCCGTCTCGGCGATGGCGCGCAGGGCCAGTTCGCGCAGCGTGGCGTTGCCGCCGCCGGTCGTGGCGATCGGCTTGTCCATGGCGATGAACCACTGCGGCGTGTTGCGGAAGATCACTGGCTTCTTGGACCGCCACGAGTGCGGGTACTGGTGTTTCAGGCGGCCGCGCGCGATCAGCATGCCGGCGTCTGTCAGCGCCTTGATGACCGCGTCGTTGGCGTCGCCCTTGTTGCCCTTGTCGTCGATGACGCGTTTGCCTTCGAAGCCCGGCGCTTCCTTGGTGAAGCGGCCGTCGCCGTCGACGGTGAAGGGGATGGTTATGTCGATGCCCCGCTGCTGCAGCCGGGGCGCATGTTCCATCCAGATGTCGAAGTCCTCGCGACCGTGCCCCGGCGCGGTGTGGACGAAGCCGGTGCCGTCCTCGTCGGTGACGTGGTCGCCGGCGAGGAGCGGGACTTTGAAATCGTAGCCCATCGCCGCGAGAGGATGCGCGCAGACGCAACCGGCCAGCTCAACGGCGGATACGGCGGCGAGCCGTTTATGCTCCTCCACCTTGGCGGACTTCATCACCTGCTCGGCGAGCTTGTCGGCGATGATGAATTTGTCGCCGGGCTTGGCCCAGTTGCCGTCCGGCGCCTTCGTCACCTCGTAGAGGCCATAGGCGATCTTGGGCGAATAGCTGATGGCGCGGTTGCCGGGGATGGTCCAGGGCGTCGTTGTCCAGATGACGATGGAGGCAGCCTTGAGCGCGCTATGCTCGGCGCGAGCTACAGGAAACTTCACCCACACCGTATCGCTCGTGTAGTCGTGGTACTCGACCTCGGCTTCGGCGAGCGCGGTCTTCTCCACCACCGACCACATCACCGGCTTGGAGCCACGGTAGAGCCCGCCGTTCATGGCAAACTTCATCAGCTCGCCGGCGATGGTGGCCTCGGCCTTGTAGGCCATGGTCGAGTAGTAGTGCCCCCAGTCGCCCTCGACGCCGAGCCGCTTGAACTCGGCCATCTGCACGCCGATCCAGTGCTCGGCGAACTCGCGGCATTCCTTGCGGAACTCGTTGACGGGAACCTTGTCCTTGTCCTGACCCTTGGCGCGATACTGCTCCTCGATCTTCCATTCGATCGGCAGGCCGTGGCAGTCCCAGCCAGGCACATAGTTGGAATCGAACCCAAGCATCTGCTGGGAGCGCGTGACCATGTCCTTCAGCACCTTGTTGAGCGCGGTGCCGATGTGGATGTTGCCGTTGGCGTAGGGCGGGCCGTCGTGCAGGATGAACTTCGGCTTGCCTTTCGCCGCGGCGCGCTGGCGGCGATAGATGTCGAGGCTCGCCCAGCGCTCAAGCAGCTTGGGCTCGAGCTGCGGCAGGCCGGCCTTCATCGGAAAATTCGTCTTCGGCAGGAAAAGTGTCGCGCTCCAATCGCGCGTGGCGGATCTGGTGGAAGTCATGAAAAGCCGTCTTTGAGAAGCTGCTGCGGAACTTGCTCAACACACAGGGGAACGCCCCGGGCGCCTCCGGGCGACCGGGCACGTAATTCGCAGCAGCCTGGGCTCACGCCGCCTGAGTCGGAACATGGCGATGTTGTAGCTGCGCCGCGAACTCTGGGCAACACGCGATCTGACCCCGGGCGAACCGCGCCGTGGCGTTGCCGATGAACCACGCTTCCGCGAGGAGCGGCCTCAATCGGGCGCCGCGACCGGAACTAAAGACAGACGCCAGCCGTTGTCGGGGCCACGAGGGATGCCGCTCAACGTGTTGAGCGGCGAGCGGGGTCGCGACGTTTGCTCCACCAGCGGGGTAGCGGCATCCCTCATGAGATTTTGGGTGAAGCCGGCGCGCGGGCGAGAATTTGCCGGGCCTGCGCGCAGTCCTGGTCCATCTGGGCCTTCAGAGCCTCCGCGTCGGGGAACCGCCGGTCGGCGCGAATGAAGTCGATGAACTCCACCTCCAGGATGCGGCCGTAAAGGTCGCCGTCAAAATCGAACAGGAACACCTCAAGCACCGGCGCGCCCTCATCGAACGTCGGCCGCGTGCCGAGGTAGGCGGTGCCCTGGTACGCCTCCGATCCGATGTAGACGCGCACCGCATAGATGCCGTGGGCGAGCGCGGTGCCGGGATCGAGAACGATGTTGGCCGTGGGATAGCCCAGCCCGGCGCCGCGCCGGGCGCCACTCACCACCGTGCCTGCGACGCGCCACCAGTGGCCCAGCATCTCGGCGGCACCGGCGACGTCACCCAGCGCCAGCTCCGCGCGCACGCCGCTCGAGGAGAATACCTCGCCCGCCTCGGCGACCTGGGCGACAACCGTGACGCCGAACCCGTGCCTCTCGCCGGCCTTGCGCAGCGTCTCGGGATCGCCACCGCGGCCCTTGCCGAAATGAAAGTCGTAGCCGACGACCACGTGGCGCACGCCGAGCCCCGCCACCAGCACGCGCTCGATGAAGGCTTCGGCCGGCAGGCTGGCAAGGGACTGGTTGAACGCCAGCACCACCGCGAGATCGAGGCCGTACCGCTCCAGCAGCTTCAGCTTCAGCGGCAGCGAGGTGAGACGGAAGTGCGGCTTGTCGGGCTGGAAGAACGCTCGCGGGTGCGGCTCGAACATCAGAACGCCGGCTGGGCGCCTTTCGCGGCGCGCTTCCTGCACCGCGGCGGCAAGCAGCGCCTGATGGCCGCGGTGCACCCCATCGAAATTTCCGATGGCCAGAACCGCGCCGCGCGCACTTTCGGGAACCGACTGGTAGCCGCGAACGATCTGCATGGCGGCAGGATCACATCAATTCGCGTTCGGTCAACCGGCATGCCGGTGCGCGAGCACCGCGGGCGCGACAGACAGGTACACGGAAAAAATGGAACGCGACGGTCAGGCGGCCTTGCCGGACGTGCGCGAGGGGACCATCAGCACCGCCTCGCCTTCCAGGACAACCTTGCCGTCAACGGAACATGTGCAGAGGAAGCGGGCGCGCTTCTTGGCGGGATAGAGTTCCATCACGCGCACCTTGGCCACCACCCGGTCGCCGGCGCGCACGGGGCCGCGGAAGTTCAGCGTCTGTGAAACATAGATGGCGCCGGGGCCCGGCAGTTCGGTGCCGAAGACGGCCGAGATATAGCTGGCCGTCAGCATGCCGTGGGCAATCGTGGTCTTGAAGATCGTCTTGGCTGCGTATTGAGGATCCAGGTGAACGGGGTTCCGGTCGCCGGTGATCTCGGCAAATCCATGGATGTCGGCCTCGCTCACGGATTTGGCGAAGGTCGCCTCCATGCCGACTTCCAGATCCTCGAAGGTATAGGCCTGTCGCGTGATGACATTCATCGGCTGTTCGCCCTTTCGGCTTTGTCGCGCTGCAAACTAAACCGTTGGAAGTTTGCAACGCAACACGTCGGCCACTCGATTGGAGATAACGCCCCCAAAGCTAAAAAGATCATAAGGGGCTTGGTGATTCGCGGCCACAGCGCCACCGGCGAACCCCGGCATCAGTGGGGCATTTCTGCCACTTTTCCGGGCAACCGTCTCGCACTGCCGAAATAGTGATCGCTGTTGAGGACGGCAAGCCGATGCATGGCCAGGTTGCATCGACTGCATCACTCGCGTTATAAGACGGCCCTCCAACACGCAATTCCAGCATGGTTTAGGCCTACATGGATGATGGTCCATGCCGGTCTACTGAAGGATTCCCATGAGCGACCGTAAACCCTTAATGCCGAAGGCCACCGCCGTCTGGCTCGTCGAAAACACCTCCCTGACCTTCGAACAGATCGCCCAGTTCTGCGGACTGCACGTCCTGGAAGTGAAGGGCATCGCCGACGGGGACGTGGCCCACGGCATCAAGGGCATGGACCCCATCTCCAACGGACAGCTCTCACGCGAGGAGATCAAGCGCGGCGAGGAAGACCACGACCACATGCTCGAGCTGACCGAGGGCAAGGTCGAGATCCCCGAGGTGAAAACCAAGAAGGGGCCGCGCTACACGCCGGTTTCCCGGCGCCAGGACCGCCCGAACGCGGTGCTCTGGCTGCTGCGCAATCATCCCGAGCTCAAGGAGAGCCAGATCATGCGGCTGGTAGGCACCACCAAGCCGACCATCGCCGCCATCCGCGACCGCACGCACTGGAACTCGGCCAACCTGCAGCCGCAGGACCCCGTGGCGCTCGGCCTGTGCTCGCAGATCGACCTCGACAACGAGGTGGGCAAGGCCGCCCGCCGGCTCGAGCGGGAGCGGCGCGCCAGCCAGAAGCAGGGCAAGGCGGGCACGCTGCTGCCTACCGCCGAGACCACCGCGCCGCCAGGCACCGGCCCGCAGCCGACCGTCGACATCGAGCCGCCCAAGCCCGAGGAAGCTCCGCATCAGGAGACCGAGGCAGAGGAAGCCGCACGCGTGTTCGCCAAGCTGCGCGAGATGGGCGGCAAGAAGGAAGAGGAAGAGCAGACGGAGTGATCGCGCGGTTCGCGGCGGCTCACTCTCCTTCCGGCACTGGCACCACGTAGTTGAGCGGCAGCCGTCCGCCATCGGCGTATATGGTCGTGCCGGTGACGTAGCTCGATTCCGCACTCGCCAGCCACGCAACGATCGCCGCCACTTCCGCCGGCGTGCCGAACCGGCCGATGGGCGTGCGCGACAGCACCTTGCTGCGGAACGCGCGGTCCTTGATCACGCCCTCCAGGAGCGGTGTGTCGATGGTGCCAGGGCCCACCGCGTTGACGCGGATGCCGTGCGGGGCAAGCGCAATCGCCATCGCCTTGGTGAGCTGGTTGATGCCGCCCTTGGAAATCGAGTAGGCGACATGATCGGGCAGCGCAAACTGCGCGTTGATCGAACTCATGTTGACGATGGTGCCGCGCGGTGTGCCGACGGCGACGGCCTGCTGCATCATCTGCCGCGCTACGGCCTGGCCCATCAGGAATGCGCCCCTGAGATTGACGCCGAGCACGCGGTCGAACTCCCGCTCGGTGAGATCGAGGAACGGCACGTCGTCGAGAATGCCGGCGTTGTTGACCAGCACGTCGATGCGGCCGAACGCAGCGAGCGCGGCGGCGACTGTCGCGCGCACGTCGTCCGCCTGGGCAACGTCGCAGCGAAAAGAGATGGCTTTGCCGCCCGCAGCGACGATTGCGTCCGCCGCCGCCTTGGCGGCGGCATCGTTGATGTCGCAAAGAGCGACACTGGCGCCTTCCCTGGCGAGCCGCTCCGCACACGCGCGGCCAATGCCCTGCGCGGCACCCGTAACGATCGCCGCCTTGCCGGCAAGCAGCATGCTGTCATCTCCAAGTGAGCGAGCGAATAGGCGCGGGCGCACTCCCGGTGGGTCTACGCGCCAACTGCGGTCAGCTTACCGGCGATCGGAGGCGCCGTGGAGGGGCAGCCAGCTTCCGATGGGAATTTTCCACCAAACGCGCCGGAGCGCGCTGTCATCCTCGTGCGGTATCGCGCCGAGCGCGCTCATGCCCGCGGGCCGGGATACCTGCGCCTGGGGCGTCTCAGGCCCGGGAGGCGCGGACGTGGGCACAGCGGCAGCAACGTGCAGCGAAGTCCGCCACGCCGCCAGCGGCGGCGCTTGCCGCGGCGTGTGGGCTGCGGCGGCCTTCAACGGACGCGGCGGTTGCGCCGCCGGCGCGTCGAGCACGTGGACGTCGCCGGCCGCGGTGCGCAAGCCGCGCATCGAGGGCGGCAGCACCGGATCGTCCTCGGCGCCGTTGACGAGACGGACGTGCGCCACCAGCGGCCGCGCGGCGATGCCGGCGATGCGCGCGACCACAATCTTCACGTTGAATGACTCCGGTGCCTGATCCCCCAGCGACAGATAGAGGTCGCCAAGATCAGCAGGACGCAGCACCCAGGTGTGCGGGTTTTCGCGCGTTCCACTCGAGAGTACCGCCGCTTCGGGCACGTCACGCAGCACCACCCGCACGTCCGGGTCGGCGAGGTCCGCGCGCGCCAGACGCAGCGGGAACGGGGCCATGGCGCGCTCGGCGCGCAAGATCGGCATCTCGATGGTCTGCGGTGGAGGCGGAACAATGCGTGGGGCAGCAATCCGGACAACCGGCGGCGGCGCCTCGACCTGCGCCGGCGCAGGTTCCGTCGGCAGAGACACCGGCAGCGATGCGCTCGCCTCCGACATCCACGGGCCCTGCATGCGCCCGTTTTCCGGATCGATGAAGAGCATCAGCAGCAGGGCTACGCAGCCGAGGATTCCGCTGGTGGCAAAGCCCAGTCCGAAATAGGCGCGAATAAGACGGCGGCGGGAACGATCGGCGAAGGTTGCGGCCATCAGCCGGCCGGCGTCATCACTGGGATAGGCGGCCCCGTTCAATATGGCCAGGCGCTCCGCCAGGCTGCCTGGGCGCTCTCCGCTCGCCCCATACGACGCCCACCCCTGCACTGGCGCGTCCCCTTCTGGTCCAACGCGTCGGTGCAAAGCGTGCGCCCCGTGCGCACAGTTGCACCGCGAACGTTATGTTTCGGCGCATCCGGCGGGGTTTTCCACTTATTCCTTCCCTGTTATTTCACTTTTCCCTTGTGTGTGTTGTCAATGCATCAGTCACCCGAGCGACGGTAGAAATCGTGCCCGGCCCGCGGCCTACGGGACCGGTCGCTTTTCCCCGGTCACCGCGTATGCTGAACTGCCGCCCGCACAACTTGCACCTCATTCCAGCCGCAACCGCCGCCATGCCGACCAGCCCCTACGCCCAGCATCTCGACAAGTGTCCGGCCAACTACCAGCCGCTGAGCCCGCTGCCGTTCCTGGAGCGCGCGGCCAGGGTCTACCCGGCGCACACCGCCGTCATCCACGGGTCGCGGCGCGTGAGCTACGCCGCGCTGCACGAACGTGCCTGCCGGCTGGCCTCGGCGCTGTCGCGGCATGGCATCGGCCCCGGCGACACGGTCTCGGTGATGCTGCCGAACACGCCGCCGATGGTCGAGGCGCACTACGGGGTGCCGATGACCGGCGCAGTGCTGCACGCGATCAATACGCGGCTCGACGCGGCGATCATCGCCTTCCAGCTCGACCACGCGCAGTCCAAGGTCGTGATCTGCGATCGCGAATTCGCTGGCCCGATGCGCGAGGCGCTGGCGCAGGCAACGGTCAAGCCGCTGGTCATCGACTGCGACGATCGCGAGTTCCCGCAGGCGGGCGAACCCTTGTCGACGCTGGACTACGAGGCGTTCCTCGCCACCGGCGAAGCCGAGTTCGCCGCTCGCCATCCGCGCGATGAGTGGGACGCGATCAGCCTCAATTACACCTCCGGCACCACCGGCAATCCGAAGGGTGTCGTCTATCACCATCGCGGCGCGTACCTGATGTGCTACGCCAACGTAGTGGCGGCAAACATGGGCAAGCACCCCGTGTATCTGTGGACGCTGCCGATGTTCCATTGCAACGGCTGGTGCTTTCCCTGGACGCTGTCGGTGGTTGCCGGCACGCACGTGTGCCTGCGCTGGGTGCGCGCCAAGGCGATGTATGAGGCGATCGCCGCGCACAAGGTCACGCACCTGTGCGGTGCGCCGATCGTGATGTCCACGCTGCTCAATGCGCCAGCCGGCGAGAAGCAGCCGCTGCCGCACCGGGTGGAGTTCGTCACCGCCGCGGCGCCGCCGCCGGAAGCGGTGCTGGCGGCCATGGCGGAGGCCGGGTTCAACGTCACCCATGTGTACGGACTGACCGAGACCTATGGCCCCGCCGTGGTCAACGAGTGGCACAGCGCCTGGGACGACCTCGACGCCGCCGGCCGCGCCGCCAAGAAGGCGCGCCAGGGCGTGCGCTACACCGCGCTAGAGGATCTCACCGTGATGGATCCCGAAACCATGACGCGCGTGCCGGCCGACGGCAGCACGCTCGGCGAGGTGATGTTCCGCGGCAATATCGTGATGAAGGGCTACCTGAAGAACGCCAAGGCGACGGAGGAAGCGTTTGCCGGCGGCTGGTTCCACTCCGGCGACCTCGGCGTGCTGCACCCCGACGGCTACATCCAGCTCAAGGACCGCTCCAAGGACATCATCATATCTGGCGGCGAGAACATTTCCTCCATCGAGGTCGAGGACGCGCTCTACAAGCATCCCGCCGTGTCCGCCTGCGGCGTGGTGGGCAAGGCCGATCCGAAGTGGGGCGAGACGCCCGTCGCCTTCATCGAGCTGAAGCCGGGCACCACGGCGACGGTGGAGGAGATCATCGCGCACTGCCGCGCCAACCTCGCCGCATACAAGGTGCCGCGGGTAGTGGTGTTCGCCGAGATCCCCAAGACCTCGACCGGCAAGATCCAGAAGTTCGTGCTGCGCGACATGGCGAAGGGGGCGTGAGAGGTCACCCCTCCAGCAGCGCGGCGACGAACCATCCGCACAGGTAGCTGACGGTTGCGAAGGCGAGGTCGGTGACAACGCCGGTGACGAAATAGGTGATCACCTTGGTGCTCGGCGCCTCGCCCGACGCCTGCCGCAGCAGCCAGATCCGCGGCCACCAGCCGTCGATGGTGAGGCCGAGCGTCCCGAACAGCACGAACCAGCCGCCGGCGCCGACGAAGCCGCCGACAAGCAGCAGCGCCAGCACGATATAGCGCGTGGTCAGATCGCGCGGCCTGCGTTCCATGCTGTGGCCGGCTGAGGGCATCAGTCACCCTGTCCAGATTTGCGGGCCAGCGCCGGATAGGCATCGCCGCCCGACCTCAGAGGCTGCAATAGCATACGATCGAGCCGCAGTTCACGGGGGTCGCGAAAGCTGTCGATCCCGACCGTCATGCCCTCATGGCCGTCGGCCGGCTGGCCGCGATAGGTGCCGAACAGCCTGTCCCACCACGGGAAGTTGAAGCCGAAGTTGCTGTTGGTCTCGCTGCGCCGGATAGAATGATGCACCCGATGCATATCTGGCGTCACCACCACCAGGCGCACCAGCCGGTCGACGGCGACCGGCATGGCAACGTTGCTGTGGTTGAACATGGAGGTGGCGTTGAGCACGACCTCGAACAGAAGCACGGCGATGGCAGGTATGCCGAGCACGACGATCACCGCCCACTTGATCAGAAGCGAGATGATGATCTCAACCGGATGAAAGCGCACGCCGGTGGTAACGTCCACGTCGAGATCGGTGTGGTGCATGCGATGCAGGCGCCACAGCACCGGCACAGCGTGGAACAGCACGTGCTGCGCGTAGATGGCTAGGTCGAGCAGCACGATCGATGCCACAACAGCAACGGCCCACGGCACACCAAGCGCAGGAAACAGCCCCCAGCCGCGCGCTTCGGCCAGCAGCGCCACGCCGACCGCCGCCGTCGGGAACAGAAGCCGCACCAGCAGCGTGTCGACGATCACAACGCCGAGGTTGCTCGGCCACCGCGTGCGCCGCGCCAGTTTGAGCTGACGCCTCGGAGCCGCCACCTCCCACAGCGCCATCGCCGCCAGGACGCCGAAGAAAGCGCCGAGCCGGATCAGGGGCTCGTAAGGTGCGAAGGCGTCTGACATCTGTGGCCGCCTTTCCGCGCAAATGGGCTGCACCGCAGCCTTATCCCACTTTGGCGCTCGCGGTCGCCGATGCCAATGAAAGACGGGACGGCGGGCTGCTGCAAAAGGATGGGCCGATGGACGCAGCCCAGAAGAGTCGGAAAAAGAGGCTAATGAAATCAGGCCAAGCCGCAGAGGATCTCACGCGCTGCGCGCGATGAATTCAAAAGTCCTGCCGCCGCCGGACAGATCGCCCGGCGCATGGTCCGGCCAAGGCCCCAAGGGGGCCGAGAAAAGTTACTCAGTACGACGTCTAATGCTGTGTTGGCTTTTGCAGTTTCGTCATCTCGTCTTTCAATTTCAGCTTCTCGAGCTTCCACCGGGTGATCTGGACTTCGTCGGCGCTCGGACGGGCCGACTCTTCCTCAATCTTGCGTTCCAGCATCCGGTGTTTTTCGGAAAGCTCCGCGAGATGTGCGGCCAATGTCATTATGCCCTCCTGGGGAGTGTTGAAGGGGCTTGCAGTGTGCCATGCAGGCCGCGCCTTGTCCAACCGCTGCGGGTGTCACGACAATCAAATCTGGGGACATTCTCTTCAAATTTGAGCAGTGAACACAACGCATTGTGAGGGCGCGTTCGCGCTCGGGCTTGTATAAATTCACCGTTCCAGGCAATAGTTCCCGAAGAATTCTGCCAGGCGGTTTCTCGCCGGCAGGCCGTTCAAAAAAGGGCACATGCAGCGACCGGACGAGCGCGAGCTTCGCGATGAACTGGTGCGCCTTCGAGCGGAACACCGCGACCTCGATGCGGAGATCGTGGCGCAGGAAGGGTCGTCGCTCGCCGATCAGTTGCAGATCAAACGGTTGAAGAAGCGCAAGCTGGCGATCAAGGACCGCATCACGGCCATCGAGGACCAGCTCCTTCCTGACATCATCGCCTGAGACCGCTTTCGCACGCGCGTTGTGCGCTCGCGATTCATGCCGATCCGAGAGGCGGCTTGCCAGCCCCCGCCGGCTCACATATGTCCTGCCCTTCCCTTGCGTACGGCCTACGCGGAGACCGAGACCTGATGGCCAACCCGGCGAAAGTCGGCATCATCATGGGCAGTCTGTCGGACTGGCCGACCATGAAGCGCGCTGCCGACGTGCTCGACGAGCTCGGGATCGCCTACGAGTCCAAGGTCGTCTCCGCGCACCGCACGCCCAAGCGGCTCTACCAGTATGCCGAGACGGCGAAGTCGCGCGGCCTGCGCGTGATCATTGCCGGCGCGGGCGGGGCGGCCCACCTGCCCGGCATGACCGCCTCGATGACCACCCTGCCGGTGCTCGGCGTGCCCATCGAGTCGAAGGCGCTGAAGGGGCAGGACAGCCTGCTCTCCATCGTGCAGATGCCGGCCGGGGTGCCGGTCGGCACGCTTGCCATCGGCGATGCCGGCGCCACCAACGCCGGACTGCTCGCCGCGCAGATCCTGGCGCTCGAGGATCAGGCGCTCGCCAAGCGGGTCGAGGGCCTGCGGGCGAGGCAGACCGCGGCCGTACCCGAGGCGCCGAAGGACGATGCCTGACGCGTTGCTGGCAGCCCCGCTGCCGCCGGGCTCAACCATCGGCATTCTGGGAAGCGGCCAGCTCGGGCGCATGCTGGCGATGGCGGCCGCGCGGCTCGGGCTGAAGACGCACATCTACTGCGAAGAGAGCGGGCCCGCGTTCGATGTTGCCGCGGCCACCACCAAGGCCGGATTCACCGACCGGGCGGCGCTCACCGCCTTTGCCTCTGCCGTAGACGCCGTCACCTACGAGTTCGAAAACGTGCCGGTGGAGACGGCGCGCCATCTCGCTGGGCTCGTGCCGCTGCGCCCCGGCGCCAAGGCCCTCGATGTGGCGCAGGACCGGCTGACCGAGAAGCAGTTTATCGCCGGCCTTGGGATTCCGGTGGCGCCCTTCCGCGCCGTCGAGTCAGCCGCGGGCGTCGAAGCCGCCCTCGCCGACCTCGCCGCGCCCGCCATCCTGAAGACGCGCAGGTTCGGCTACGACGGCAAAGGCCAGGTGCCCTTGGTCCCCGGCGGCGACGCGCGCGCGGCCTGGGAGGAGATCGGCGGCAAGCCGGCGGTGCTCGAAAAGCGCGTGGCGTTCGCGATGGAGTTGTCGGCGCTCGTCGTGCGCGATGCCGCCGGTGGACTGGTCTTCTACGACTGCCCGAAGAACACGCACGAGGGCGGCATCCTGCGGCGCTCGCGAGTGCCTGCGCGTCTGCCCGAGGCCGATCTCGCCCGCGCCCGTGACGTCGCCGGAACGATTGCCGCCGCGCTCGGCTACGTCGGCGTGCTCGCGGTGGAGATGTTCCATCTCGGCGCGGACACCGCCCCCGCCGGGCGGCTGGTCGTCAACGAGATCGCTCCGCGCGTGCACAATAGCGGACACTGGACCATTGATGCCTGCGCCGTCAGTCAGTTCGAGAACCACATCCGTGCGGTGGCCGGCTGGCCCCTGGGCCGCACCGACCGCCACTCGGACGCGGAAATGATCAACCTGATCGGGACGGAGGCGCTCGCCTGGCGAGAGCGCGCGGCAGAGCCGAACCTGTGCCTGCATCTTTACGGCAAGCGGGACGCACGCCCGGGCCGCAAGATGGGGCATGTCACGCGCCTGCTACCGAAATCCTGACGCGCGGACGGCACTTGGCGGGCGCCCTGCGCGCATGGACAGCCGGTGCCCGTTCTGCTAGAAACACTCCAGGTTTGCACATGACTTTGGGCGCCCCTGGCGTCCGGAGGCGTGTTTGGCCGTTTTCGACCATCCGACACAGGGACATCACGCTTGCTGGTTCAGGTTCGCGACAACAACGTCGATCAGGCTCTCAAGGCGCTGAAGAAGAAAATGCAGCGCGAGGGCATCTTCCGCGAGATGAAGCTCCGGAACTATTACGAGAAGCCGTCCGAGAAGCGGGTCCGCGAGCAGGCGGAAGCCGTGCGGCGCGCCCGCAAGCTGGCGCGCAAGCGCGCCCAGCGCGAAGGTTTGCTGCCTGGCAAGGCGGCGGCCAAGACGGCAGGACGGCCCGGCGGCGGCCCTGGCGGACGCTCCGGCGGCGGCGCCCCGCGGTCAGGCCCTCCGCGCTAGGCCTGCGCTCTCATTTGCCGACACGTTTCAGGCCGGCGGGCCATGCCCGCCGGCTTTTTGCGTGGCCGCGTCGGATGTCTCCCTCACTTCGGCAAGTGCGCAATCCACGCACGCACCGAGTCGAGCGCGGTGTTGCCGTTGATGTAGAGGTCGCTATGTCCGCCGTTGGGGAATGTCACGAGACGCTTTGGCTCGTTGGCGAGCTCGTAAAGCTTGCGGCCCATGACAGGCGGGATGACGTTATCCTTCTCGCCGTTGAGGATCAGCAGCGGCATGTGCACGTCGCGGATGTAGCGCTGCGTGTCGTAGCGATCGACCAGCACCAGCCGCACGGGAAGGAACGGATAGCTGGCCGCACCGACGTCGGCGATGGAGGTGTAGGGCGCATCGAGGATCAGCCCGCCCGCCGGCCGCGCCACCGCCACCTGGGTGGCCACGCCGGTGCCGAGCGACTCGCCGTAAAGGATGATCCGCTGCACCGGCACGCCATCCGCGACCAGCGTGTCAAAGGCCAGCTTGGCGTCGGCGACGTTGGCGGCCTCGGTGGGTGCGCCCGAGCTGCCGGAATAGCCGCGATAGGCCATCATGAAGATGCCGTAGCCGGCTTCCATGAAGCGCTCGATGCGCGGCACGCGATCGACGAGACCGCCGCCGTTGCCGTGGAAGTAGAGCAGTGTCGGCTGGCCGGGCTTCGCCTTGCCATACCAGGCAACCAGGCGCTCGCCGTCGGGCGTTTTCAAGACCCGCTCCTCCACACCCGTCAGGCCGGCGCGCGCGGGCGTGATGCGCTGCCGGTCAGGATGGTAGACGAGCGCCCGCTGCCCCCAGTAGCCGAAGATGCAGATGGCGATGTAGAGCGCGACGAGTCCCAGAACTGTTTTGGCAATCAACAGCATAACTCGGCTTCATGCGTGAGCTGGCGGGTGCGGTCAAGTGCGCGGCGTGCTGTGACGGGCGAAACGCGGTCGCGCCCTGACGACGCGGCGGTGGCGACGGGGTTCCGCGCGAAGCTTCATTCATGCTTCCGCACGACGCTTCGGGCGGATGACAGGTGCAGCCTCGCGAGCGATGGCAGAATGGCGTGGGATTACCGTGCACCGGCGGGGTCGCCGGAACGTTGCGGCGCCTCGGTCCCAGCCCGTTATTCCAGGCTCGCCAGCACGACCTCGCGGACCACGCGGATCGGCGGGATCCATTGGTCGTCGGTGCCGTAGTTGCCCGCCGAAATGGCGATGGCGAGCTTCACGTTCGGCAGTACGAACAGACGCTGCCCGCCTTCCCCGAAACAGCCCCACCAGCGCTCCAGATGTTCACGCGTCCACCCGAGCGGCTTGCCGTAGAAGAAGTCGCCCAGATACCACTGGTAGCCGTAGCGTCGCTGCTCATCGACGCTGACGAAGTCGGTGGTGCACCGTCTGATCCAATCCGCTGGGATCACGCTGCGACCCTCGGCGACGCCACCGTTGGCGACCGTCATGCCGATGCGTGCGAGATCGCGCGGGGTCATGCGCAGACCCGACGCGGCATAGGGTTCGCCCTTCGCATCGGCCAGCCACTCCGTCGGTCCCAGGCCCAGCGGGTCGAACAACGCCTCGCGCGCGAAGCTATGCAGCGGCCTGCCCGTGCCCTTCGAGATCAGCCGCGCCAGCAGCGCGGTGGCGCCACCGCAGTAGTTCCAGCGCCTGCCCGGCTCCATGATGACGCGCCGCTCCAGGATGTAGCGGTAGCGGTCCGGCGCCAAGTCCATGGCAATCTCGCCGTTCGCGGGATTCGAGTAGGGAAGGCTTGTCTCGTCCCAATCCGTGCCCATGGTCATCGTGAGAACATGCTGGAGGGTGATCCGGTCCCGCCCTTCCGCTCGGCCGAGATCGCCATGCTCGGGGAACGATGCGTAGAGCGACGCCTCCGGCGGCGGCACCTTCCCCTGCGCCAGCGCGATCCCGTACATCAATGCGACGACGCTCTTCGATACCGAGCGCAGATCGTGCAGCGTGTCGGGTTTGAAGCTGACCTTGCCTAGCGGGCGCCCGCGCGCGTTGTCCTCGGCCTCGAAATAGCGCTCCAGCACCAGCCGGTCGTTGCGAACGACCACGACGCCGTGCAAGCCCCAGGCGCGCTTGTCAGCGACAAGCTTGTCAAGCCGCGCATTGACATCCGGATGAAAGCCGGCGTCGGCGGGTGGAACCGATCTCCAGTCATAGGCGAAGGCGCGCGGCGCAACGGGCGTGCTCACGAAGGCGGCTCCCAATCCCAGGAGCGCCTGCCTGCGATCTACCCGGCCCATGCGATCCTCAAGGGGCAGGAAAGGCGCCGCATCCAGGTCCCATGCTGCACCGCCTTTGGCCGCCGCGCCATGGCGACGCGGCAGGAGGATGCATCTTCGGGCTTCTAGTGCGGCCTCGGCGCTACGCCGCCAGCGCCTTGGCGATCTCCTCGGTCATCTTCTTGGCGTCGCCGAGCAGCATCATGGTGTTGTCGCGGTAGAACAGCGGGTTGTCGATGCCGGCATAACCGGACGCCAGCGAGCGCTTGTTGAACATCACGGTGCCCGCCTTCCACACCTGCAGCACGGGCATGCCGTAGATGGGCGAGGACTTGTCCTCCTCGGCGGCCGGATTGGTGACATCGTTGGCGCCGATCACGTAGGCGACGTCCGCCTGGGCGAACTCGTTGTTGATGTCCTCCAGCTCGAACACCTCGTCGTAGGGCACGTTGGCTTCCGCCAGCAGCACGTTCATGTGCCCCGGCATGCGGCCGGCGACGGGATGGATCGCGTATTTCACCTCGACGCCGGCCTTCTTGAGATTGTCGGCCATCTCGCGCAGCGCGTGCTGGGCCTGCGCGACGGCCATGCCGTAGCCGGGCACGATGATGACCTTGCCGGAATTCTTGAGCAGGAACGCGGCGTCTTCCGCCGAGCCGAGCTTCACGGGGCGGTTTTCCGCGCCTGCCGCCGGCCCCGCGGTCTCGCCGCCGAAGCCACCCAGGATCACCGAGATGAACGAGCGGTTCATGCCCTTGCACATGATGTACGACAGGATCGCGCCGGATGAGCCCACCAGCGCGCCCGTGACGATCAGGGCAATGTTGCCTAGGGTGAAGCCGATGCCGGCGGCGGCCCAACCCGAATAGGAGTTGAGCATCGAGATGACGACCGGCATGTCGGCACCGCCGATCGGAATGATGATCAGGATGCCCAGGGCCAGCGACAGCGCGACGATGATCCAGAAATCGATCACAGTCTGCGAGACGACGAAGCCGTAGATGAAGAACACGAGCGCCAGCGCCAGCACGATGTTGATGATATGCCGGGCCGGGAGGATGATCGGCTTGCCGGACATGCGCCCCGACAGCTTCAGGAAGGCGATCACCGAGCCGGTGAAAGTGACGGCGCCGATGGCGACGCCGAGCGACATCTCCACCAGGCTCTGCGGATGGATGTTGCCCGGGCTACCGATGCCGAACGCCTCCGGGGCATAGAAGGCGCCCGCCGCCACGAACACCGCCGCCAGGCCGACCAGCGAATGAAAGGCGGCCACCAGTTCCGGCATCGACGTCATCGGGATGCGGCGGGCGATGGTGGCGCCGATGCCGCCGCCGATCACGAAACCACCGAGGATCAACGCCCAGGTGAGAGCGGAGAAGTCGCTGATCTGCGCCAGGGTCGTCAGCACGGCGATGGCCATGCCCGCCATGCCGAACTGGTTGCCCCGGCGCGAGCTCTCCGGGCTCGACAGCCCGCGCAGCGCCAGGATGAACAGCACGCCCGCAGCGAGATAGAGCAGCGCGACGAGATTTGGGTTCATGTGTCCGCCCCGATAACCGCGCGTGCACTCCCTCTCGCCGCTTGCGGGGAGAGGGAATTGACCCCTGCGCGGCTCACTTCTTCGGCTCCCTCTTCTTGTACATGCCGAGCATGCGCTGGGTGACGAGGAAGCCGCCGAAGATATTCACCGACGCCATCACCAGCGCCAGGAAGCCGAAGGTCTTGGCGAGCCCGCTGCCTGACGCCACCAGCGCCACGCCGGCGGCCAGCAGCGCCCCCACGACGATCACCGAGGAAATGGCATTGGTCACCGACATCAGCGGCGTGTGCAGCGCGGGCGTGACGCTCCACACCACGTAGTAGCCGACGAAGATCGCGATCACGAACACCATGAATTCGTAGACGAACGGGTTCACCTCGCCCCCGGCGGCCAGCGCAGGAAGTGGAAGCATGGCGAGTAAGACGACTATAGGTGGCGCAATCGCGCGCCAAAGCGATGCGCGAGCCCCCTC
>DASZQG010000058.1:0-7923 GCA_035550075.1 Hyphomicrobiaceae bacterium | reverse complement strand
ACGCCGGGCGCCGACATCGCCCTGGCCCAGCCGCCGGGCTCCGCGCCGCTGCCAGAACCCGGTGCTGCCACCGAGGAGGGCTACACCATCGAGGAGATCATGGCGGCGAGCGCCGGGTTCTTCGGCAAGGTCTCCGCCAACCTCGGCAGCGTGATCGAGCACCTGTTCCGCAAGAGCGGCCGCCCGACCGGCTACGTGCTGGGATCGGAGGGCGGCGGCGCGTTCCTGGCCGGCGTGCGCTATGGCTCGGGTACCCTCTACCTGCGTGCCGGCAGCACCCAGAAGATCTATTGGCACGGCCCGTCGCTGGGCACCGATCTGGGCGCGGACGGCTCCAAGACCCTGTTCCTGCTCTACCGGCTGCGCTCGCCCGAGCAGCTCTACGCCAACTTCACCGGCGTCGACGGGTCCGCCTACCTGGTGGGCGGCGTCGGGGCGACGCTGATGAGCAACGGCGATGTCATCATTGCCCCGATCCGGTCCGGCCTCGGCCTGCGCATTGGTGCCAACGTCGGCTACGTCCGCTTCACGCCAAAGGCCACCTGGAACCCGTTCTAGCCCGCCGGCCGGCAGGACGAAGGGCAGAATTTATTAACCTCGAGCCGCAGCCATTGTTGGAACAAGATTCCAGCCGCAGCATCGTGCGCCGGGACTGTTGGTAAGGAGCAACTCCATGAAGTACCTCGCCTTGGCCGTTCTGGCCGCCTTGCTGACGACGAGCGCTTATGCGCAGTCGTCGACTTGCTCTGCCCGCGCGGCCGAGAAGAAGCTCGCGGGTGCTGCGAAGACGAGCTTTATGACGAAGTGCGAGAAGGACGCGCAGGCGTCGTGCAATGCCTCGGCCGCTGCCAAGAAGCTGGCAGGTGCCGCGAAGAACAGCTTCACCAAGAAGTGCGTGAGCGACGCGGTCGGAAAGTAAGGCAGGGGAATCGGCCAATCGGACAGGCTGGCGCGCGTCCTTCCTTGGAAGGGCGCGCGCCTTTCATTTCAGCGCGGCCTGCAGGGGCGAGACGAGACCTGGCAGCTCCAGTCGCTCGCGCCGTTGCGCGAGCAATCGACCTGCTTGCTCTCGGAGATCGAATAGCGCGCCCAGTCGCTGCCGTATTCCCAGGCCGTGAAGTCGGTCCACGATTGCTTGGCACCCGTCTCGGCCTTCTGGCGGGTCTTGCCGGTGCCGCTTCCTTCGTGGAAGTGGTCGACCATGCACGTCTTGCGGCCGACCTTCACCCACGAGTGGATGGCGGCAATTCCGGTGTCGTCAGCGTGCGCGGGGCGCGCGGCCCATCCCGCCGAGGCCGCGGCCAGCACGGTCGCGGCGAGCAAGGTCGTCTTCATGCAGCAGGCCTTCTTATGGATGATGGTTCGCGAAGGACGCTGCACGATTCCGAAGCGCCGCGCGATGCGCCGCCAGTCGCACACGCAACTTTTTCCGCCCCGCCGCAGCATTTGCGTCACAGTGCGGGAGGACGCGTGCGGAAGCCGGCGGGCGACGCGTTACTTGGCCGCCACCACGGCGATTTCAACCAGCATGCGCGGGTCGGCGAGCTTGGCCTCGATGCAGGCGCGGCCCGGCAGGTTCTCGCCGCCGGTCCAGGCGTTCCAGGATTCGTTGACGCCCTCGCGGTTGCGGATGTCGGTCACCCAGATGGTCGCGGACACGACCTTGGTCTTGTCGGTGCCGGCAAGCTTCAGCAGGCGGTCGATCTCTTTGAGGATCTGCGCGGACTGGCCTTTCGCATCCTGCTTGACGTCGTCGGCAACGATGCCTGCGGTGAAGACGAAGCCGTTGGCCTCGACGACCTTGGAATAGATCTTGGAGGGTTCGTGGCGGGTGATGGCCATGGGGGCGTTCCTTTCCTGGGACTGCGCGCGCTGTGATAGCACGCGGCGGCGGGCGGGCGCGATTTCAGAAGAGGGGGTCCTGCAGTTTGTCGCGGCCCTCGACGAGCAGCGCCTTGATGGCGGCATTGCCGCGGCTGTCCACGGCGACCACGGCCGAGAGCTTCTTCTCGCGCGCCAGCGTCTCCAGTTCCGGCCCCTGGCCCTGGGGCACGAAGTAGCTCTCGATGCCGTAGCGCACCCATTGGGTGTGGGTGGGAGATGGCGCCGCGGGCCATGGATATGAGCTGCGGGCTTTCAGAACGATGCCGCTCGCCGGCACGGAATCGGGCCAGTCGCGCGTCACCCCGACCGGATGCCATGGGCCGGCGTCGGTCCTGTCGAGCACCACATAGAAGGGCGCGTTGGCCGCCGGCGCAGGTCCCGACAGCAGTTGCTGCGGAATGCGGGCGACGTCGTAGCCCAGTCGCACATATTCGCCGCGGAAGAAGTCGCGCGGATCGACCGGCACAACCGGAAGCGTGATCTCGCGCCCGGTGCGCAGCAGGCGCACGCGGTCGATCACCATGCCGGCGAGCACGGCAGTTTGTGCCAGCGCCACAATTCCAAGGGCGAGCCAGATCCTGCGGGTTGGCGTGAGGGTCATGCGGCCTGGCCCAGAATGCCGCGCTGGTGCAGGCGGTAGGCGGCCCAGGCGAGCAGGCTTACCAGCAGCGCCGCCAACAGGAAGAACAGCGAGGTGTTGAGCAGGGTGCCGAGCATGCGCGCATAGAGCGAGAAGATTTCGAGCGCGAAGGCCGCATAGGCAAGCCAGAGCGCGGCGCGATTTTCGCTCATCAGCGCCCAGGCCATGGCACCGATCAGCAGCACCAGCGCCAGGATCGCCTGTATGGCGAGCTGGCCCACCGCATGCGGCGCCCTGAGCCCGAACAGAAAGTTGCTGTCGACGAACTGCATCGTATAGAGCGCAGAAAACGTCGTGGCGACCGCATAGGTGAAGACGGCGTGCGAGGCGGGCACATGCCGGTCGATTGCCGGCCCGGCGGCGACGCAGGCAACGGCCACCAGCAGGCCGATGAGGGCAACCAGCCAGTGCGCGTGCCCGCCGAGCATGAAATGGCCAAGCGGGATGAGCCAGGTGAGCAGCGATAGCGCGACCAGATGCAGGCCCGGCCGCCAGCGTAGCCACAGCGCAATGCCGGCCGCGACGGCCCAGGGCACCAGGAAGATCCAGTGCGCGCCGCTGCCGAGCGCGCGTTCCCAGATCGACCAGGTCACCAGCAGCACCGCGCCGGCCGCAAGGGCGGGGCCCGACCGCGCAAGCACGGCAGCGAGCAACACGCCCAGCGCCCAGGTCAGCACGGCATCGGGCGGATTGCCCTCCATGTGGTACATCTGGGCAATCAGCATGATGGAAGCGCCATAGACGGCAACGCCGCCCAGCACGGCAGCATGGGCGAACAGGTCGAGCTTGCGAATGAACAGCGCGCCGGCCGCGGCATAGCAGGTCCACAGCGTACCGCCGAGCAGCAACAGGCGGACGAGCTTCGGCATGGCGTTCCAGTTGGCCGCCACGAAGCTCAGTACCGCGAAGCCGAACAGGATGGCACCCAGCACCGCGAACACGGAGGCGACGCCGAACGCGGATTTGCGCGTGGCAAGATCGGCGCGAATGGCGTCAAGGCCGCGTTCGTCCAACCAGCCGGCGGCGCGCCACCGCTGCAGATCGCGCTCTACCCTGGTGCGATACCACGACACGCGCTGCCGCCTCCCTCACGCGTCCGGCACGCATTAGAATTGATCATTGTTCATTGGTCAAGGGTACACGGCGCGGCACGCGCGAGCGCGGGGACAGGCGCACGGCCCAAGTCGCGACAGCGCGGGCGCGCACAGGTGACGTGCACAAGAGTCTCACGGCGGCGGTAAGGAGAGGCCATCGCGCGCGACCACGACGACATCACGCTACGCGGCGAGGAGAGACATTTCGTACCCGTCGATATGCCGCGTTGTCGCTGGCCGGCATCGTTCTAAACACGGGCGACAAGCCCTGAATCAATGCTTATAAGGGTGCCGCCGCGAGAGTTTCAGCCAAAAAGACGCGAACATCGAATGGCCGTCCGCCGCCTCAGCCCTGATCAGCCCGCGAGTTTCGCCTTCACGCCGCAGAACGCGGAATGGGCGCAGGCGACGATCGCCAAATATCCCGCCGGCAAGCAGGCCTCCGCCGTCATTCCGCTGCTCTGGCGCGCGCAGGAACAGCATGGCGGCTGGCTGCCGGAGCCCGCTCTTCGCCTCGTCGCCGACATGCTCGGGATGGCCTACATCCGCGTCTACGAAATTGCGACCTTCTACACGATGTTTCAACTCGCCCCGGTCGGCCGCAAGGCGCACGTGTGGGTGTGCGGCACGACGCCCTGCATGCTGCGCGGGTCGGAGGCTCTGGTCGAAGTCTGCAAAAAGCGAATCCATCCCGAGCCGCATCATCTTTCGGCGGACGGCGATTTCTCCTGGGAAGAGGTGGAGTGTCTCGGCGTGTGCGCCAATGCGCCGATGGTCCAGATCGGCAAGGACACCTACGAGGATTTGACACCCGAGCTGTTCGAGAAGGTTCTGGATGGCTTTGCGAACGGCAACCCGCCGAGGCCCGGCTCGCAGATCGGCCGGCAGGCCTCCTGCCCGGCGGGCGGGCCGACCACGCTCAAAGACTACGCCAAGGCGGAAAAATAGAAGGGCTAACGCGCGGTGGCGCTGCAGGACAAAGACCGCATATTCAAGAACGTCTACGGCTTCCAGGACTGGAAGCTGGCGGGGGCACGCGCCCGCGGCGCCTGGGACAACACCAAGGCGCTGATCGACAAGGGGCATGACTGGATCATCAACGAGGTGAAGGCTTCGGGCCTGCGCGGGCGCGGCGGTGCCGGCTTTCCGACGGGGCTCAAGTGGTCGTTCATGCCCAAGAGCGATCCTCGGCCGTCCTACCTCGTCATCAACGCGGATGAATCCGAGCCCGGCTCCTGCAAGGACCGCGAGATCATGCGGCACGACCCGCACCTGCTGGTCGAGGGCGCGCTGCTGGCTTCATTCGCGATGCGCGCGCACACCTGCTACATCTACGTGCGGGGCGAGTTCATCCGCGAGCGCGAGCGCCTGCAGGCGGCGATCGACGAGGCCTACGAAGCCAAGCTGATCGGCCCCAACAACAGCCACGGCTGGGACTTCGAGTGCATCGTCCATCACGGCGCGGGCGCCTACATCTGCGGCGAGGAAACCGCGCTGCTGGAAAGCCTGGAAGGCAAGAAGGGCTTGCCGCGGCTGAAGCCGCCGTTTCCGGCCAACACCGGCCTCTACGGCGCGCCCACCACCGTCAACAACGTGGAATCGATCGCCGTCGTCGGCGACATCCTGCGCCGGGGCGCCACCTGGTTCTCCGGCATCGGCAAGCCGAACAACACGGGCACGAAGCTGTTCCAGATTTCCGGCCATGTCGAGCGCCCCTGCGTGGTGGAAGAGGAGATGGGCATCCCCCTGCGCGAGCTGCTCGATCGCCACGCCGGCGGCGTGCGCGGCGGCTGGGACAACCTGCTGGCGGTGATCCCCGGCGGATCTTCGATGCCCTGCCTGCCGGCCAATATCTGCGAGAACCTGACGCTCGATTTCGACACCCTCTCCAAGCTCAAGTCGGGCATGGGCACGGCTGCCGTGATCGTGATGGACAAGTCCACCGACATTATCGCCGCCATCCGCCGCATCGCCTATTTCTACAAGCATGAGAGCTGTGGCCAGTGCACCCCGTGCCGCGAGGGCACCGGCTGGATGTGGCGGGTGCTCGCACGCATGGAACGCGGCGAGGCAGAGCTGAGCGAGATCGACCTGCTCTACGACGTCACCACCAAGGTCGAGGGCCACACCATCTGCGCACTCGGCGACGCCGCGGCGTGGCCGGTGCAGGGCCTGATCCGCCACTTCCGGCCGGAGATCGAGGCGCGCATCAAGCGCCGGCAGGCCTCGTTCAAGCATGCGGCGGAGTAGAGATGGACTTCCGCAGACTGGGCAACCTGTTGATCGTCGCCGGCGCCGGCGTGATGGGTGTCGCCTTCATCTGGTGGCTCAGCTTCTATTCCTCCATCAAGGAGGACCTCGCGCAGGTTCCCGGCCGCGTGCCGGGCGCCGACAGCGTGTTCGATGCCATCAACTGCCTCTACAGCACCTCCGGCATCTGTGCGCTGGTGGCGGGCGTGGCGAAGATCGCGGGCCGCACGGTGTACGAGCCGATGCTGTTCTGGTTCGGCCTGGCGGGACTCGCCCTCGGCATCCTCGTGCGGTTGTCCGCGAAACCGGGAGGCCGCAGCGCGTGAGGGCTTAGAAGCCGGCACGGCGGGAAATGGAATGGCCAAGCAACTCATCATCGACGGCAAGCTTATCGAGGTCGAGGACGGCATCACGCTGATCCAGGCGTGTGAGCTGGCAGGCGTCGAGATTCCGCGCTTCTGCTATCACGAGCGGCTGTCGATCGCCGGCAACTGCCGTATGTGCCTGGTCGAAGTGGAAGGCAGTCCGAAGCCGGTGGCCTCCTGCGCCATGGGCGTCAACGACCTGCCGCCGAACAAGGATGGCAGCCCGAAAGTCATCAAGACGCGCACCCCGATGGTGAAGAAGGCGCGCGAAGGAGTGATGGAGTTCCTGCTCATCAATCATCCGCTCGACTGCCCGATCTGCGACCAGGGCGGCGAGTGCGACCTGCAGGACCAGGCGATGGCCTACGGCAAGGGCGGCTCGCGCTTTGAGGAAAACAAGCGGGCGGTGGAGGAAAAATATCTCGGGCCCCTCATCAAGACCTACATGACGCGCTGCATCCAGTGCACGCGCTGTGTGCGCTACATGACGGAAGTGGCGGGCGTGGAGGAGCTGGGCGCCATCGGCCGCGGCGAAGACATGGAGATCACCACCTACCTCGAGCAGGGCATGATGTCGGAGGTGTCGGCCAATGTCGTCGACCTGTGTCCGGTTGGGGCGCTGACCCACCGGCCCTGGGCGTTTGTGGCGCGGCCCTGGGAGCTGAGAAAAACCGAGAGCATCGACGTGATGGATGCACTGGGCTCGGCCATACGGGTCGATACCCGCGGGCGCGAGGTGGTGCGCATCCTGCCGCGCAACAACGACGGCGTGAACGAGGAGTGGATTTCCGACAAGACCCGCCACGTGGCCGACGGCCTGCGCACCCAGCGGCTTGACCATTGCTTCGTGCGCCGCAACGGCCGCCTCGAGCCCGCGGGATGGGACGAGACGCTGGCCCTGGTTGCGGCGAAGCTGAAGGGCGCGAAGCCGGAGCGCATTGGCGCCATCGCTGGCGACCTGGCCGCGGCCGAGGAGATGTTCGCCCTCAAGGACCTGCTCGCCCGCCTCGGCTCCAGCAACGTCGAGTGCCGGCAGGACGGTGCCAAGTTCGAGCCGGCCCTCGGCCGCGCGGGCTACCTTTTCAATGCTGCCATCGCCGGCATCGAGCAGGCCGACGCCATCCTGCTGGTCGGCGCCAACCCGCGCCTGGAAGCGGCAGTGCTCAACACCCGCATCCGCAAGCGCTGGCGCCAGAGCCCGCTGGCGGTTGGTGTCATCGGCGAGCGCGCCGACCTGGCCTACCCCTACGAGTACCTGGGCGCCGGTCCGCAGACCCTGCGCGACATGGTGGACGGCAAGCACAGCTTCGCCGGCGTTCTGCGCGACGCCAAGCACCCGATGGTGATCGTGGGCAGCGCCGCCGCTGCCCGAGCAGACGGCGCCGCCATCCTGTCCGCCGCGGCGAAGATCGCGATGCTGGCAGGCGAGGGCAAGGACGCCGGCTGGGCGCCCTTCAACGTTCTCCACACCGCCGCCTCGCGGGTCGCGGGGCTCGATCTCGGCTTCGTGCCGCCGCAGGCGTTCGATCCCGCCACGCTGGAGGTCGTCTACCTGCTCGGTGCCGATGAGATGGATATGGGGCGCCTCGGCAAGGCGTTCGTGATCTACCAGGGGAGCCACGGCGACGCGGGGGCACTGCGTGCCGACGTGGTTCTGCCGGGCGCAGCCTACACCGAGAAGAGCGGCACT
>DASZQG010000057.1:0-4541 GCA_035550075.1 Hyphomicrobiaceae bacterium | reverse complement strand
TCGCGCTGGTGAGCATCGCCGCGATCTCGTATCGCAGCGTCAGCGCCTTCCGGAACACGGCCCTCTGGGTCGCGCACACGCATGAAGTCCTGCATATCACCGAGCGGATCTTCTCGGAAATGAAGGATGCGGAAACCGCGGTTCGCGGCCACATCATCACCGGCGAGGACAGCTACCTGGCCCCGTACTACGAGGCCGCGGCCAACCTGTCGGGGCACATCGAACGCCTGGAGGCGCTCACCGCCGACAACCCCCAGCAGCAGGAACGCAGCCGGATGCTGGCCGAGCTCGCCAGCCGGCGGATGATGGAGGCGCAGCTGACCCTGACGGCCGCGCGCGACGGCGGGCGCATCCAGACCACGCCACAGGTGCGCCAGCGGCTCGACGCCGGCAAGCAGGCCATGGACGAAGTGCGCGCAGTGGTCGCAAAGCTGCGCGTCGACGAGGAGGAGCTGCTGCAGCGGCGGGCGCGGGATTCCGAGGAATCCGCGCGCAAGACCCTCCTGGTCATCATCGCGGGCAACATCTTCAGCCTGAGCCTGCTTGCGCTCGCCTTCGCGCTGCTGCGCCGCGAGGCCCTGAACCGGGCGCGGGCGCAACAGGTGGCGCAGAGGATGTCGGAGGAGATCGAGGACCTCTACAACCGCGCGCCGTGCGGCTACCACTCGGTGGATCGCAACGGCATCTTCCTGCACGTCAACGCCACCGAGGCCGAATGGCTGGGCTATGCGCCCGACGAGCTCATCGGCAAGGTGCGTTTCCTGGACATCGTGGCGCCGGAGGACCGCCAGGTCGTCCTCGACAATTTCCCCAGGCTGCTCGAAGGCAGGCGCACGGAGAACCTCGAGTACCGGCTCGTGCGCCGGGACGGCACCCGGTTCCCGGTCTCGGTGAGCGCCGCGCCCGTGATGGACGCGAACAACCGCTTCCTGCATTCGCGCACGACCATGTTCGACATCACGGACGTCGTCGCGTCCCGCGACAGGATGGCCGAACTCAACGCGTTCCTCGACGCCGTGGTGGAGAACATGCCCAGCATGGTCTTCGTCAAGCACGCCGACAGCCTGCGCTTTGTCCGCATCAACCGCGCCGAGGAACTCATGCTCGGGATGCCGCGCGAGCAGGTGATCGGCAAATCCGACCACGACCTGTTTCCGAAGGAGGAGGCCGACGCCTTCGTCGCCAAGGACCGCGAGGTGCTCGCCGCCCGGGGCGTGGTCAACGTCGTCGAGGAGCCCCTCACCGTCGGCGGCGGGAGGATCTACCTGCACACCCTGAAGATCGCCCTGCGGGACGCGGCGGGCAAGCCCCAGTACCTGCTCGGCATCTCCCACGACGTGACGGATCGCAAGCATGCCGAGGAACACATCCGCAACCTGAACGCCGACCTGCAGATCCGCGCCAACCAGCTCGAGTCCGCCAACAAGGAGCTGGAAAGCTTCACCTATTCGGTCAGCCACGACCTGCGCTCGCCGCTGCGCGCCATCGACGGCTTCTCCCGCCTGCTGGAAGAGGATTATGCGCAGGTCCTGGACGACGAAGGCCGGCGCCTGCTGTCGGTGATCCGGCAGAGCAGCCAGCGCATGGGACTGCTCATCGACGACCTGCTGGCGTTCTCCAAGCTCGGCCGCAAGCCGATGGCCATGGACCAGGTCGACACCGCGCAGCTCGTCACTGAGGCCGTCGGCGAGGCCCGCGAGGTGGCGGAAACCGCCGCCGAGGTCGGCATCGGCAGCCTGCCCGCGGTGCACGGCGACCCCGTGCTGCTGCGCCAGGTCTGGGTCAACCTGGTGTCCAACGCCTTCAAGTACTCGTCGAAGAACCCGCGCCCGTCGGTGCAGATCGGTGCCCTGCCCGCCGACCAGGGGTTCATCACCTTCTTCGTGCGCGACAATGGCGTAGGCTTCGACATGCGCTACTACGACAAGCTGTTCGGCGTGTTCCAGCGCCTGCACCGGCCGGACGAGTTTCCCGGCACCGGCGTCGGTCTCGCCATCGTCCATCGCGTCGTCTCGCGGCACGGCGGCCGCGTCTGGGCCGAGGCCGAGGTGGGCAAGGGCGCGACCTTTTACTTCACCATCCCGCAGGAGGGCAGCGCATGACCGGATACGAATACGTGGAAATCCTGCTGGTCGAGGACAATCCGACCGATGCCGAGCTGGCGATCCGGGCGCTGCGCAAGAAGAACCTGGCCAACAACCTGGTCTGGGTCCGCGACGGCGCCGAAGCCCTGGACTTCCTCTTCTGCAAGGGCCAGTACCAGGACCGGACCATCGGCTCGCCCAAGCTGATCCTGCTCGACCTGAAGCTGCCCAAGGTGGACGGCATCGAGGTCCTGCGAACGCTCAAGGCCGACGAGGCCACGCGGTTCGTGCCGGTGGTGATGCTCACGTCGTCCCAGGAGGAGCGCGACATCGTCGAAAGCTACGCGCTGGGCGTCAACAGCTACATCGTCAAGCCGGTGGACTTCGCCAAGTTCCTCGACATGGTTTCCCAGGTGGGCCTGTACTGGTCGCTGGTCAACAAGGTGCCTTCCCGCTGAACACCCTCCCGGGAAGCACCCAGCGGCATGGCTGAAACCAGGATCCTCCTCGTCGAGGACTACGCCCCCGACGCCGACCTCGAACTGCGGGAGCTGCAGCGTGCGGGCATGCGCTTCACCTCGAAGGTCGTGGACAACGAGGCGGACTTCCGCGAGTGCCTCGCCTCCTTCGACCCGCACATCGTGCTGTCGGATTATTCGCTGCCGCAGTTCAGCGGCATGTCGGCGCTCGCCATCTGCCGCCAGCTCAAGCCCGACCTGCCCTTCATCTTCCTGTCCGGCACCATCGGCGAGGAAAGCGCGATCGAGGCGCTGCGCAGCGGGGCCACGGACTACGTCCTCAAGTCGAACCTGAAGCGCTTCCCGACCGCGGTTCAGCGCGCGCTCGCCGACGCCAAGGACCGCATGGCCCGGCGCAACGCCGAGCAGCGCGCCCGCCAGCTGGAAACCCAGTTCTCCATGTTCATGCGCAACCTGCCGGCGTCCGCCTTCATCAAGGACCGCGACGGCCGCTTCGTGTTCGTCAACCCGAGCTTCTCCGCCGTCGCCGGCCGGACCGTGGAGCGGATGCTCGGCAGGACCACGTCCGACCTCTACCCGCAGGAGTACGTCACGCCCATCATCGAGAACGACCGCCAGGTCCTGATGGAAAACCAGGTGATCCGCAACATCGAGCGCGTCAACTTCGGCGGGCCGGACCGCTTCTTCCTGGTGACCAAGTTCCCGATCCCGGAAGCCGACGGGCGCAACCGGATGCTGGGCGGCATCGCGGTCGAGATCACGGACCGCCTGCAGATGGAGCGGGCGCTCAAATCCAGCGAGGAGCGATTCCGCGGCATCGTGGAGACGACCGAGGAATGGGTCTGGGAATGCGATGTCGATGGCCGCATGACCTACAACAACCCGGCGATCGAGCGCATCCTCGGCTACACGCCGGATGAACTGGCCGGCAAGCCCACCGCCCGCTTCATCGACGAGCGCGACCGGGAAAAGCTGGCCGAGCTGGTGAACCACGCCGGCAGCCCGGGCTCGCGCTGGCACAACGTGGTGCTGCGCTGGCGCAACCGGCAGGGCAAGGTGCGCTGGCTGGAAAGCAGCGGCGGGGCCATGGTTGGCGCGGACGGCCGCGTGGCCGGCTTCCGCGGCACGGACCGCGACATCACGGAACGGGTGCTCCGGGAGGCGCAGTTGCAGCGCCTGTCGCGCATCCGGGAAGTGCTGGGCAGCTTCTCCTCCGCCATCATCCGGCCCCACACCCGGGAGGAACTGCTGGAGGAGTTGTGCCGCATCGCGGTCGAGGTGGGCGGCATGCGCATGGCCTGGGCCGGCGTCATCGACCCGGACGCCGGAAGGATCCGCCGGATTGCCGCACACGGGATCGTGGAAGGGTTTTTCGAGGCCGTGGATCTCGACATCAATCCGTCCTCGCCGGATGACGACACGCTGGCCGCCATGGCCGTGCGCCGGCAGGCGCAGCAGGTGGTCAACGAAGTCGACAGCCCGGACATGCCGCTGCGCTGGCGCGAGCAGTCACTGCAGCGCGGCTACCATGCCGCGGCCGCGCTGCCCTTCGTCTCGGACGGGCGGGTCGCCGCGATCGTGGTCCTGTTTTCCTCCGAGCCGGGCTTCTTCGACGACGAGCAGCTGAAGCTGCTGGCCGACCTGTCCGCCGACGCGTCCGTCGCCCTGGAGCGCCTGGAGAAGCAGGCGCGCATCGACTACCTGTCGTACTACGACACGCTGACCGGCGCGGCCAACCGCAACCTGCTGCTGGACCGGCTCAGGCAGTTCTCCCACGAGGCTTCCCGGACCGGCCGCAAGCTGGCGCTGATGCTGCTCGACATCGAGCGCTTCCGCCTCATCAACGAGTCCATGGGCCGCGGCACCGGCGACAGCCTGCTCAAGCTCATCGCGCAGCGGCTGCGCGAGCAGCACCGGGCGGAGTGCGTCGCCCGCGTGGGCATGAACTGCTTCGCCATCGTCCTGGCGGACCTCGCCG
>DASZQG010000056.1:0-7818 GCA_035550075.1 Hyphomicrobiaceae bacterium | reverse complement strand
CGCCGACGGCATGGGCCGTGCGGATGATGGTCCCGAGATTGCCGGGGTCGCGAACCGCCTCCAGCGCCACCCAGAGGCTGCCTGGGGAAAGCTGGGACGCGGGTGGCACGCCGGCCCAGCGCTGCTCGAAGACGCCCAGCATCGTCTGCGGGTTGTCCTTGGCAGCGATCTTCGACAGCACCGCGGGCGACACCTCAAGGCATTCCGCAGACGCCGCCTCCGCCCAACCCAGGAGATTGCCCGCCATGCCGGATGCGGCGGCGCCGGCGAGCACCACCAGCATGCGCGGCACCCAGCCCACATCGCGCGCCATCGCCAGCACCGAGACGCCTTCGGCGACGAACAGACCCGTCTCGCGGCGCGCCTTGCGCATCTCCAGCGAGCGGATGAGCTTCACCCGCTCGTTCTGCAGGCTGGTGATAGGGCGCATCACTGGCTTGCCGCCGCTCTCAGGCCGCCGCATCGTTGCTCACCCACCGCGTGTAGAGGGAGGTCGGCAGCGGCCGCCCGGCGGCCTCGTCGATCACCACAAGCTCGCCGCTCTCGGTCGTGCCCGGTCGGCCAGAGAGCCGCTCACGCACCAAAACGTCGGTGGCCAACGCCGAGGCGCGAATGGCGTATGTGGTGAGCGCCAGCGCGGCATGCCGCGGGGCAAGCAGCGCGGCACAATCGCCGAGCAGCGCCGGCAGATCGGCAAATACGTCCCACACCTCGCCGGCCGGGCCTCGTCCGAACTTCGGCGGATCGACGAGTACGACATGATACGTCCTCCCCCGCCGCACCTCGCGCGCCACGAACTTGCGCGCGTCCTCCAGAATCCAGCGGATCGGCGCGTCAGCCATGCCCGAAGCAACCTGGTTCTGCTTCGCCCAGCCGATGGCGCGCTTGGAAGCATCCACGTGCGTGACCTCAGCGCCGGCGCGCGCAGCGATTAGCGATGCGGCTCCGGTGTAGGCAAACAGGTTGAGCACGCGCGGCCGCTCGCCCCGAACCGCATCCTGCCGCTCCTGCATCCACTGCCAGTGCGGAAATTGCTCGGGAAACAGGCCAACGTGGCGGAAACCGGTGAGCCGGCAAAGCATCGTGACGCCGAGCACCTTGACCGGCCAGGTCTCGGGCAGCGCCCGCTCGGTGCGCCAGCGGCCGCCGCCATCCTCATCCTCGCCCTTCTCGCCCCTGAACACCGCATCCGCGCGCTGCCACGCTTTTTCGTCAAGGGCGGGAGTCCACATCGCCTGCGGCTCGGGACGGTCGAGCGTGAAGCGGCCGAAGCGCTCAAGCTTGCGGCCCTTTCCACTATCGAGCAGCGCGTACTCGGGAAAGCCAGTACTGGCGAGCACGCGAAGTGCCGGCGCGGTCGCCGCCGGCGGCGCTTTGCTCGCAGCGGTTTTCAGTGTGTCACCCATGCGCGACGCGGTTGCACTGCCGCTTCCTCAAGGACAAAAGCAGACGCCGCCTTCTCCTAGTCGATGTCTTCCACCTTCGCCGGACCGCCGCCCGACACGCGCTGCGCCAGCGCCGATTCGATGAACGGGTCGATGTCGCCGTCGAGCACGCCCTGCGGGTTGGTGCTCTGGGTGCCGGTGCGCAGGTCCTTCACAAGCTGATAGGGCTGCAGCACGTAGGATCGGATCTGATGGCCCCAGCCAATGTCCGTCTTGGCGGCGGCTTCGGCGTTGGCCTTCTCCTCACGCTTCTTAAGCTCCAGCTCGTACAGCCGCGACTTCAGCATGGCCCAGGCAATCGCCCGGTTCTTGATCTGCGAGCGCTCCTGCTGGCTGGCCACCACAATGTTGGTGGGAATGTGGGTGATGCGCACCGCCGAGTCCGTGGTGTTGACGTGTTGGCCGCCGGCGCCGGAGGCGCGGTAGGTATCGACGCGGCAATCGCTTTCCTTGACCTCGATGTCGATGTTCTCATCGACGACCGGGTAGACCCAGACGCTTGCGAAGCTCGTGTGCCGGCGCGCGTTGCTGTCGTACGGGGAGATGCGCACGAGCCGATGCACCCCGGATTCGGTCTTCAGCCACCCGTAGGCGCTCTCACCCTTGACGAGCAGCGTCGCCGACTTGATGCCGGCCTCCTCACCAGCGCTCTGCTCGACGATGGTCACCTTGTAGCCGTGGCCCTCGGCCCAGCGCGCGTACATGCGCGACAGCATCTCGGCCCAATCCTGACTCTCGGTGCCGCCGGCGCCCGCATGTACCTCCAGGTAGGCATCGTTGCCATCGGCTTCGCCCGACAGCAGCGCCTCCACCTCGCGGCGGCGCGCGTCTTCAGCCAGTTTCTTGAGCGCGCTTTCGCCCTCCTGGACGGTGGCCTCATCGCCCTCCGACTCGCCGAGCTCGATCAGGGTAACGGCGTCCTCAAGGTCGCGTTCGAGCTTGTTGTATCCGGCAATGGAGCGCTCCAGCATCTGGCGCTCGCGCATCACCTTGCGCGCGGCCTGCGGGTTACTCCAGAGGCCGGTATCCTCCGCCCGCTTGTTCAGCGCTTCGAGTCGCGTGTGCGCAGTATCCCAGTCAAAGATGCCTCCGCAGCAGAGCGAGCGACTGACGGACGGCTTCGACGAGCTTTTCGGCTTCGGCGCGCATGAGTACTCCTGTGCAGGCGCGGCGCGCGGCGGCGCCGGTTCAGCCCTTGGTATAGGAGCGCCGCCGCGCGCTGTAAACGCACACAGCGTCGTGCCGGGGCCCGCTGTCCGCACTCAGTAGACGCTGCGTCCGCTGCTCAGATTGCGGGGCGTGTCCATCTGGTCGCCGGTGAAGAAACCACCGCTCTCGTTGGTGAAGCCGACGATGGAATAAGCGTCGTCGGGCTCCTCGTCGGGCTTGAACGCCTCAAGCACGGTATCGGTGTCTCCAGGCTGCGCGCGCAGGCCGGTATGCAGGTTGACACGCACCAGCTTGATGCCCGACGGGATCGGGAACGGAATCGGCTTCTTGTCGGCAAGCGCCATCTTCATGAAGTCGCCGAAGACCGGCGCCGCCACGTGGCCGCCGGTCATGCCTTTGCCGAGGTGACGCGGCGTGTCGTAGCCGATGTAAACGCCGACCACGAGATCGGGGGTGAACCCGATGAACCAGGCATCCTTCTCGTCGTGGGTGGTGCCGGTCTTGCCCGCGATCGGCACGTTGGGCAGCATCTTTTTGACAATTGTGCCAGTGCCGCGCTGCACGACGCCTTCCATCATCGAAGTGATCTGGTAGGCGGTGTATGGGTCGATGATCTGGCGGCGGTTGTCGATCAGGGTCGGCTCCGGCTGATTGTGCCAGCTCGTCGCGTTGCAACCCCTGCATTCGCGCTTGTCATGCTTCCAGATGGTCTTGCCCCAGCGATCCTGAATTCGGTCGATCAGCGTCGCCTCCACCTGCTTGCCGCCATTGGCGAGCGAACAGTAGGCCGTTGCCATCTTGATGAGGGTGGTCTCGCCCGCACCCAGTGACATGGCAAGGACGGGCAGCAGATCGTCATAGACGCCGAATCGGCGGGCGTACTCGGCGATCAGCGGCATGCCCAGGTCTTGCGCGAGCCGCACGGTCATCTGGTTGCGCGATTTCTCAATGCCGAAGCGCAGCGTCGCCGGCCCGTACCCTGAGGCGCCCTCGTAGTTTTTCGGCTGCCAGATCTCCTTGCCCGGGCCCTGGTCGATCTCGATGGGTGCATCGAGCACGATGCTCGTCGGCTTGTAGCCGTTATCGAGAGCGGTGGCGTAGACCAGCGGCTTGAACGAAGAGCCGGGCTGACGCTTGGCCTGAAGGGCCCGATCGAACTGGCTCATGGCGAACGAGAAGCCGCCCACCACCGCGCGCACACGACCCGTGTATGGGTCCATGGCAACAAGTCCGCCGCCCACTTCCGGAACCTGCATGAGCGACCAGGTGCCCGACGGCTGGTCGGGGTCTTTCGGTGACACCCACACCACGTCGCCGGCGTTGAGGACATCGGTGACGGCCTTCGGAGGCCCGCGGCTGGTCTTTGCCCACTTCACCTCGTCGAAGGGGATCTCAACCGCCTCGCGCTCCTTGGCGAAGTGTCCGTCGGGCTGCCGCGGCGGCCGCAATCCCACCACGGCCTTGGCACGCTGGCTCTCGAGCACCACGCCGAGCCGCCAGGGCTGGAGGTCGCCCGGCACGTCGATGTTGCCCAGCGTGACGCCCCAATCCCCCTTGGTCTCGATATGCTGCACGGGGCCGCGCCACCCCTTGCCCCGGTCGAAGTTGACGAGGCCATCGATCAGGGCCTTGCGCGCCATCGCCTGCAGAGCCGGATCGAGCGTGGTGCGCACCGACAGGCCACCGTTGACCCGGCCCTTATCGTCGCGGTTATCGCGTTCGGCCCGGCCGTAGAGGCCGTCCTCGCCGTACATCGACACAAGTGTGCGGCGCACGTCCTCAGCGAAATAGTCGGCGGCATAGAGCTGGGTGCCGAACGGCCGGATGTTGACTGTCAACGGCTTGGCCTTGGCCTCGGCCGCCTGCGCCGGGGTGATGTACCCGACCTCCGCCATCTGGTCGATGATCCAGTTGCGGCGGATCGTGGCCTCCTTCTTCTTGCGGAAGGGATGGTAGTTGTTGGGTGCCTTCGGCAACGCTGCGAGGTAGGCCGCCTCCTCAATGGTCAGCTTGCTCAGCTCCTTGTTGAAATAATTCAGCGCGGCGGCCGCTACCCCATAAGAGCCGATGCCGAGATAGATCTCGTTCAGGTAAAGCTCGAGAATCTTGTCCTTCGAGTAGGTGTGCTCGATGCGGATGGCGAGGATCGCCTCCTTGAGCTTGCGCGAGAATTTCTGCTCGCTGGAGAGCAGGAAGTTCTTTGCCACCTGCTGGGTAATGGTGGAGGCGCCTTCGGGCCGCCGGCGGCCCCAGTGCTGGAAGTTGTTGATGGCCGCCCTGATGATGCCCGTGAAGTCCAGCCCGCCGTGCTCGTAGAAGTGCTTGTCCTCGGCGGAAAGAAACGCGGCGATGACAAGCTTGGGAATCACGTTGATCGGCACGAAGATGCGCCGCTCGCGCGCATACTCGGCCATGAGGCTGCCGTCGTGTGCGTGGATGCGCGTCATCACCGGCGGCTCGTAGCGAGCGAGGCTTTCGTAGTCGGGCAACGACCGCGACACCTTCCAGACGATGAAGCCTGCGACAGCCGCCGCACAGAGGAACACCAGGACCGCGGAGGCGAAGCCGAAGCCCAGCAGGCTCAGCAGCCAGCTGCGCCGACGCCGCCGTTTCTTCGCGCGAGGCGGCGGCGGAAGAATCGGCGTTGGTCTCATCGCGTCGGGGTTCCGTCTATTCCGTATGCAAGGCGCGGGCTTAGCCGAGCACCGAGGCTAAAATGAAGAGCCTCAGGCGCGCACCTTAGCATGGAATGTGGCGCCGGGGTGGCTCCGCCCGCGCCAAAACGGGTAGCTTTTCGACTACGGCGTGCGCGCGACACGCTTGGCAAAATATTCGTCGACGGCGGCGGCGATGGATGCGGCGACCTGGCGCTGCCACTCGGGCGACGACAGCAGGCGGGCGTCCTTGGAATTGCTCATGTAGCCCAGCTCGATCAGCACCGACGGGGCCTGCGGCTGCTTGAGGACCTTGAACGCTGCCGATCGCGCCGGCTCGCGCGAAAGCGCGATGGTGCGCTTCAGATGTGACAGCAGCCGCGCGCGGAAGTCGGCCGAGAAATTCGCGGTCTCCCGGCGCATCAGGTCACGCAGGATGTCCTTGACCTGGTCGGTCTCCTCCTCGGCGATGCTGTCAAAGCCGGCCAGCAGGTCGGCCGCGTTCTCCTTATCCGCGAGGAGCTGCGCCTGCCGGTTGGAAGCGCGGTTTGAGAGCGTGTAGACAGTGGCGCCGCGCACGCTCTGGGCAAAATCGGCCGCTCCGACCGTGTCGGCGTGGATGGAAATGAACAGGCTGGCGCCGGTCTCGTGCGAGATCGACAGCCGGCGGTCGAGGGAGACGAACACGTCGGAGGTGCGCGTCATGTGCAGTTCGTACCGGTTCTTGGCGGCCAGCGCCGCCTGGAGCTGCCGCGCCACCGACAAGACGACATCCTTTTCGATCACGTCGCCGCTGGCCCCGCCGGGATCGACCCCCCCATGGCCCGCGTCGATGACCACCACCGGCTTGGCGTGGGCTTTAGGCCGATGGGGCGTTCCGTTGTGGGCCGGAACGCGGTCTGCCTTCTTGCGCGTTACCGGCGGCATTTCGACCAGGAAACCGGCCCTGTCGGTCGGCACCAAATCGACCTCGAGACGGGCGGCGCGGCCGGCAGCGGCGAGCTTCTGCGCGTGCACCCGCACCGGCCCGCGGGCGTCGATTACGATGCGGGATTTGCCCAGCGCGAACAGGCCATAGCGATAAGCGGAAATCAGGCCGGCGCCCTGCTGCCCTGCCCCTTTGGCAAGGTGAAAGGCCACGTCGGGCATGTCGATGATGACCCGGTAGGGGTCAGCGAGCGTGAAAATCTGGTAGGGCACGCGGGCGGAGAGCGTGAGGATGAACCTTGTGCGGTGTTCGTCGCCCGAGACCTCGGCCGCGGTGGCTTCCACCGAATTCGAGGCCGTCCAGGAAGGCCCGCTCGCCGGGCGCCGCTTGCGAATCTCGGTCTGTGGCGGCTGGGTTTCAGCCGACGGCGTCTTGGCGATTTCTGTCTGAGCGCCTACCGGGGTTGCAGCCAGAACCAGGGCGCAGCATGCCGCCGCCTGCAAAGCCTGGTTCCAAATGCGGCCCCTCGCCGACATCAATATGCGCGCTCCCCCCAAAGCCGTGCCACGTCCCTTAGACGTTAACGAGGCATTTGCCAAATCAAGGCTAGAACGGCAGCGGACGCCTCCGGCGTTTACAGAAAACTTCCTTGCCTCCGAATGGGTGAACGCCTACAAGGAGGCCCATCGCCAGTCGCCGCATTCGTTTTGTCGGCGGAGCTTGCGGTTGTGCATGCTAGGTGTCCGGCCCTGGGTGTTTGCCGGACTGCATGCCGAAAAAGCCCGCCTGGCGCCAATGCGGTGGCTCGTGTCGACATGAGCGAAGCGCGATCCTCTTAAGGCCAGGCGCTCGGCGCCGGGTGCTATAGGTTGATTGTGGTTCATTTATTGCGATCGGCGAGTTCGCCCACGTTCCGGCCGGGCCCCGCCTGACCAGCGCGCGGGACTTCAAAGTGCGCGGACCACGTTTCAGTCCGTAGGATTTGCCCGAACCTCGGGCGCGACTTTCGAAGCGACGGGCCCTTGCCCGGACGGTTCGATTATTCACGTGGACCATGGCGGCCAAAGCTAACATCCACAGGAAACCGGCCTACCGCCGCGAGCTGATCCGTCAGCCCGCATCGGGGGCAGGTGCTCCTGCCCTGAGCGCATCTCGCGCAAACGAAGCGCGCCTGAGCGCCCCCGACTGCCGCGGTTCAAGACCTTCAACACAATTCGGCGCCACCAACGGCGGAGTCCTGCGGGACCCCGCCACCACACGGCCGCGAGCCGGCGGGCGTGACGCCAAGGACCTCAGCACATGGACAACAAGAATAAGATGCTTATCGACGCCGCGCACCCGGAGGAAACCCGGGTCGTGGTGCTGCGTAACAACCGGGTAGAGGAGTTCGACTACGAGTCCGCCGCACGCAAGCTTCTCCGCGGCAACATCTACCTCGCAAAAGTGACACGCGTTGAGCCGTCTTTGCAGGCGGCCTTCGTGGACTACGGCGGAAACCGGCACGGCTTCCTGGCCTTCAGCGAAATCCATCCCGACTACTACCAGATACCGGTCGCCGACCGGCAGGCGCTGATCGAAGAAGAGGAGCGCGTTCAGCGCGCCGCCGATGCGGAGGCCGAAC
>DASZQG010000055.1:0-1753 GCA_035550075.1 Hyphomicrobiaceae bacterium | reverse complement strand
TGGCCGCGCAGCGCGGCCTGGATGACGCGCACCCTGGCGCTGCCGGCGTTCGAGAAGCTGGCGGCCCTGGAGAACGCCACCGTGCGCCGGCCCATCGCCGAACACCGCGATGCGTTGCGCACGGTCGGCGCGCCGCTCAGTGCGCAGACGTACGCAACGACGACGCCGCGTCGTGGCGTCATGCCGCTCTAGCTGTGAGCTTTCAATAGGTTGTCCATCCGGCGCAGGCCGAGGAAGCTGAGGTTGTCGAGACTTCAACTGATCCTCGGGGAGCACCGGATGGACATGCACAAGAATGCCCGGCTAACGCCGCTGGGTCGAGAGCACATGGTGCGGATGGTTTTGAGCGGGCAAACGCCGCAGGCCGTCAGTGCAGCCGTAGGCGTTTGCCCGCGCACGGTGCGTAAGTGGGTCGAGCGTTACGAGCGCGAGGGCGAGGCCGGCCTGCAGGACCGCAGCTCGCGGCCGCACCGCCTGTACCGGCCGACCGAACAGACGCGCATCGAGCAGATCGAGGCGCTGCGCCGCCAGCGCCGGACCGGCGAGGCGATCGCCGCCGAAGTCGGCGTCAGCGCCGCCACGGTCAGCCGCGTTCTGCGCCGGCTGGGGCTCAACAGGCTGAGCGCGCTCGAGCCTGCCGCGCCGGTCCGCCGCTACCAGCGCGAGCGGCCTGGTGAGCTGATCCACATCGACATCAAGAAGCTCGGCAGGTTCGAGCGCATCGGCCACCGCATCACTGGCGATCGCACCGGCCAGAGCAACAGCCGCGGCGTCGGCTGGGAGTTCGTCCACGTCTGCATCGACGACGCATCGCGCATCGCCTTCAGCCAGATCAAGCCCGACGAGCGCAAGCGCAGCGCCGTGGCCTTCCTCAAGGCCGCCGTCGCCTACTACGTCCGCCTTGGCGTCAAGGTCGAGCGCGTCATGACCGACAACGGCTCCTGCTACAGATCCCGCGCCTTCAAGAACGCCTGCCGCAGGCTGCGCCTCACGCACATCCGCACCAGGCCCTATACCCCCAGGACCAACGGCAAGGCCGAGCGCTTCATCCAGACCTCGCTCCGCGAATGGGCCTATGCCAGGGCCTACACCTCCTCACGACAGCGCGCTGCCGAGCTGCCTTTCTTCCTCCACCACTACAACTGGCACAGACCTCATGGCAGTCTCGACCACTGCCCGCCCATCAGCAAACTCGCCCTTTCCGAGGACAACCTGTTGAGGCTCCACAGCTAGCGCAGTGCCGACTCGACGGCGCGGCTGATCGCCAAGGTGCGGTGATCGCTCATCGCCTCGCCCATCACCATGAAGCCGACCGGTAGCTCGCCCGCCTGGTGGCACGGGATCGATGTGGCGCAGCGGTCGAGGAAGTTGCCCACAGTGCAGTTGCGCAGCACCAGCAGGTTCTTGGTGGTGAAGCCTTCGGGCGTCGCGATCTCGTTGAGTGTCGGCGCGACGATCGGGCAGGTCGGCATCACCACCGCCTCGAAGTTGCGCGTGATCGCCGAGACACGGCGCTGCAGGTCCGTGCGCTTGGCCAGCAGCTCGATGTAGTCCGCTGCACTCATCTGCGCACCGCGCTGGATGCGTGCGGCGACGAGCTGGTCGTAGACATTGCCGCGCCGCGCGATCAGCTCGCGGTGCCAGGCGTAGGCCTCGGATGCCGCGAAGCCGCCTTTGGCGTTGATCGTCGGCATCTCCTCGAGCATCGGCAGGTCGATCTCGGCGATGCGCACGCCCTTGGCCGACAAGGCCT
>DASZQG010000054.1:0-1787 GCA_035550075.1 Hyphomicrobiaceae bacterium | reverse complement strand
ACGACGCGGCGCAGGTTGTACTGGTTGTCCTCCAGCGTCTTCTTGCGCACGATGCCGTTCCAGCCGCTGGCGAAGGCGGCCATCATGAAGGCGGCCGGACGCGCCTCGCCGAGCTTGAACTCCACCGTGTACTTGTCGCGCGCGTTGATCTCGCTCACCGTGGTGAACAGCGTGCTGCGCGGGATGCTGACGCCCGCCGGCGGCTTGCGGATGCGGTCGTAGGTGGCCTTGATGTCCTCCGCCGTGAACTCCGCGCCGTCGTGGAACAGCACGTCCTTGCGCAGGTGGAAGGTGTAGGTCTTGCCGTCCTTGGCGATCTCCCAGCTATGCGCCAGGTCGGGGATGATGGTCTTGCCGGAATCGCGCGGATCGCGCCGCACGAGGTTGTCGAACATGCAGCCCTGCGAGCCCAGGCTGTTGATCGTGCCCGACTGGTGGAAGTCGAAATGCGGCGGGCGGGAGGTGATGGCGTAGCGCAGCACGCCGCCGCGCTTCGGATTGGGCTCGGGTGCGGCGAGCTGGAATTTCGTGCCGTCGAACTCGTTGGGCACGTTTTGCGCCCAGGCACCCCATGGCAAGCCGTAGACGCTCATGCCGCCCAACGCGGCCGCGCCCTGCATGAACCGACGACGACCGACACGCGTACGCTTGGACTCGGACTCCCTCTTCATGACGTATCCTCCCAAATGGTCTTTTACAGACCTCAGCACATTGTGCTCAGATGGCTTTGCCCATCTCGTATTGGGCCAAAGGCTATCACGATAAATTTCAGGGAGTCTCGCGTTGAATGCTCGCGAGTCAGCGTCGGTTGTACCCGGCGTGTCGGAGACGCCGGCGCAGATGGTCCTGCAGGTCGAGGACCTGCAGACCCATTTCTTCACCGCCATCGGCCAGGTGCGCGCCGTCGACGGCGTGTCCTATGCGCTGAAAGCCGGCGAGACGCTGGGCGTGGTCGGCGAGTCGGGTTGCGGCAAGAGCGTCACGGCGCTGTCGATCCTGCGCCTGGTCGCCAGCCCGCCGGGCCGCATCGTCGGCGGCGCGGTGCGCTTCCAGGGGCGCAACCTGCTGCAGCTCAGCGACGCCGAGATGGAGCGCATCCGCGGCAACGAGATCTCGATGATCTTCCAGGAGCCGATGACGTCGCTCAATCCGCTCTACACCGTGGGCACGCAGATCGCCGAGGCGGTGGCGCTGCACCAGGGGCTCTCGAAGAAGGATGCGTGGGACCGTGCCGTCGACATGCTCAGGCGGGTGTCGATCCCCGAGCCCGAGAAGCGCGCGCATGCCTATCCGCACCAGATGTCGGGCGGCATGCGCCAGCGCGTGATGATCGCCATGGCGCTCAGCTGCAATCCCAAGGTGCTGATCGCCGACGAGCCGACCACCGCGCTCGACGTCACCATCCAGGCGCAGATCCTCGACCTGATGCGCGAGCTGCAGGAGACCACCGGCACGGCGATCATCCTGATCACCCACGACATGGGCGTGGTGGCCGAGAACGCCGACCGCGTGGTGGTGATGTATGCCGGCCGCAAGGTCGAGGAGGCGCCGGGCAGGGACCTGTTCGACAATCCCGGCCATCCCTATACCAGGGGCCTGCTGGGCTCGATCCCGCATCTCGATGCCGCCGCCCGCAAGACCCGGACGCGGCCGCGGCTGGCCGAGATCAAGGGCATGGTGCCCTCGCTGTTCAAGCTGCCATCGGGCTGCAGCTTTGCGCCGCGCTGCGGCTTCGCCACCGAACACTGCACGCGCGTGGTGCCGCCGCTTTCCGAGCACAAGCCTGG
>DASZQG010000053.1:0-34285 GCA_035550075.1 Hyphomicrobiaceae bacterium | reverse complement strand
TGGGCGGTGCGAACCGGCAGCGGCGGCGGACGTAGCCGCGCGATCAACCCGATTGATGTGAACAGTGGCCGCGCGGGGCCGCTCGCGCAGGGCGTGCAGTCTTCAGCCGGCGACCCGCAGCTTCGCAATCTCGCGGCCGATTGATTCGAAAGCGGCGATCAGCGCCGTGCCGTCGCTGGCGACATAGGCGTTGGTGAGACTCGAGGCGCAGGCGGCGAGCAGGTCGCGCGACGGCCCGGCCGCGAGGCGGAAGGCGATGGTGTAGACCTTGATGCCAGCAGCCTTGGCGTTGGAGCACGCCGCAAGCGTTTTCGTGTTCATCTGATTGATGAGAGCGGAGGTGGAATAGGTGGTGCCGAGGCGGCCTTTCACCGCGTAGCCGAACGAGTGGTAGGTCGACTTGTTCTGGTTCGACATCGCCTGGTGCCAGTTCTCGCCATCCGTCATCAGCACGATGTACTTCGTGTTCTCCTCAGCGTCATACGGGCGCCCTTCCGTGAAGGGCGGCTCGGGGGAGACGAGGCGCCAGCCCCACATCAGCCCTTCCAGAATGTTGGTGCCGCCCTTGGCCTGCATGCCGCCGATCATGGTGGCGAGCGCGTCCTTGTCCTCGGTCAGCGGCATGACCGGCTTGGAATCGCACAGGTAGTTGGGCCCCTGCCCGCTCGGCGTGGCATCGTCGTACTTGCAGGTGCGCGCCTGCGCCTCGGCGGCCGGGATCGGCGGCGGGCTCGACCACTCCAGGCAGTTGCCGCGGCGGCTGGTACGCAGGCAGGTTGCCGGCGGCGGCGCCGGGCAGCTTCCGCCCGTGTCGTAGACGTAGTTGTTCTGGTAGCTGCTGCCCTCGCTGTTTGCCGAGTCGGGCTCGTCGGGCGCGAACATCGGCACGAACAGCGAGGCGGGGTCGGAGGTGGTGGGCACGCTGTCGGTGACGTCGTGCGGACTGGGCCGCGCCTCCACGCAGCCGCCCCAGGCGACGCCCATGGCCGAGAACAGGTCGAAGCGGGTGCGATGCTCGGCGAAGTTTTCGTAGTGCACGGGCGACAGGCCGCCGGTGTCCATCCAGCTTGCGCCGGCGTACTGCGCGCCGACGTTGACGGCGGCAGCGAACGGCACCACGCCGATCTTCACCTTGTCGGTGCCCTCCGCGCCGGCGAACACGACGTTGAGCAGGTTTTGCGCTGCCTGCCGCAGGTCGCTGATCGGGGTGCCGGCCATCGAGCCCGAATTGTCGAGCACCAGCGCCACCTCGACCGAGCCCTTGCCCTTCTTGACGATGGCGCTGTTGAAATAGGGAACCTGCGTGACGCCGAAGGCCTTCAGCAGGGTAGTGGTGACGTTGCCCTGCGCCTCGCCGGTGACTTGGCCGGCATCGGAGTCAACGGTGAGGGTGGTCAGGGCGCTGTAGGTGTGCCGGTTGACGGTGTTGGCCTGATAGAAGGCCGTGGCTGTCTGCGTGGCCGCCGTCTCCTCGTCGGGCAGGCCGATGCTGTGGGCGGCCGCCAGCGTGGCTGCATCGAGCGCATTCTGCGACCGCAGGTAGGCGGTCTGCGTGCGGGCGAGGTCGATCGCCACCGCAGCCATGAGCAATACGGCGGAAAAGCCAAGCGCGAAGATGACTGCGACGGTGCCGTCCTGAGCGCGGGCGAAGCCTGGCCGCGGAGCAGGCACAGCTCCGCCTGGCCCGCGCACGCGCGGGGATACCCAAACGCATCCGAATGGTCCACGCATCGATCCCAACCCGTCTGCTACGGGTGCAACACTACCGAAACGGCTGCTGATATCCGCTGAACCACGGGGCCCCGTTTTGATTCAAAGCACGGGGCAAAATTGCCTCAATTTGTAATTGCCGCTGGCGCCCAGGACCGGCAGATTGACGCGCCGGGACCCTGCCAGACGCGCCCCGTGCAGCCACAAAAAGGATCAGGCGATGACGGCTTCACCGGCGCAGTGGCACCGAGAATTCCTTAAACAGCAGATCGAGAGCGCCCTGCTGGCGCCGATCAGGGCGATGCGGCGGGAGTACCTGCCGCTGCTGATGGTTTATTTTGCGTATGGAGCGCTGGGCCTGACGGCGGTCGCGGAAAGTTTCTGGATCAAGAAGGACCTGAACTGGAGTCCGGCAGACCTCGCCGGGCTGACGGTGTGGTTCTCGCTGCCGTGGACCGTGAAGATGGTGTTCGGCGAGCTGGTCGACACCGTGCCCGTGGCCGGCTCTCGCCGGCGCGGCTACGTGTTCCTCGGTGCAAGCCTGATCGCCGTCGGCCTGATCCTGCTGGCGGGCGCGGCGGGGCGCTGGATCACCCTGATGCGGCCCGACCATCTTTATGTGCTGGCCTCGCTGCTGACGGTGACCGGGGTGGTGCTGCAGGACGTGGTGGCTGACGCGATGAGCACCGAGGTGGTGCGGCGGCAAAACCCGGATGGCACACCGCGGCCAAAGGCGGAGATCGACCACGATCTCGGCATGGTGCAGGTGCTCGGCCGGCTCGCGCTCGGCTTCGGCGTGTTCTCCGTGGCCGGCATTTCCGGGTTGCTCGCAGAATTCTTCTCGTACCAAGCCGTATTTCTCTGCGGCCTGGTGGTGCCGCTGATCTCCGCTTCCGGCGCGCTGATCGTCAACCTCGAGCCCGCCGAGCAGCGGCCGACCGATTGGCGCATCCTGGGCGGCGGCATGGCCTATGGCGCGGCCATCGTGGCGCTGGCGACCAGCTCCGTGCCGTTCAACCAGGAGATCGTCTTCCTGTTCTCGATGGTGGTGGTGACGCTGATGCTGCGCGAGGTGGCCGGCGAGATCGAACCGGCCACGCGCAAGCGCATGATCTATGCTGCCATCATCATCTTCATGTTCCGCTGCGTGCCGAGCGTGGGCGAGGGCTATCGCTGGTTCACCATCGACGTGCTGGGCTTCGACGAGGCCTTCTACGGCGTGCTGCAGCAGGTCGGCGCCACCATCTCGATCATCGCCACCTGGCTGCTGTCGGACCTCGTCACGCGCAAGCCGGTGTCGCAGGTGCTGCTCTACCTGACCTTGCTGGGCTCTGTACTTTCCCTGCCGACCCTGCTGCTGGTGTTCCAGCTCCATCACGAAACCGAGCGCCTGTTCGGGCTCGGCGCCCGCAGCATAGCCCTGATCGACCAGGCGGCGCTGTCGCCGTTTGACCAGCTCAGCATGATCCCGCTGCTGACTCTGGTCGCGATCTACGCGCCGTCGGGCCATCGGGCGACGTGGTTCGCCCTGATGGCATCGCTGATGAACCTGGCACTGGTGGCGGGCGCACTCGGCACCAAGTATGTCAACCTGCTCTTCCCGGTGAACCGGGGCGCCTACGAGAACCTGCCGGCGCTGGTGATCGCGGTGATGATAGTCGGGCTGGTGCTGCCGCTTTCAGCCATCCTGGCGTTCGCCCGCAGGGTGCGGTGAGAGATCCCCGTGTCGCCGCTGCACCACCGGCCGGCGGCATGCATGACACGGCGTGATTTGCCTTGATCGCGCCCAACTCCTGCGACCAATGTCGCCTCTGGCTCGGGGGTAGAGCCAGGAGGGCCTCGAGCCGCGCGACGCGTGAGAAGATAAAGACCGCCCGCCCCGGAAAGGCGGGCCGGGCTGACGTCGCGGGTGCGGGCACCGGTACGAGGGAGATATCGCGTGTCTTTGTCATCCGGGCCACAGCCGACGTCCGCGCCGATCGGCGCCGCCGCGCCGGCCCCGCAATTGTTCACACTCGGCTGGACGCTGCGCCGGGCCGGGCTCGGCATCCTGATCCTGGCAGCGATGATCGTGCTGGGCGCTTGGCTCATGTACGCAGGCATCGAGCCGGATGAAGCCTCCGCAAACAGCCCGGATTCCGGCACCGTGCAGCAGCACGCGCGCTGAAGACGGGCCTGAAACGCCGGAATCTTCACCGCAGCGTGCATCAGGCCTTGCCGCCGCCGGCAGATCGACTATCAGGAAGCGCAATCGAAGCTGCGCAGCGATTCCCGCGCGCGGCGCAAGTGCGGGGCGGTTCGCATGAAGCTCGTCATGCTCGCGCGCAATCCGAGCTTGTATTCGCACCGGCGTATCGCCGAGGCGGCGCGCGCCCGCGGGCACGAGATCGACATCGTCAATACGCTGCACGTGCACATGAACATCACGTCCAGCAAGCCGATGCTGCGCCACGGCGGGCGCACGCTGCCCTTGTATGACGCGGTGATCCCGCGCATCGGGGCTTCCATCACCCACTACGGGCTGGCGGTGCTGCGCCAATTCGAGGTGCAGGGCGTGTTCCCCCTGAACGAGAGCGTGGCGATCGGCCGCTCGCGCGACAAGCTGCGCGCACTGCAGCTTCTGGCCCGCGAAGGGATCGGCATGCCGGTGACGGCGTTCGCGCACGGTCCGCGGCGGGCGGAGGACGTGCTGAAGGAGGTCGGCGGCGCACCGTGCGTCATCAAGCTGCTGGAGGGTACGCAGGGGCGCGGCGTTATCCTGGCGGAGACGGCGGCGTCGGCGAAGTCGATCATCGAGGCGTTCAGCGCAGCCAATATGAACATCCTGGTGCAGGAATTCATCCGGGAGGCGGGCGGTGTTGATATTCGCGCACTAGTGGTCGGTGGCGTGGTGGTGGCCAGCATGATGCGCTCTGGCAAGCCCGGCGAGTTCCGCGCCAACCTGCACAGCGGCGGGCGGGCGCAGCCGGTGGCGCTGTCGGATCACGAGCACAAGACGGCGATCCGCGCCGCGGAGGTGCTAGGCCTCAACGTGTGCGGCGTCGACATGCTGCGCTCCAACCGCGGGCCGCTGGTGGTGGAGGTCAACTCCTCGCCGGGCATCGAAGGCATGGAGCAGGCGAGCGGTGCGGACGTGGCCGGCGCGATGATCGCGTTTCTGGAAAAGCACGCCCGGCGCGGCGAGACGCGCACGCGCGGCGTGGGCTGAGGCGAGGAGAAGGCCGTGGCGTCCGACATCCTGATTGCCCCGTCGATCCTGTCGGCTGACTTTGCGAAGCTCGGCGAGGAGGTGCGCGCCATCGACACCGCCGGCTGCGACTGGGTGCATGTGGACGTGATGGACGGGCATTTCGTGCCCAACATCACGATCGGGCCGGCGGTGGTGGCTGCGATCCGGCCGCACACCAGGAAGCCGCTCGACGTGCACCTGATGATCGCGCCGGCCGATCCCTATATCGAGGAGTTCGCCAAGGCCGGCGCCGACATCATCACTGTACACGCGGAGGCCGGGCCCCACCGCGACCGCTCGCTGCAGCTCATCCGCGGCGCCGGCAAGAAAGCCGGCGTGTCGCTGACGCCGCAGACGCCCGAAAGCGCCATCGAATACGTGCTGGACCGGCTCGACCTGATCCTGGTGATGACCGTCAATCCGGGGTTCGGCGGGCAGGCGTTCATTCCGGCGATGGTTGCCAAGGTGGCGCGGATTCGCGCCATGATCGGGTCGCGGCCGATCCATCTTGAGGTGGATGGTGGCGTCGGCCCGGACACAGCGGGGGCCTGCGCAAAGGCAGGCGCTAACGTGCTGGTGGCCGGCTCCGCTGTTTTCAAGGGCGGCAAATACCAGGATAACATCGCCGCCATCCGCGCCGCCGCAGCTCGCGCCTGACCTTCGCCGATTGTCGCACAGCGCGATGGGCCGTTCCGGATGGCGAATGCACGGCGGCGGCTGCCGGCACGCGGCAGCACGTGCTAAAGGCAAGTCCGGGGGGCCAGACGTCGTCGGCCCGCGCCGGGGAGATCGCCGATGACGCTCGAGCCTCTGCTGCACGCCACGCCCGCCATCCAGTTTCACGCCTATGCTGCTGTGGCGGCCTTCGTTCTCGGCGCCGTGCAACTCGCCGCGCCGAAGGGCACGGTGCCCCATCGCGTTGTCGGCGCCGTGTGGGTGCTGCTGATGGTGATCGTCAGCGTCAGTGCCTTTTTCGTCCACGAGCTTCGGCTGTGGGGGCCGTGGAGCCCGATCCACCTGCTGGCGATCGTGACGCTGGCCACGCTGCCGATCGCGGTGTGGCGCGCACACATGCATGACGTGCCGCAGCACCGGCGCATCATGCTGTCGCTGTTCTTCGGTGCGCTCGTGGTGGCAGGGATTTTCACGTTTGTGCCGGGTCGCATCATGCATGCGGTGGTGTTCGGCGGGTGAGGACGGCGCGCACGGCAACGGTCGGCGCGCTCGTCTGTCCCTCACCCTAACCCTCTCCCCGCCTGCGGGGAGAGGGGACTGGGCCGAGCATGCCGCGCGAGGACAACCTTCGCCGGGATAACGGCGGAGTGGGAGAGGGCAGGCGCTCTCGCCGGAATAACAGATGCGCTCCCGCCTAGGCCGCTTCGTCCTCCTGGGGACCGTTGCCGGCGGTGCCGATGATGCGGTCGATCTCGAAGGAGAGATCGCTGCGCGCCTTCTGTACCGCCACGATCAGCTTGCGGCGATGGTCCCACAGGCGACGGTGCGCCTCCTGTTCCTTCGTGTCGAGCTCCAGCATGCGGGCGGCCTGCGAGTCGACCTGGTCGAGAAGCTGCTTGCAGTGCTCGGACGTGATGAATGCGTAGATCTCCATCGACTTCTGCTCGCGGCCTTCCTTGCTCAGGCGGAGCTGGTGCATGCGCACGACCTGGTCGCGCAGTACCTGCACCAACGCCACCACCCGCTGCGGCGCCGCGACGATGACGCCGTCCTGGTAATGCACCTGCGCCTTGTCCTTGGGGAACTTGTTGCTCGACAGGATCGCATGATCGGCGGCCTGGGCGATCTTGTCGGCGCGCAGCTTGACCGCGAACTCGTTCTGCCAGGCGTTGCGATTCTTGGCGTCGTAGATGATCTTGCCGCACACCTTGCCGTTGTGAACCACCTCGTGAATCACGTCAGCGCCGTTGACGCCCTTGCCGACACGGACGATGCGGTCGCTTTCGAATGCGGCTCTCAGCTGCTCGAACAGATCGACCTCCGATCCCTCGCCGAGCTCATTGGCCGTCTTGCCCTCCAGCTTGCGCTGCATGTCGGCGAGCTCCGACTGCAACTTGAGCACCTTGGCGTTGGCGGCGAGCACCGCATCATTTTTCTCGCGCTGGAGGTCTTCCTTCTCGCGCTGCAGGCGTTCCAGCGCCTCGGCCACACCCTTCTCCACGGCGGCCTGCTGGGCCGCCTTCAGCGCCGCAATCTGCTGCTCCTGGGCGGCGCGGGCCTGCTGCTCCTGCGCGAGGCGCGCCTGCATGCCGGCAAGCTTCTGCGCGGCGGCGGATTCAGCGGCCGCGGCCACCTCCGCCCGCAAGGTCGCCAACTTCTGTTCGGCGGCCGCCTCAAGCTCGGCCTGCCTTTGCTTGAGGGCCTTGTCCATCTCGGCGCGTGCCTCGGCGAGGGCGGCATCGGCCTGCTCGCGCTGGCGCGCCTCGATGCGGCGGGCAATGTCCTGGGCGATGGGCTGCTCGCACAGGGGGCATATCTCGCCAGCGACGTGTAGATGCGGCCTGCCGGCCTGCTGGGCCTGGGAGCGGAATATCGACATCGCCGTGACCTCCTTGGAACCTGAGGGCTCTCCTGCCCCGATTCGCAGGGCGGCTCCGAGGCAGGCGGCGTGCGCGATCCCCGGAAATGGCTATTCGCTAGAATGTTCTATATTTGTTCTTTTTGCAAGGGACGAGGACGCTCCCGCTGCGAGGCCTGTGGACAGATGTGGCGGGGCGAGATGTGGCGCTGCCCATTTCCGGGAGCACGCTGCCGGGACGTATCTGTGCGCCGGCCTTCCTTCGCCGGGATGACGCTGGAGCGGGTAGGAGGTGGGGCACGGTAAGCCCCTCTCCCCGCACTGGCATGCCCGCTCGACACGTGCCGTCGGCGTGGGGAAGAGGTCATGGCGGCGCCATGCCTCCGGCATGAGGGCGAGGGGCAGCATACCGGAAAGGCTGGGACAGGATCGAGGGCCATGCCACCCGTTGACAGCGACGGCGCGCCACCGCTTATGGGCGCGACTTATCCGTCACGCCACGGCTCAAGCAATGCGCGTCGCCCTGCAACAGCTTGCTTCCGACTTCCTGTCGGCCATCATCTTTCTCGTTTTTTACCTGCTGACCGGCAGCGTGACCCTGGCGACCGGCGTGGCGATCGCCGCCGGCATCGGCCAGATCGCGTTCATGAAAGCCACCGGCCGGCCGATCGAGGCCATGCAGTGGTTGGCGCTCGCCCTGGTGGTGGTGCTCGGCAGCGCCACGCTCATCACCCAGGACAGCCGGTTCATCATGGCGAAGCCGTCGCTGGTCCATTGGGCGATCGGCGGCGTCATGCTGCGCCACGGCTGGATGATCCGCTACCTGCCGCCCATCGCGCGCGACAACCTGCCTCCCGGCGTGATGGTTGCGGCCGGCTATGCCTGGGCGGGGCTGATGTTCGTACTCGGCGCGCTCAACCTGACCATCGCCACCACCATGAGCATTCAGGCGTGGGCGTGGTTCATCACCGTGGGCGCGGTCGGGGCCAAGGTGGCGGCGTTCCTGCTGCAGTATGGATTGTTCCGCTCGATCATACGGCGCAAGCTGAGCGCGGCACCGACCGCACCGCAACCGCAGACCGGGACGCCATGAGCGCAGACGTCGAAACCATCGTCATCGGCGCGGGCGTGGTGGGGCTCGCCGTCGCGCGGGCACTGGCGCAAGCGGGCCACGAGGTGATGGTGCTGGAGCAGCACGCGCTGATTGGCTCGGAAACCTCCTCGCGCAACAGCGAGGTGATCCACGCCGGCATCTACTATCCGCCGGGCAGCCTGCGCGCCACACTGTGCGTGCGCGGCAAGGAATTGCTCTATGCGTTCTGCGCCGAGAACAACGTTCCGCATAAGCGCTGCGGCAAGCTGCTGGTCGCGACCAACGACAGCCAGCTTCCGAGACTTTCGGCGATCCAGGAGAACGCGCGCAAGAACGGCGTGCTGGACCTGGAGCCGCTCGGCGGCAACGCGGCGCGCGCCCTCGAGCCGGAGCTGGCGTGCGTGGCGGCCGTGCTGTCGCCGTCGACGGGAATCGTCGACACCCACGCGCTGATGCTGGCGCTGGAAGGCCATATCGAGGCGGGTGGCGGCTCGGTGGTGCTGCGCACGCCGGTGACGCGCATCAGCCGCGATGACAGCGGGCTGTTTAGGCTGGAAACGAGCGGCGACCATGCGGGCGAGATCACCTGCCAGCGGCTCGTGATTGCCGCCGGGCTGCACGCCTCGAAGCTGGCGGCCACGTTGAATTTTCCGGCGGGCTACGTGCCGCCGCCGACCTATTACGCCAAGGGGCAGTATTACGCGCTCTCGGGCAAATCGCCGTTTCAGCGCCACATCTATCCGATGCCGGACGGCGCGTGGCTCGGGTTGCACGTGACGGTGGACATCGGCGGGCGCTGCAAGTTCGGACCGGACATCGAGTGGATCCCCGATATCGACTACACATTCGAGCCGGAGAAGCTGCAGAAGTTCCTAGGGTTCGTGCGCAGCTATTATCCCGCGCTCGACGTCGCCCGCCTGCATCCCGATTACACGGGCATCCGGCCCAAGCTCTATCGCGAGGGCGAGCCGGTGCCGGACTTCGCCATCCATGGCGCGGACCGGCACGGTATGGACAACCTGGTGGCGCTCTACGGCATCGAAAGCCCCGGGCTCACCTCGTCGCTGGCGATTGGCGAACTGGTGGCGCACCTGCTGCCGCGCGGCTGACAAACGCGCGGTTCGTTATCTCAACAGGGCAAAGAAAAAGGCCCGCGAGTTGTTCCTACAGCGCAGGCCAAGTTGGACGTTCGGGCACTTTTGGCGGGCCGATGAGGAAGGCCCACGTGCCGTCATTGCCAGATTCGCTGTGCGCTGTCACGGCCGTCGCCGAGGCGCCGCTCGACCGATTGCGAGTAGCGCGAGATGCCGAAGCAGAACAGCCAGAAGATCACTCCGGCGAACACGTAGCCGGTCATGGGCGTGGACGGCGACAGCCATTTCGAATCGCTCAGGCCGAGCTGGACGATGCCGAGCAGATCGAAGATGCCGATGATCAGCACCAGGCTGGTGTCCTTGAAAAGGCCGATGAAGGTGTTGACGATGCCGGGGATGACCAGCTTCAGGGCCTGCGGTAGCACGATCAGGCCCATCTTCTGCGCGTAGTTCAGCCCCAGCGCATCGGCCGCCTCGAACTGGCCGCGCGGGATCGCCTGCAGGCCGCCGCGGATCACCTCGGCGAGGTAGGCGGCCGAAAACAGCGCCACCATGATCAGCGCACGCAGCAGCTTGTCGATGTCGATGCCCTGCGGCAGGAACAGCGGCAGCATCACCGAGGCCATGAACAGCACGGTGATCAGCGGCACGCCGCGCACGAACTCGATGAAGGCGATGCTGAGAAGGCGCACCACCGGCATGTGCGACCTGCGCCCCAGCGCCAGCAGGATGCCGAGCGGAAACGCGCCGGCGATGCCGGCACTCGCCACCACCAGCGTCACCAGCAGGCCGCCCCACAGATCGGTCGTGACGACCGGCAGGCCGAAGGCTCCGCCATACAGGAGGAGGAACGCGACGACGGGAAAGATCGCCACCAGGTAGAGGGCGGACCAGAACTTCCCGGGCACGCGCGGACTGACCAGCGCCAGCAATCCCACCGCGGCCAGCGCATAGGTCAGGTTGACCCGCCAGCGCTCGACATCGGGATAGCGGCCATACATGAACTGGCCGAATTTCGCGGCCACGAACGGCCAGCAGGCGCCACCCTCGTGGGCGCAGGCCGAGCCGTCGGCGCCGGTCCAGGTGGCGTGGAAAATCGCCCAGCCGGCGATGCCTTTGATCGCCGCGATGGAAATCCAGAGGCCGAGCAGGGTCAAGGCAACGTTGAGCGGAGACGACAGCAGGTTGCGCCGCACCCACTCGACCGGCGCCGCGGCCGTGCGGGGCATGGGGACAGATCTATCTGGTTCGCCGACCATCGCGCCGCCTCAGCGTTCCACCAGCGCCATGCGGCGGTTGAACCAGTTCATGCCGGCTGACGTCAGCAGGCTCAACGCGAGGAACACGCCCATCGTCATCAGGATCACTTCCACCGCCTGGCCGGTCTGGTTGAGGACGGTGCCGGTGAACACGCTGACGAAATCGGGATAGCCGATCGCCACCGCCAGTGAGGAATTCTTGGTCAGGTTGAGGTACTGGCTGGTGAGCGGCGGGATGATGAGGCGCAGCGCCTGCGGAATGATGACGAGGCGCAGCGCCTGAGCGGCCGTCAAGCCCAGCGCCAGCGCCGCCTCGCGCTGCCCTCGGGGCACCCCGACAATGCCGCCGCGCACGATCTCGGCGATATAGCTGGCGGTATAGATGCTCAGACCCAGCAGCAGCGCCATCAGCTCGGGCTGGATCACAAGGCCACCGGAGAAATTGAACCCCCTCAGCACGGGTGCGTCGACGGCGAGCGGAAACCCGGCGGCGGCGAACACGACAAGCGGCAGACCGATGATGAGCCCCATCGCCGATCCGAGCACCGGCGGCCGCACGCCGGTTTCCTCCTGGCGCCGCCCGGCGCGGTACGCCAGCACCATGGTGGCGATCACGCCGACGGCGAAGGCAAGAGCCACATAGCCGAAGCCTGGGCGCGGTATTGGTGCCGGCAAGTAGAGGCCGCGCACGTTAAAGAAGGCGCCGCCGGGAAGGACGTAGCTCTGGCGCGGGCCGGGCAGGTTCTTGAGGACGGCGAAATACCAGAAGAAGAGCTGCAGCAGCAGCGGCACGTTGCGCACGACCTCGACATAGACTGTCGCCAGCCGCGCGATCAGCCAGTTGGAGGAAAGGCGGGCAATGCCGACGATGAAGCCGATCACGCTGGCGGCGATGATGCCCATGACCGCCACCAGCAGCGTGTTGAGCAGGCCCACCCAGAAGGCACGGCCGTAGGTGGAGGCGTTGGAATAGGCAATCAGCGACTGGGAAACGTCGAAGCCGGACGTGCGGTCGAGGAAATCGAACCCGGAAGCGATGTTCTGCCGGCGCAGATTGACGGCGACGTTGTTGACGATCCACGCCAGCACCAGCACCACGACGGCGACCAGCAGCACCTGGTAGAGGATCTGGCGCGCCTCGGGCCGATAAAGAAAGCTGCCGAGGCTCTCCGCAGGCGGCGCCCGCCTGGTCTGGAGTCGCGACGCCATGCCGACCGCCTCGCGCTAGCGGATCGGCGGCGGATAGTGCAGTCCACCCTTGGTCCACAGCCGGTTGAGGCCGCGCGGGATCTTCAGGCGCGAGCCGCTGCCGACGTTGCGCTCGTAGATCTCGCCGTAGTTGCCCACCTGCTTGATGATCCGGTGCACCCAGTCGTTGTCGAGGCCCAGCCCCTCGCCGAAGTCGCCTTCCTTGCCGAGGATGCGCTTGATGTTGGGGTTGTCGGAGGCCGCCATCTGGTCGACGTTGGCCTGGGTGATGCCGGCCTCCTCGGCATTGAGCAGCGCGAAATGCACCCAGCGCACGATCGTGAACCACTGGCTGTCGCCCTGGCGCACGGATGGTCCCAAGGGCTCCTTGGAGATGACGTCGGGCAGGACCACGTGATCGTCCGGATTGCCCATGCGCACGAGCTGCGCATAAAGGCCGGATACGTCGGTGGTGTAGGCGTCGCAACGGTCAGCCTGGTAGGCGCGGACCGCCTCATCGGCCTTGTCGAATACCAGGGTCTTGTATTGCAGGTTGTTGGAGCGGAAGAAGTCGGCAAGGTTCAGCTCGGTGGTGGTGCCGGTCTGCACGCAGATGGTGGCGCCGGCCAGCTCCTTGCCCGACTTGATGCCGAGCGACTTCTTCACCATGAAGCCCTGACCATCGTAGTAGTTCACGCCGGCGAAACTCAGCCCCTGCGAGGAATCGCGCTGCAGGGTCCAGGTGGTGTTGCGCGCCAGCACGTCGAGCTGGCCCGACTGCAGCGCGGTGAAGCGCTCCTTGGTGGTGGTGCCGACGTATTTCACCTTGGTCGCATCGCCCAGCACTGCAGCAGCGATGGCCTTGCAATAGTCGACGTCGAGGCCGGTCCAGTTGCCCTTGTCGTCGGCGGAGCTGAAGCCAGCCAGGCCGACGTTGACGCCGCACACGAGCTGGCCGCGTTGCTTGACGGTATCGAGCGTGCGCTGTTGCGCGCTGGCCAGGCCGGTCGTCGCGATCAGCAGCCCTGCCGCCATCGCGGTCGCGCGCGCAAACATGTTCATGCCTCGTACTCCGATGAAGGATTATCGTATCTGCAATGTTCAATCCGCCGCCGCGCCTGTCAACCGGCGCCGCCCGGCGTGCGAAAACCCTAGTTGCGCAGAATCTGTGACAAGAACAGCTTGGTGCGCGGCGAGCGCGGATTGGTGAAGAACGTCTCCGGCGGCGCCTCCTCGACGATTTCGCCCTGGTCCATGAAGATGACGCGGTCGGCGATCGAGCGGGCAAAGCCCATCTCGTGCGTCACGCACACCATGGTCATGCCCGAGCGCGCCAGCTCGGTCATCACGTCCAGAACCTCCTTGATCATCTCGGGATCGAGCGCGGAGGTCGGCTCGTCGAACAGCATGATGCGCGGATTCATGGTCAGCGCACGTGCGATCGCCACGCGCTGCTGCTGGCCGCCGGAAAGCTGGCCGGGATACTTGTCGGCCTGGTCGGGAATATGCACCCGCTCCAGGTATTGCCGCGCGATCCTTTCGGCCTCCGCACGCGGCATCTTCTTCACCCACACGGGCGCCAGGCAGAGGTTGTCGAGCACGGTCAGGTGGGGGAACAGGTTGAAGCTCTGGAACACCATGCCCACCTGGGCACGCACCTTGTCGGTCTGGCGCAGGTCGTCGCTCAGCTCGATGCCATCGACCGTGATCCGCCCCTGCTCGTGCGTTTCCAGGCGGTTGATGCAGCGGATCAGCGTGGATTTTCCCGATCCCGAGGGCCCGCAGATCACGATCTTCTCGCCGCGCCGCACCGCCAGGTCGATGTTCTTGAGGACCTGGAAGGCTCCGAACCACTTGCTGACCCCAACCATCTCGATGGCCAGCGAAGCGTTGCGCGAAGAGCTGGGCACCGGGTCGGCCATGGTCCCTCGATCGGCGGAAGTCGCAGTATGCCGAAGCCAAGCCACAGGTGCAACGCGGCCGCATGGCCTAGGCCGCCACCGCCGGTTGCGATAGGGTCGCGCCGGTTTTGGCATCGCCGACGAGGGTGGCACGCATGGACATCAAGATTCCGCAGACCATGGAGGAGTGGAACGCCGCAGGCGGCGCGTACCTGCCGGGGCATCTGGGCATCTCGTTCGTCAAGGTCGAGCCCACCGAGGTGATCGCGAGGATGACGGCGCGCAAGGCGCTGGCGGCCTGGAACGGCTATCTGCATGCCGGGGCCGTGGTGTCGCTCGCCGACACCTGCTGTGGCTACGGCACGGTGCGCTCACTGCCCGAGGGCGCGAGCGGCTTCACCACCATCGAGCTTAAGAGCAACTTCTTCGGCTCGGCGCGCGAGGGCGTGATCGTGTGCCGCGCGCATCCCTTGCATCAGGGCCGCACGACGCAGGTGTGGGATGCGGTGGTAACGCCGGAAGGCGCCGAGAAGCCGATCGCGCAGTTCCGTTGCTCGGAGATGATCCTCTGGCCGCGGAGTTGACGCGGGAAAGCGCTGGCATCAGCCCCGGCGCTGTGCGCGCAGCCTCGCCCAGGTCTCAAGCCGCTTCTTCAGCTCGGCCTCGAAGCCCCGCCCGGTCGGCTCGTAGAACTGCCGCCGCTCGACGTCGTCGGGGAAGTAGTGCTGGCCCGAGAACGCCTCGGGCGCGCTGTGGTCGTAGGCATAGCCCGCGCCGTAGCCTTCCTGCTTCATCAATTTGGTCGGCGCGTTGAGGATGTGCTTGGGCGGCGCCAGGCTGCCGAGCTCCTTCGCCGTGCGCATGGCGGCGCCGAACGCGGTGTAGGCAGCGTTCGACTTGGGCGCGGTGGCGAGATAGATCGTCGCTTGCGCCAGCGCCAGCTCGCCTTCCGGACTGCCCAGGAAATCGTAGACCTCCTTGGCGGACAGGGCCTGCACCACCGCCTGCGGGTCGGCGAGCCCGATGTCCTCGATCGCCATGCGCACCAGCCGCCGCGCGATGTAGAGACGGTCCTCGCCGCCGTCGAGCATGCGCGCCAGCCAGTAGAGCGAGGCATCCGGATCGGAGCCTCGCACGGCCTTATGCAGCGCGCTGATCAGGTTGTAGTGGCCGTCGCGCGACTTGTCGTAGAGCGGCGCGCGCCGCTGCACGAGGTCGGTCAGCGCCTCGCGCCCGATCGCGGGCGCGCCGGCCGCGACAGAACCGAACACCTCTTCCGCCATGTTGAGCACGGTGCGCCCGTCGCCATCGGCCATGGCCTTCAGCGTCTCGCGCGCCTCCGTGTCGAGCGGCAGGGGCCGGCCCTCCTCGGCTTCCGCGCGCTTCAGCAGCTCCTCCAGGGCGCCGGCGTCGAGCCGGTGAAACACCAGCACCAGCGCGCGGGACAAGAGCGCGCCGTTGAGTTCGAACGACGGGTTCTCGGTGGTCGCGCCGACCAGCGTGATGGTGCCGTCTTCCATGTGCGGCAGGAAGCCGTCCTGCTGCGCGCGGTTGAAGCGATGGATCTCGTCAATGAACAGCAGCGTGCCCTTGCCGGCCTCTCGGCGCGCCTTGGCGCGGTCGAATGCCTTGCGCAGGTCCTGCACGCCCGAGAAGATCGCCGAAAGCTGCTCGAATTCCAGGTGCGTCTCGTCCGCCAGCAGGCGCGCCACGGTGGTCTTGCCGGTGCCCGGCGGTCCCCACAGGATCATGCTTTGCAGGCGGCCGCTCCGGAGCATGCGGGTCAGCGTGCCGTCAGGCCCGACCAGGTGGTCCTGGCCGACGACCTCGGCGACCTTTTTCGGCCGCAGACGGTCGGCCAGGGGGCGCGGCGCCTCCTTCTCCAGACCGGCCGCCTGAAACAGGTTTGTCATTCAGCCCTGCACCTGAAGCTGCAGGATACGGTCGCCGCGCTTGACGACCACCTGCCACACCCGCTGCCGCGCGCTCAGAAGCGTTTCCAGCTCGCGCACGGTCTCGACCTTCTTGCGCCCCACCTGCATGATCACGTCACCCTGCTGGAAGCCGAGACGCGCCGCGGTCGAATTGGGGCGCACGGAGAGAATGGCGACGCCGTCGGCATCCTTCAAGTCGAGGTCGTCGGCCGCGCCCGAGGAGATGTTGGCTACGCGGGCACCGTCGAACGGGTTGGCGCCGGAGACGTCGCGCACATCGTCGCGTCCGGGCTGCGGCGCCGCGCGCAGCGGCACGTCGACGGTCAGCCGGCGCCCCTTGCGCACGACGTCGAGCCGCGCCGTGTGGCCGATGCCGCGCGTGGTCAGCCGGTAGTACAGGCCGCGCGGGTCGGCCACCTCGTGGCCGTCGACGGCGACGATCACATCGCCCGGCTGCAGGCCGGCGGACGCCGCGGGGCCCTTTTCCGAGAGCCGCACGACGAGAGCGCCGGCTATCCGGTCAAGCCCCAGGTTCTCGGCCCATTCGCGGTTGACGGCGTCGAGCTTGGCGCCGAGCCACGGCCGCTCGAGCTTGCGGCCCGTCAGCGCGCTTTCCACGTACAGCTTCACCAGGTTGGAGGGGATGGCGAAGCCGATGCCCAGCGAGCCGCCCGACCGGGAAAAGATCGCGGTGTTGATGCCGACCACGCGCCCCGCCATGTCGACCAGCGGACCGCCGGAATTGCCGGGATTGATGGCGGCGTCGGTCTGGATGAACACCTGTGCGTCCGAGCGCGCCATCTCGGTGCGCGCGAGCGCAGAGACGATGCCGCTGGTGACGGTCTGGCCGACGCCGAACGGGTTGCCGATCGCCAGCACCAGGTCGCCCACCTCGATGGTGTCGGAGTCCTCGAATTCCAGATAGGGGAAGTGGCCGTCGCCGCCCTCGATGCGCAGCACCGCGATGTCCGACTTCTCATCCTGAAAGATCACCTTGGCGTCGAACTCACGCCGGTCCGCCAGCGCCACCTTGATCTCGGCGGTGCCGCCGGTCTTCACCACGTGGTTGTTGGTGACGACGATGCCATCCGGCCGGATGATGACGCCGGAGCCCAGCGAGTTCTGGATGCGCTCGCGCGGCATGCCGAAATCCTCGCCGAAGAAGCGCCGGAACACCGGATCGTCCGCAAACGGCGAAACGAACGTCTGCACGCGCGAGCGCACGTAGACGTTGACCACCGCCGGGGTGGTCTTCTTCACGATCGGCGCGAACGAATACTGGGCGGCCGCGCGCGACGGCGGCGGCTCGCGCCGCTGCTGGGCGAATGCCGGCGCGGTGCCCATCGAAGCGGTGAGCACGATCACAAAAATCGCTGCCCAGCGGGGGGCGCGAAGCAATTCTTCAGCGTTCATTCTCTGGCTCTCGCGTGGTGCACGCTCTGGAACCTCTGCGTCCGGGGGACCGATTTTGTGTGGTCCGGTCTTTGCCTTATGATCGCTGCGCCTGGTGGCGGCAAATGGTGGGGCGTTTCATGTCGTTGGTAAAGGCACAGTTTGTCGCCGATTTTTCCAAGGAAATGCTGTTCGCCCTGGTGGCGTGCGCAGCCCTTGCCGCGCTGTGGGCCGGGTTCAGGCCCGACATGGTGCGCGACAACGACGGGCGCCGCCTGCCGCCCAGCGTCAGCGCGCGGCTGACCTTCGTGCTGCTGTTCGTGATCTTGTATCTCAGCATCACCGCGGTGCTGCACTTCCTGCCGTATTTTGTCAAACCCATGAGCCTGATCGCTGGCCCAGTGGCCAACATCCTGGCAAAGGACAACATTCCCATCTACGGCCTGCTGCTGCTTTTCAGTGGTTACTCCATTGCCCCCACGCGGGAAGTGGAACGCTCGCTGCTGGCCTGGATGCACAGCACAAGCCACCTGCGCGACGACATCCAGGCGCTGGTCGATCACCTGCAGAACTGCGAGCTGCTGGTTTCGCCCGAGGAACAACGCCGCAATCTCCAGCTTCTGGAGGAACTCGAAGTCTACGTCATCGACGGGGATAGCGCAGGCATCAGCCTCGCCTCGGTGACGGCCTGGCGCAAGACGGCCTCGCTGCTGCGCCACGTGCGGGGCTGGAACGCGGAGGAGCCGCGGGTGCTCAACCGCGAGGAAATGCAGGCGCTCGAGGAGATCGAGAAAGCCCATGGCCGCAAGACCCGGCTCGCCATGGATATCGTGCGGATGCTGGAGGGTATGCGCGAGGGCGGCGATCCGGCGCGCGCGCTGACCGCCGTGACGGACATTCTCGCCAGGGCGTCGCATGGCAATCGCCAGGGCGTGGCCGAACTGGAAGCAAAGGCGCAGGCGTCGCTGGAAAGCGCCGGCGAGCCGAGCGCGGACCGGCCGGTGCGCCTCAGCTCGTCCGAACTGCAGGACTACTTGAAGAAAATCGAGGGCTATTTCCACGTCGAATACCGGTTGCTGCTGGAGCGCATTTCCCGGCTCGCGGCCAAGTCCATCATGCGGGCCGGCGATCTGGCGCCGCAACGGCTGGAGGGGCTGAAGGCCAGCGGCTTCCAGGGGCTCGGCCGCATCAGTCCGATCAGCACCAACCGCATCCTGTGGATGTTCCTCTCGGTGGCGGTCGGCGGTTTCCTGATCTACTACGTGGTGTGGTACCCGGCCGTGCTGGAGCGCCTGCGCACGCTCCACAACATCACCGACCCGCAGGCGCTGCTCTTGCAGGGCCGCTCGTTCCTGATCGGCATCAGCACGTTCGTCACCTGCATGGCGTTCGCCGCCATGATCGGCGCGCTGTTCGGCTCGAACCCGGCGCAGGCCCGCGCGAGCGAGACGCCGTGGGGCAGGTATTTCGTTGCCGGTCTGGTCGCCACCGTCGCCTTCTTCCTGCTGCAGATTGCGCGCGAGTTCGTCATCCTCGGCTTGAGCCTCACCAAGGCGCCGCTCACGCCGGTCGATCCGGTGGCCCGCATGGTGGGCGTCGCGCCGTGGTTCGTGCTGCCGTTCGTGACGGCGTTCGCCATCTGCTGGCTCGCGCGCCAGCGGCACTGGAGCCTGGGCGCGAACGAGAGCCTGGCGGCAACGCTGGAGCGTGTCGCCGATGGCGTGGTGCTGGGCCTGCTGATGCTGCCGGGCTACGCGATCGCCGTCGCCATGGTCGAACTGATCATCGGCGACCTGCCGAAGATTTTCATCAGCCGCTTCGATTCCGCGATCATGGGCATTCTCAGCCTGGTCGGCTTCCTGATCGGCGCCCTGGTGGTGCGCGACGTGCGCACGGCGGCCCACGCGCAGGTTGTGGCGCCCGCCGCGCGAAAGCGGGCGGAGGGCAGGGCCGCCATCGCGCTCACACCGGCGGAGGCCGGCGGCTCGGGCGCGGCGCTCAGATAGACAAGGCCCGCGCCGCGTTTGCGGGCAGGCCTTGGTGATCGTCTCGTGCGAGGTGGCGCGCGGGAGAGGCTTTGCGCAGGACGCGCCGCTCAGGCGTTCTCCTGCGCCTCCTTCATCTGCTCGTGGCGCTCCTTGTCCTCCTTGCCCTTCACGGATTCATCGCGGTCGATGAGCTCGATGACGGCAACGGGGGCGGAATCGCCATGGCGGTAGCCGGCCTTCAAAACGCGCGTGTAGCCGCCGGCGCGGTCCTTGTAGCGCGGGGCGAGCGTGTCGAAGAGCTTCTTGACCATCGCCTCATCGCGCATGCGCGAGGCGGCCAGCCGCCGCGAATTCAGGTCGCCGCGCTTGGCAAGCGTGATGTACTTGTCCATCACACGCCTCAGGTCCTTGGCCTTGGCCAGGGTGGTGATGATCTGCTCGTGACGGATCAGCGAGGCGGCCAGGTTGGAGAACATCGCCTGGCGGTGGCCGCTGTCGCGGCTGAAGCGCCGGCCCAGCTTGCGGTGTCGCATTCTTCAATTCCTCTCGTTGTTTTGCGGGGAGGTTCTGCGGCCTCGCCTCGCCATAAGGAGAGCGCCGGACGGCAGATCCGCCCGGCGCCGGTCTTGATCAATACTGGTCCTCGAACCGCTTGGCCAGATCCTCGATGTTGTCCGGCGGCCAGTTCGGCACTTCCATGCCCAGGTGCAGACCCATGCTTGCCAGCACCTCCTTGATCTCGTTCAGCGACTTGCGCCCGAAGTTCGGCGTGCGCAGCATCTCCGCTTCCGTCTTCTGGATCAGATCGCCGATGTAGACGATGTTGTCGTTCTTCAGGCAGTTGGCCGAGCGTACCGACAGCTCCAGCTCGTCAACCTTCTTGAGCAGGGCGGCGTTGAAGGCCAGCTCGGGATGCTTGGCCACATCCTCGACGGGCTTCTTGGGCTCCTCGAAGTTGATGAACACCGCAAGCTGGTCCTGCAGGATGCGCGCGGCCAGCGCCACGGAATCCTCGGCCGTCACCGAGCCGTCGGTCTCCACCGTCATCGTCAGCTTGTCGTAGTCGAGGATCTGTCCCTCGCGGGTGTTCTCGACCTTGTAGGACACCTTCTTCACCGGGCTGTAGAGGCTGTCGACCGGGATCAGGCCGATGGGGGCATCATCGGGCCGGTTGCGCTCGGCCGGCACGTAGCCCTTGCCCATGGCGGCGGTGAATTCCATGCGGATCGACGCGCCCTGGTCGAGCGTGCAGATCACGTGCTCCGGGTTGAGCACTTCCACCTCGGAGCTGGCCTCGATGTCGCCGGCCTTCACCTGGCCCGGACCTTCCTTCTTCAGCACCATGCGCTTCACGCCGTCGGAATGCAGGCGCAGCGCAATCTCCTTGATGTTCATGACGATGTTGGTGACGTCCTCGCGCACGCCGGGGATCGAGGAGAACTCGTGCAGCACACCGTCGATATGCACGCTGGTGATCGCCGAGCCCTGCAGCGAGGACAGCAGTACCCGCCGCAGCGCGTTGCCCAGCGTCATGCCGAAGCCGCGTTCCAGCGGCTCCGCCACGATGGTCGCCACGCGGTCGCGCTGGCGGCCGGGCTCGATCTCGAGCTTGTTGGGCTTGATCAGGTCTTGCCAGTTCTTTTGCAGTACGAGTGTATTTGCCAAGGGAGGCCTCTTGCTTTCATCGGGTCGGAGTGCCAGCCGGGCACTGCCGTCTCCGGGGTCGGAACGCGAAACGGGTCGTCTCGCGTAGAATTACACGCGGCGGCGCTTGCGCGGGCGGCAGCCGTTGTGGGGTATGGTGGTGACGTCGCGGATCGAGGTGATCTGGAAACCGACGGCCTGCAGGGCGCGCAACGCGGACTCGCGGCCGGAGCCGGGACCCATCACCTCGACCTCAAGCACCTTCATGCCGTGCTCCATGGCCTTCTTGCCGGCATCCTCGGCGGCAACCTGCGCGGCGTAGGGCGTCGACTTGCGCGAGCCCTTGAAGCCCATGGTGCCGGCCGACGACCAAGCAATGGTGTTGCCTTGCGCATCGGTGATCGTGATCATCGTGTTGTTGAACGTCGCGCTGACATGCGCCACGCCCGAGGTGATGTTCTTGCGTTCGCGGCGGCGCGGCTTTGCGCGTGACGCCTGCTGCTGCTCTTTCGCCATTTTCAGTTCAGCTCCAGCGACGGAATCTACAGATCCAGGCCTAGCACGCCGGCTCGCGTCTCAGCGCGCCGTTCGCAGCCGGGTCAGGCGGTCTTCTTCTTGCCGGCGATCGGCCGCGCGGGTCCTTTGCGCGTGCGCGCGTTGGTATGGGTACGCTGGCCGCGGACCGGCAGGTTGCGGCGGTGGCGCAGGCCGCGGTAGCAGCCAAGGTCCATCAGCCGTTTGATGTTCATCGCCACGTCGCGGCGCAGGTCGCCTTCGACCACGTAGTCGCGGTCGATGGTCTCGCGGATCTGCAGTACCTCGGCGTCAGTCAGCTCGTTGACGCGCCGCTGCTCGGGAATGCCGACCTTGCCGCAAATGTCTTTCGCGAACTTCGGGCCGATGCCGTGAATATATTGGAGGGCAATGACGACACGCTTCTGCGTGGGAATGTTGACGCCAGCGATACGGGCCACGTGGTTCTCCTAAACGGCGCGCATGTCTCTTCCCGAAGCGTCCGCCGCAACGGCTCGGGACCAAACCTGCAAACGCGCGCAGACCGGCCGCCGGCACTGTGCACCGGCCCCGGTCGCTTGCATGTTCAAAAGGTGTCGTCTTTTAACCGACACGCCACCCTCCGTCAACCGCCCAACCCCGCAGGTTCTTCAATCACTTGAGGCCTTTCAGCAGGGCGTTGATCGCCTGCGTCACCTTGTCGATGGGGGCCATGCCGTCGACGCTTTTCAGGTTGCCTTTGCAGAAATAGTAGCCGATCAGCGGGGACGTCTCGCGATAGTAGACCATCAGGCGCCGGGTCACGGTCTCGGCATTGTCGTCGGGGCGGCGCGAGAACTCGGTCCCCCCGCACACATCGCAGACGCCCCTGACCTTGGGGCGCTTGAACCGGTCGTGATAGCCCTGCCCGCAGGTCGCGCAGGTGAAGCGCCCGACAATGCGCTCCACGAGGCTGTTGTCGTCGACCTTGAGCTCGATGACGGCGTCGAGCCGCTTGTTCAGGGTGGCGAGCACCTGGTCGAGGGCCGCGGCCTGCGCCAGGGTGCGCGGGAAGCCGTCGAGGATCACGCCGTTCTTGCAGTCGGGCTGGTCGATCCGCTCGGCGATGATCTTGACCACCATGTCGTCGGGAACCAGCTCCCCTTTCTCCATGATGGCCTTGGCCCGGCGGCCGATCTTGCTGCCGGTGCCGACCGCGGCGCGCAGCATATCGCCGGTCGACAGCTGCACCAGTCCGTACTGGGCCGCGATTTCCTTGGCTTGCGTCCCTTTGCCCGATCCTGGAGGCCCCAGCAGGATAAGGTTCATCACCGCCGCGTCGCCCCTCTGAGCTTGGCCTTCTTGATCAGGCCTTCGTACTGGTGGGCCAACAGGTGGCTCTGGATCTGCGCCACGGTATCCATGGTCACGCTCACGGCAATCAGCAGCGAGGTGCCGCCGAAATAGAACGGTACGCCCCAGTACGAGATGAGGATCTCAGGCAGCACGCAGACCGCCGACAAGTAGATGGCCCCGATGACGGTGATGCGTGTCAGCACATAGTCGATGTATTCCGCCGTCTTGGCGCCGGGACGGATGCCGGGCAGGAACCCGCCGTACTTGCGCAGGTTGTCCGCCGTCTCCTGCGGATTGAGCACGATCGCAGTGTAGAAGAAGGTGAAGAACACGATCAGGGCCACGTATACGGCCAGATAGAGCGGCTGCCCGCGCCCGAGCGAGGCGACGATCGAATTGAGCCATTCCGGTCCCGCGCCGGCGCTGAACTGGGCAACCGTAATCGGCAGCAGCAGCAGCGAGGAGGCAAAAATCGGCGGAATCACGCCCGAGGAATTGAGCTTCAGCGGCAGGTGCGAGGCGTCGCCCTGGAACATGCGGTTGCCCATCTGGCGCTTGGGATACTGCACCAGCAGGCGGCGCTGGGCGCGCTCGATGAACACGATGGCGCCGACCACCGCCAGCATCAGCACCACCAGCCCGATCAGCAGCGGTACGGAAATGGCGCCCTGGCGCGACAGCTCCAGCAGGCCCGCCATCGCGCTCGGCAGCCCGGCGACGATGCCGGACATGATGATGAGCGACGTGCCGTTGCCCACGCCACGCGCCGTGATCTGCTCACCAAGCCACATCAGGAACATGGTGCCACCGACCAGCGTGACGACCGTCGAGATCACGAAGAATGGTCCGGGATCGGTGACCACCGGCCCGAACTGGCCCCGTGATCCCTGCAGCCCGAAGGCAATGCCATAGGCCTGGAAGGTGGCAAGGCCGACTGTGAGGTAGCGTGTATACTGGTTGATCTGCTTGCGCCCCTGCTCGCCTTCTTTCTTGAGCTGCTCCAGGGTTGGCACCACGCTCGTCATCAACTGCATGATGATGGAGGCGGAGATGTAGGGCATGATGTTGAGCGCAAAGATCGCCATGCGCTCCACCGCGCCGCCGGCGAACATATTGAACATGCCGAGAATGCCGCTCGACTGGTTCTTGAACGCGGCTGCGAAGGCGACGGGATCGATGCCGGGAATGGGGATGTAGGTGCCGAGCCGGTACACGACCAGCGCGCCGAGGGTGAACCAGATGCGCTTCTTGAGCTCTTCTGCCTTGGCAAACGCGCCGAAGTTCAGGTTGGCGGCAAGTTGCTCGGCGGCGGAAACCATCAGTCCTCTCCTTGACCCGGCCTGCCGGCCGTTCGCGCCCCAGGCACCGCCCCGCAGGCTGGCCTAAACATGGGCCCCGCAACTTCGCGATGCAAGCGCGCAAGAGGGCTGGGGCCGGCGCGCGCCTAGTCCTCGCTCTCGGCCGGCTTGGCCTTGGTCACCTTGGCCTTCTTCGCGGCAGATTTCTTGCGCTTGGCCTCGTCGGCGGCCAGCACCTTCTTCTCGATCAGCGTAATCGAGCCGCCGGCCTTCTCGACGGCCGCCTTGGCGCTCGCGGTCGCGTGAACAACCGTCAGCGCCAGGCCGGCCTTCAGCTCGCCTTCGCCGAGCAGGCGGACGCCATCGAGCGGCCGCCGCACCACGCCGGCGGCGACCAGCGCCTGCACGTCGACCGGCTTCTTGGCGTCGAGCACGCCCTCGTCGATCGCCCGCTGCAGGCGGCCGACGTTGATCTCGTTGTAGACCTTGCGGTTGCGCTTGTTGAAGCCGCGTTTCGGCAGGCGGCGGTGCAGCGGCATCTGGCCGCCTTCGAAGCCGCCCAGGCGCACGCCGGAGCGTGCGGTCTGGCCCTTGCCGCCGCGGCCGCCGGTCTTGCCGAGGCCCGATCCGATCCCGCGCCCGATGCGCACGCGGAATTTGCGCGATCCGGGGTTGTCCTTAAGCTCATTCAGCCGCATGGCCGTCGATGCTCCCTACCTCAGGCCTTGTCCTCGACCACGCGGACGAGATGGCTGATTTTCCTGATCATGCCGCGCACGGCCGGGGTGTCCTCCAGCGTGCGCCGCCGGTGCAGCTTGTTGAGGCCGAGGCCGATCAGGGTCTGCTCCTGGCGCGCCGGGCGCCGGCTGGCACTGGCGATCTGCTCCACCGTGATGGTCTTGCCGGCGCCGCCGGATTTCTTGGGTTTCGTTGCCATGACCTGCCTCAGACCGCCTCGCCGGCCACATCCGCGTCGGCCGCGCCGTCGCGGCGGCGCGCCACGATCTCGCTGACCTTCTTGCCGCGCCGTGCGGCAACCGCCCGCGGGTTCTCCTGGCCCTTGAGGGCGTCGAACGTCGCCCGCACCATGTTGTAGGGGTTGGTGCTGCCGAGCGACTTGGCCACCACGTCCTGCACGCCCAGCATCTCGAACACGGCGCGCGTCGGCCCGCCGGCGATGATGCCGGTGCCGGGAGGCGCGGAGCGCAGCACGACCTTGCCGGCGCCGTGCCGGCCCTCGCTGTCGTGGTGCAGCGTGCGGCCCTCGCGCAGCGGCACCCGCACCAGGCCGCGGCGCGCGGCTTCCGTCGCCTTGCGGATCGCTTCGGGCACCTCGCGCGCCTTGCCATGGCCGTAGCCGACGCGGCCCTTCTGGTCGCCGACCACCACCAGCGCCGCGAAGCCGAAGCGCTTGCCGCCCTTGACCACCTTGGCCACGCGGTTGATGTGCACGAGCTTGTCCGCAAATTCGCTGTCGCGCTCTTCGCGATTGCGATCACGGTCTCTATGAGGACGAGCCACCTGCCTGCCTTTCCCGGTTAGAAGCTGAGCCCACCTTCGCGCGCGCCGTCGGCGAGGGCCTTGATGCGCCCATGGAACTTGTAGCCGCCGCGATCGAATACGACGCGCTCGATCCCGGCCTTGCGCGCCCGCTCGGCGAGCGCCTTGCCCACCGCGGTCGCGGCCGCCTTGTCGGCGCCGGTGCGCAATGAGCCTTTGACGTCCTTGTCCAGGCTCGACGCCGCGGCCAGCGTGTGGCCGCGCGTATCATCGATGATCTGGGCGTAGATGTGCTTGGAGCTGCGATGCACCGAGAGCCGGGGCCGTTCGCCGCTGTGACGGCGCAGCTCGCGGCGGACCCGATGCTTGCGCTTGTCGAACTGATTGAGCTTGCCGTGCATGGCGCCTACTTCTTCTTGCCTTCCTTGCGCAGGATGTGCTCGCCCTGGTAGCGGACGCCCTTGCCCTGGTAGGGCTCGGGTGGACGCGAGGCCCTGATTTCGGCCGCGAGCTGCCCCACTTTCTGCTTGTCGATCCCGGACACGGTGACGAGCTCCTGCTTGGCACCGCCCACCTTCACATCGACGCCGGCGGGAATGGCGTGGATCACGTCGTGGCTCAGGCCGACTTGCAGCTGAATGGCGTCCTTGCCCTTCAGGGCCGCGCGATAGCCCACGCCATGGATCTCCAGCGTCTGCGAGTAGCCCTTGGTCACGCCCTCGATCAGGTTGGCGATCTCCGTGCGCGACATGCCCCACATGGCGCGCGCGGGCTTGGTGTCCTCGCGCAGCGCGACCGCGACGCCAGCTTCCGTTTTCTCGACCTTGATCAGCTCCGGGCAGGTGAAGGAAAGCTCGCCCTTGGGGCCCTTCACCGTCACCTTCTGGCCGGATACCGCCGCCGTGACCCCGGAGGGGATCGGAACGGGCCTTTTGCCGATGCGCGACATTTCTTGTCCTTACCGTCTACGATCCAGCGCCGCCGCTAGAACACGTTGCACAAAATCTCGCCGCCGACGTTCTCTTCACGCGCGCGCGAATCCGACATCACGCCCTTCGGCGTGGAAAGGATCGCCACGCCGAGGCCGTTGGCGACCGTGGAGAGGTCGCGCACGGCCTTGTACACGCGCCGGCCGGGCTTGGAGATGCGCTTGATTTCGCGGATCGCCGGCTGCCCGTTGGAATACTTGAGCTCGATCTCAAGCTCCGAGGCGCCGTTCTTGTGATCGACGCGCACGTAGCCGCGGATGTAGCCCTCGTCCGCCAGCACGTCGAGCACGTGCGCGCGCAGCTTCGATGCCGGCGAGGACACCTTCGGCCGGCGGCGCTGCTGGGCGTTGCGGATGCGGGTGAGCATATCGCCGAGCGGGTCATTCATGGCCTTTTCTCCGTCACCAGCTCGACTTGATCATGCCGGGCACCAGGCCCTGGCTCGCCAGCTCGCGCAGCATGTTGCGGCACACGCGCAGCTTGCGGTAGTAGCCGCGCGACCGGCCGGTCAGTTCGCAGCGATTGCGCACGCGCGTGGCCGACGAGTTGCGCGGCATCTGCGCAAGCTTCAGCTGCGCGGCGAAGCGGTCTTCCGCCGGCTTGGTCAGGTCGCGGGCCGTGTCTTTCAGCCGCTTGCGCTTGGCCGCATACTGCGCGACCAGCTTCCTGCGCCGGTTGTTCTTGTTGATCGAGCTTTTCTTAGCCATTCACTCCTCCAAGAGCCGCGTCACGGCCGCCCTCAAGTGCGAAACGGAAAGTTGAAGGTGCGCAGCAAGGCGCGCGCCTCGTCGTCGGTCTTCGCCGTCGTGCAGACGATCACGTCCATGCCCCACACCTCGTCGACTTCGTCGTAGTCGATTTCGGGGAACACGATGTGCTCGCGCAGGCCCAGCGCAAAGTTGCCGCGGCCGTCGAAGCTCTTCGGGTTCAGGCCGCGGAAGTCCTTCACGCGCGGCAGCGCGATCGTCACCAGCCGGTCCAAAAACTCGTACATGCGGTGGCCGCGCAGGGTCACCTTGGCGCCGATCGGCATGCCGTCGCGCACCTTATAGGTGGCGATCGATTTGCGCGCGCGCGTGATGACCGCACGCTGCCCGGCGATGCGCGTGAGGTCCTTCGCCGCCGAGTCGACCTTCTTGCGGTCATTGACGGCCTCGCCCACACCCATGTTGAGCACGATCTTCTCGATCCTGGGCACCTGCATGGCATTGGTGTAGCCGAACTGCTTCGTCAGCTCGGCGCGCGCCGTCGAGTCGTAGTGCGCCTTCATGCGCGGCTTGTAGTCCTTGGGACGCGGCGCCGGGGCGGCAGCCTTCTCGGCCTTGCCCTCGCCCTTCTGGCGCTGCCCCTTCTTGCCGTCGGCAGGCTGGCCTTTCTGGCCCTTGGCGGATTTGTCGCCGCCGGCCTGCGCCTGCTTGTCGGCCTTGGCCGGCTTCTTGCCCTCCGCAGCCTTCTCGGCCTTGGGCGCTTTCGCCGGCTTGTCGTCGTCGGCCATGGCTACCTCTTGTCCTCAAGCATCTCGCCCGACCGCTTGGCGACACGCACCTTGCGGCCATCCTCGAGCACCTTGAACCCAACGCGTGTCGGCTTGCCGTCCGAAGGATCGGCCAGCGCCAGGTTCGACAGATGGATCGAAGCTTCCTTCGAAACGATGCCGCCTTCCTGCGTCGCCGTCTGCCGCTGATGCCGCCGCACCATGTTGACACCACGCACCAGCGCCCGCCCTTCCTGGGGGATGACCTGGTACACCTCGCCGCGCTTGCCCTTGTCCCTGCCGGCCAGGACGATCACGGTATCGCCTTTCTTGATCCTGGCGGCCATCACAGGACCTCCGGGGCCAGGCTGACGATCTTCATATGGTTCTTCGCTCTAAGTTCGCGGGTCACAGGCCCGAAAATGCGCGTGCCGATCGGCTCGCCCTGCGGACTGATCAGCACGGCGGCGTTGCGGTCGAAGCGGATCAGCGACCCGTCTGGCCGGCGCACGCCCTTGGCCGTGCGCACCACCACCGCCTTCATCACCTGACCCTTCTTGACGCGTCCGCGCGGGATCGCCTCCTTGACCGTGACGACGATCGTGTCGCCGATGGTGGCATACTTGCGCTTCGACCCGCCCAGCACCTTGATGCACTGCAGGCGCCGCGCGCCCGAGTTGTCGGCGACGTCGAGATTTGTCTCCATCTGGATCATCGGCCCAATCCTCGTGCCATGCCTGCCTGACCGGTTGCGCCCGCCCGCGACGAGCGCACCGCTTCGTCAGCCCCTGCCATCCTTCAACACCACCCAGCGCTTGTTCCTCGAGATCGGGCGGCTCTCCTCGATCCACACGACGTCTCCCACCTTGAAGGTGTTGTCCTCGTCATGGGCGTGAAACTTCTTTGAACGGCGCACCGTTTTCTTCAGAAGCGGATGCGTGTAGCGGCGCTCCACCTTGACCACGACGGTCTTGGCGTTCTTGTCCGATACGACCACACCCTGCAAAACGCGCTTCGGCATGCGCTGTTACCCCTTCTAGGCGCCCTTGCTGGTTTGATTGCGATGTTGCGCTTGCACCGTCTTGATGCGCGCGATGTCGCGACGCACTTCGCGCACGCGCGAGGTGTTCTCCAGCTGCCCGGAGGCGCGCTGGAAACGCAGGTTGAACTGCTCCTTCTTCAGCTTGGACAGCTGGTCATCAAGCTGGTCGGCAGTCATCTGTCTGAATTCGTCGGCCTTCATGCCCATTCCTCGCAACTCACTCGATCCGCTTCACGACGCGGGTCTTGATCGGAAGCTTGGCGGCGCCCAGCGCCAGCGCCTCGCGCGCGGTCGCCTCGGTCACGCCGTCCAGCTCGAACATGATGCGGCCGGGCTTGACGCGGGCCACCCACAGCTCCGGGGCGCCCTTGCCCGATCCCATCCGCACCTCGGCCGGCTTCTTCGTCACCGGCACATCGGGGAAGATGCGGATCCACACCCGTCCGGCGCGCTTCATGCCACGGCTGATGGCGCGCCGCGCCGCCTCGATCTGGCGCGCGGTGAGCCGGTCCGGCTCCACGGCTTTGAGGCCGAAGGAGCCGAAATTGAGTTCGGTTCCACCCTTGGCCTTGCCATGGATGCGGCCCTTGTGGGCCTTGCGGTATTTGGTGCGGGTCGGCTGCAGCATGATTGGTCTTCCTCAAGCCTTCGCCGGTTCGGACTGGCGTTCGCCCGACCAGCCGCCGCCCTCGCGGTCGCCGCCGCGGCGACGGCCGCCGCCGCCACCTTCCTGCGCCTCGATGGTGCGCCGCTCGGCGGCCATCGGGTCGTGCTCCATGATCTCGCCTTTGAAGATCCACACCTTGACGCCGATCACGCCATAGGCGGTCTGCGCCACGCCGTAGCCGAAGTCGATATCGGCGCGCAGGGTGTGCAGCGGCACGCGGCCTTCGCGGTACCACTCCATGCGCGCGATTTCCGCGCCGCCGAGGCGGCCTGAGCAGTTGATGCGAATGCCGAGCGCGCCAAGCCGCAGGGCGGATTGCACCGCCCGCTTCATGGCGCGGCGGAAGGCGACCCGCCGCTCGAGCTGCTGGGCGATGGTCTCGGCCACCAGCGTGGCGTCGATCTCCGGCTTGCGCACTTCGATGATGTTGAGGTGCACCTCGGATTTCGTGAACTTGGCGAGCTCGCTGCGCAGCTTCTCGATGTCGGCGCCCTTCTTGCCGATCAGCACGCCGGGCCGCGCCGTGTGCACGGTGATGCGGCACTTCTTGTGCGGGCGCTCGATCACGACCTTGGAGATGCCGCCCTGGCGCCGCTGCTTCAGGATGTGTTCGCGGATGCGCATGTCTTCGTGCAGCAGCCGGCCATATTCGCCGCGGCTGGCGTACCAGCGCCCGTCCCACGTGCGGTTGATGCCGACGCGAAGTCCGATCGGGTTGACCTTGTGACCCATCTACTTGGTCTCCTTGGCGTCTTCGGCCTGCTGTTTCACCACCACGGTCAGTTGCGCGAACGGCTTCTCGATCTTGTTCATGCGTCCGCGACCGCGCGCGTGGAAGCGCCTGATGACGAGGTTCTTGCCGACATAGGCCTGGCTCACCACCAAATCGTTGACGTCGAGGCCATGGTTGTTCTCGGCGTTGGCAACCGCCGACATCACACATTTGCGCACGTCCTTGGCGATGCGCTTGCGGGAGAACTCGAGGTCCGCCAGGGCGCTGTCCACCTTTTTGCCCCGGATCATCTGTGCGACGAGGTTCAGCTTCTGCGGCGACACCCTCAGGTTTCTCGCCACCGCCTTGGCCTCGCTGTCGCTCAGGACCCGATTTCGCTTTGCCTTGCCCATGTGCCTTGCCTTCGCCCGCTCGTTGCCTGGCGCTTAGACCTTCGCCTTCACGGCCTTGCGGTCGCCGCTATGGCCGTGAAAGGTGCGTGTCGGGGAGAACTCGCCGAACTTGTGGCCGATCATGTCCTCGGTCACGCTGACGGGGACATGCTTCTGCCCGTTGTAGACGCCGAACGTCAGCCCCACGAACTGGGGCAGGATCGTCGAGCGCCGGCTCCAGGTCCGGATGATCTCGTTGCGCCCCGACGAGCGCACGGTCTCCGCCTTCTTGAGCAGATAGCCGTCGACGAACGGGCCTTTCCACACTGAGCGTGACACGGTGTGAGCTCCTTACTTCGATGCGTGGCGCGGCCGGACGATGAAGCGGTCCGTCGCCTTGTTCTTGCGCGTCTTGGCGCCCTTGGTCGGCTTGCCCCACGGGCTCATCCAGTGCTTGCCGCCCTTGGTGCGTCCGCCGTTGGGGTGATCGATCGGGTTCATGGCGATGGAGCGCACCGTCGGGCGCGTGCCCCTCCAGCGCGTGCGCCCGGCCTTGCCGGTCGACTCGTTCATGTGATCCGGATTGGAGACCGCGCCGACGGTGGCGAAGCATTCGGCCCGCACCCGCCGCGTCTCGCCGGAGTTCAGGCGAAGAATGGCCCAGCCGGCATCGCGGCCCACGAGCTGGCCATAGGCTCCCGCCGAACGCGCGATCTTGCCGCCGCCGCCAGCCTTCAGCTCGATGTTGTGCACGATCGTGCCGATCGGCATCGAGGCAAGCTGCATGGCGTTGCCCGGCTTGACGTCGACCTTGACGCCCGACACCACCGTATCGCCGACCGCGAGCCGCTGCGGGGCGAGGATGTAGGACAGCGTCCCGTCGTTGTACTTGAGCAGCGCGATGAACGCGGTGCGGTTCGGGTCGTATTCCAGCCGTTCGACGCGGGCGGGAATGTCGCTCTTGCCCCGGCGGAAATCGATGCGCCGGTAGGCCTGCTTGTGGCCGCCGCCGATATGGCGCGTGGTGATGCGCCCGTGGTTGTTGCGCCCGCCCGACTTGGTCTTGCCGGCGGTCAGCATCTTGACGGGGCCGCCCTTCCACAGATGGCTGCGGTCCACCAGCACGAGCTGGCGGAGGCTGGGCGTGGTCGGACGGAATGTCTTGAGTGCCATGGCCGTGGTTCCTCAGAGTCCCGTCGTGACGTCGATCGAGTGACCTTCCTCGAGGGTCACGATTGCCCGCTTCACATCGCCCTGGCGCGCCTGGATGTTCTTGAACGTCTTCATCTTGCCCTTGCGCAGCTGGGTATTCACCGCCTTCACCTTCACGTTGAAGAGCTTCTCGACGGCCGCCTTGATCTCCGGCTTGGAGGCATCGCGCGCCACCCGGAACACCACCTGGTTGTGCTCGGAAACCAGCGTCGACTTCTCGGTGATCGCCGGAGCGCGAATGACGTCGTGGGCATCCCGCTTCTTCATTTGAACCGCGCCTCCAGCGCCTCGACGGCCGCCCTGGTCAGCACCAGGTTCTTGCGGCGCAGGATGTCGTACACGTTGATGCCCTGCACCGGCAGGACGTCGATGTTGGGAATGTTGCGGGCGGCCCGCGCGAATTCGGGCTGGATCTCGGCGCCGTCGATGATCAGCGCATTGGTGAGCGCCAGCTTGCCGAACCGCTCCTTCAGCCCCTTGGTCTTGCCATCGGCGGATTCGACACGATCGATGACGACGATCTCGCCGGCCTTGGCCTTGGCGGACAGCGCGTGCCGCAGCGCCAGCGCCCGCACCTTCTTCGGCAGCTCAATGGCATGGCTGCGCGGCCTCGGGCCGAACACCTTGCCGCCGCCCCGCCACTGCGAGACCGACTTGTCGCCATGGCGGGCGCCGCCGGTACCCTTCTGCCGGTACATCTTCTTGCCGGTCACGGTCACCTCGGACCGGTCCTGGGCGTGATGCGTGCCGGCCATGCGCTTCAGGGTCTGGTAGCGCACCATGCGATGGATGAGGTCGTGACGCGGCTCGAGTCCGAAAATCTCGTCCTTGAGCTCGATGTCGCCCGCGCTGCCGGCGTCGAGTGTCTTGACCGCCGTCTTCATGATTTCTGCTCCGCCTGCGGTTCGGCCGCGGCCTTAGGCGCTTCGGAGCCTGCGGCCTTCCGGAATGACCCCGGCTTGGGCGCATTCTCCGGCAGGGGCCGCTTCACCGCGTCGCGCACCAGAACCCAGCCGCCCTTGGTGCCCGGCACGGCGCCGCGCACGAGGATCAGCCCGCGCTCCTTGTCCGTCTGCACGACCTCGAGGTTCTGCGTCGTCACCCGCACATCGCCCATGTGGCCGGCCATCTTCTTGCCCTTGAAGACCTTGCCGGGGTCCTGGCGCTGGCCGGTCGAGCCGTGGCTGCGGTGAACCACCGAGACGCCGTGGGTGGCGCGCAGGCCGCCGAAATTCCAGCGCTTCATGGGGCCCTGGAATCCCTTGCCCTGGTTGGTGCCCGTCACATCGACCAGCTGGCCCTTGACGAAGTGGTCGGCGGTGATCTCGGCGCCAACCTCGATCAGATTTTCGGGGCTCACGCGGAACTCGGCCAGCGTGCGCTTGGGCTCGACCTTGGCCACCGCGAAATGCTGCCGCTCGGCACGCGTTACGCGGCTCGCCTTGCGCGTACCCGCGCCGAGCTGCAGGGCCGTATAGCCGTTTTTCTCATCGGTGCGTTGCGCCAGCACCTGGACATTTTCCAGCTTCAGCACGGTGACCGGCACGTGCTCGCCGGCTTCCGTGAAGACGCGGGTCATGCCCACCTTCTGCGCTATGACTCCGGAACGCATGAGCGAGGCATTCCTTCCTTACAGCTTGATCTCAACGTCGACGCCGGCCGCCAGGTCGAGCTTCATCAGCGCGTCCACCGTCTGCGGCGTCGGATCGACGATATCCAGCAGGCGCGTGTGGGTGCGCATCTCGAACTGCTCGCGGCTCTTCTTGTCGATATGCGGCGACCGGTTGACCGTGAAGCGCTCGATGCGGGTGGGCAGCGGAATCGGCCCGCGCACCTCCGCGCCGGTGCGCTTGGCGGTGTTGACGATCTCGCGCGTGGACGCGTCCAGCACGCGATGATCGAACGCCTTCAGCCGAATGCGTATGTTCTGACTTTGCATCTGAGAACCTGCCAACCCAAAAGCGAGAAGCGCCCGGTTTGCTCGGGCGCCCCTGAAACTCTCCTACTCGATGATGGAGGTGACGACGCCGGCGCCCACCGTGCGCCCGCCCTCGCGGATCGCAAAGCGCAGCTTCTCCTCCATCGCAATCGGCGTAATCAGCTCTACCGTCACCGCAACGTTGTCCCCGGGCATCACCATCTCCGTCCCCTCCGGCAGAGACACAACACCCGTCACATCCGTCGTG